>JBKPBZ010000341.1:0-19454 GCA_046727115.1 Actinomycetota bacterium | reverse complement strand
ACCCGGGACCTGCTGCCGGACATTCCGCCGCCGCGCCGCCCACCGTACCGCCCTCTGCTGCCGCGGCCACCGCGCCGGGCAGCTCGCCGGGCCGTGCGCCGGGCGCCCCTGCTCCACTGACCGGCGTCGGGGATCTCGTGGTCCTGATCGGGCTGGGGGAGGACGCAATGGACACTGCCCTGACAATGTCCACGGCGGCCGGGGGCGCCGATGTGCGGACCGCCGGCGAGCTCTCCGCCTACGGCCACCTGCACGTGGACGGACGCCAAAGCGCCACGGCCGCGCGCGCCCACGCCGTGGTGACGGAGCGCACGGTCCTGGTGGCGTTCGGACTCGGCAAAGCCCGCAACGCCCTGGCCCGGGTGCAGTCCGTCGCCGCGCTCTCGGCCGACCAGGTCTGGGTAGTGGTTGACGCCGGACGCAAGCATGAGGACACGGCGCGCTGGGTCAGCGTGCTGTCCGCCCAGCTCAACGTCAGCGCCGTAGCGGTGGTCGGCGCCGCAGAGACGGGGTCACCCGAAAGCGTCAATGGACTGGGACTGCCCGTGGGCTGGATCGACGGGCGCCCGGCAGGGCCCGCCCCGACATGGCAGAACGCGCGGGAATCGTCCGACGCTCCCCGCGCCGAAGGGTAGATTGAGAGGATGCTGGTACTTACACGCAAGCCGGGCGAACAGATCATGATCGGCGACGGCATCGTCATCACGGTTCTGGAAGGCCGCGGCGACGGTGTTCGGATAGGCATTGAGGCGCCCCGCGGTGTGCCCATCCAGCGCCGGGAAGTCATCGAAGCCATCGCGGCGGCAAACCTCGCGGCGGCGGAAGCTGGCCCCGACGCCGAGGCCGCGCTGCGAGGGCTCGTTCCCCCGCGCGCCACCCCCGCCGAGGGCTGAGGACCCGCACCGGATCAGTCCTGGTCCCCGCCCAGATACTGGGCCAGGAGCGGCTGGGCTGAACGGCGGACCACTGCCAGGGACCTCTCCAGGTTTCCGCCCGTGGTTAGCTGATCCAGCAGCCCTGCCGTCCCCACCGGACCGGGGCCTTCCGGCAGCGGGAGGGTCCGCAGTGCCTCTTCGTTCACACTGGCAGCCTCGCGAAGCCGGGCCAGGAGGGCGTGCAGGGCCTCCAGATGCTCGCGCAGGACCTCGGACCAGGGCCCGGCGGGCGCGGCCGCAATCAGTTCGATGAGCGTGGTCTGCGCAGGCAGGCCCCACTGGGCCGCCACGGCGGCAGATTCAACGCTCCGGGCCAGGGCTTCGAAACGCAGGCGGTCCAGCACGGTTTCAATCTCGGAGGCCATGAAGTTCAGCCATTCCAGATTCCCGGCCACGACGTGCAGACGCTGCGTTTCCAGCCTGAAGAGGAGCAGCTCCAAGTGCCGCCGCTCCTGCCACAGTGCCGCGGAGAGATCGCTTGCGCTCATTGGCCCCATTCTCTTTCCGCCCCGTGAATCACAGCTTTGGGGCGGTCACCGCATTTTTTGCCAAGCTTTTCCCTGAGGGTACACGCAGATATTGGATCAGGTGATAGGTTTCCTCCATGGGTGCTGCGCCCTACTTGCGAACGCTGACTCCAATGGGGGGAGCACCGGTCGGTTTGGGTGCGGCTCTCGGCGTTTTAAGGGGTCCGAGGACCCTTCGGATCCGGTCTCATGGGGGGACACAGTATTGAATCGCGTGGAACGCAACGAGATGGTCACGCAGCACCTTCCGCTGGTGGGGTATCTCGTTTCAGATTTGTGCTCGAAGGCGTCACACCTTTCTCGCGATGACTTGGCCTCGGCCGGTGCCATTGCCCTGATAACATCGGCCGATTCGTTCGACCCGGACCTCGGGGTGCCCTTCGGCGCGTTCGCGCGCCGGCGTATCCTTGGCGCCTTCGCGGACGAGATGCGTGCCAGCGACTGGGCCACCCGATCCGCCCGCCGGCGGATCAAGGAAACCATGTCGGTGCAGGAAACCCTGGCGTCCGCCCTGGGCCGCACCCCCACAGTGGAGGAGATCGCCTCCGCCCTGGGCGTCCAGCAAAGCGTTGTGGAGGCCGCGCTCGCGGATGCCTCACGCACACTGACACCCCTCGATGAGGCCGTGGTGGATACCCTCGCCGCCGAAACCCTCACACCGGAACACTCCGTGCTCGCGGACGAACGGCTCCAGTACCTGCGGGCGGCCGTGAAATCCCTCCCGGAACGGATGCGCTACGTCGTGGAAGAGATCTACTTCGGCGACCGGACGGTCAAAGACCTGGCCGCGGAACTGGGCTCCACGCACGCGGCCGTGTCCCAGCAGCGTTCGGAGGCCATCCGGCTCATGCGCGACGGACTGACCGCACACTACGCCGACGACCCCGGGCAGCCGTTCGAACCTCAGTCCAGGATCACCCCTAGGCGCCGCAACGACTACCTCACGCAGCTCTCCCAGTCCACCTCTGGCGGCATCACACGCGCCGTGTTCTCTCGCGGTCCGGCCCTCAACGAGGCAGTCTAAGCATCCCCGGATCGATTAGTAAGCGGACTTAGTAAGCTGACCGAGAAATTCCTCCCCGAACCGTCGCGGCCCGTCGCTGCCCTGCGGTAGCGTCGGAAGCATCGGCCGGGGTGCCGGCAAATGGCACCCGCGGCCCGCAAGGTACCGGTTCTATCGAGGAGGATGCATGAAAGCAACACCTACACTGACGGCCAACCTGCAGGCGGTCCTAGTGGACCTGATCGAACTCCACGTTCAAGGCAAGCAGGCGCACTGGAACATCGTTGGGACCAACTTCCGGGACCTTCACCTCCAGCTGGACGAGATCGTCGCCGCCGCCCGGGAATTCGCGGACGACCTCGCCGAGCGCATGCGCGCCCTCCATGCCCTGCCGGACGGCCGCAGTTCCACGGTTGCCAAGTCCACGGCACTCGCCCAGTTCCCCGCCGGCCTGATCAACACGAAGGACGCCATCGAGCGGATTGTCGCGGCCCTCGAGGCGGCCGTCGGCACGATGCGCAAAGTGCACGATGAAGTTGATGAGGAAGACCCCACCACGGCCGACCTCCTGCACGCGTTCATCGCCAAGCTTGAGCAGTATGCCTGGATGGTGAATGCCGAGACCATGCGGGCAAACGCCAGCGTGACCACTCCGGACAACAAGTAGGGACCGGCTCGCACTGCCCTAAAAAAGCAGCGTCCGGTGCCGGGATTCTCCGGCACCGGACGCTTTTGTTTGAGCTATTTGGCCTTAGGCACCGTCCGCAGGACAACGGCGGCGAGGACGCAGGCCCCGGTCATCAGGACCAGCGCGATTGACGCCGTGACGTGGACGCCAGAGTCGAAGGCCGTGCGCGCGGCCGCCGTCACTGCCTCCGCCAGGGGAGCCGGAAGCATCCGGGCGAGCTCCACCGCGCCGGCGAGGGTCTCACCGGCCTGGCTGGTGGCCGCGGCCGGGGCGAGCTCGGCCACACCCGCCGGGAGTCGGAGGTTGCCCTGGTAGGAGGCCGTCAGGATCGAGCCGAGGATCGCCGTGCCCAGCAGGGACCCCACTTCGTAACCGGTCTCGGAGATGGCCGCGGCGGCCCCCGACTTGTCGGCAGGTGCCGCACCCAGGATCAGGTCATTGGAGATCGTCTCCGCAGCCCCCACGCCCAGGCAGAGAACCATCAGCGCGGCGAGAAGCAGAGACGGGCCGTGGCTGTGGTCTCCGAATGCCACCAGGAAATAGCCCGCCGCGCTCAGCAGCAGCCCGCCGGCCACAACAAAGCCGGGCCGTACCTTGCGCACCAGCGGCACCACGAGCAACCCCGCAACAACCGTGGCGATGAGGGCCGGGACCATGGCCACCCCGGAGGCAGAGGGGGACTGGCCCTCCAGCAGCTGCAGGTGCTGGGCCAGGAACAGAATGAAGCCGTTGTAGGAGAACAGCGCCAGGACGTTGGCAATGATGGCCGTACTGAAGACCGGGTTGCCGAAGAGGCTGACATCGAGCATCGGCCCCGTTCCCACCCCGCGGGCAAGTGCGCGCTGCCGCCGGATGAACACATAGCCCATGAACAGGCCGGCTCCGATGCTCGCGAACGCCTCTGGTGCAGGACCATGGGTGGCCAGAGTCTTGATCCCGTAGACAACGGGCACCATGACCAGCAGGGACAGCACAATGCTGGGCACGTCCACGCGGCCCGGCTTCGGGTCGCGGGATTCCGGTATCAGCGCCGGACCGAGCAGCAGCAGGGGCAGGATGATCGGCACCGCGACCAGCAGGACGGCGCCCCACCAGAAGTGTTCCACCAGCCAGCCGCCGGCAATCGGGCCGAGGGCGGCGCCGCCCGAGAAGCCCGCGGCCCAGATCGCCACAGCCAGCCTGCGCCGGTTGGGCTCCGGAAAAATGTTGCGGATCAGGGAAAGCGTGGACGGCATGAGCATGGCACCGAACAGGCCCAGCCCGGCACGGCCGGCGACCAGCCATTCGGCGCTCGGTGCGAACGCCGTCGCGGCCGACACGGCGGCAAAACCTGCGCTGCCCACGAAGAGCAGACGGCGCCGTCCGATCCTGTCGCCCAGGGAGCCCATCGCGACCAGCAGTCCGGCCAGGACCAGCGGATAGGCGTCGACGATCCAGAGCAGCTCGACGCCGGAGGCGTCCAGGCTGGTGGCGATGGCCGGCAGGGCGAACGTCAGGGCGGTGTTGTCCACGGCCACGAGCAGCACGGGGAACATCAGCAGGGCCAGGGCCACCCAGTCGCGCCACGGGGCGCGGGGAGCGGTTGCCGCCGGGGTGCTGGTGGCGGTGATCGATGGAATGCTCATAAGACGTAACTATACCGTCTGGACGGTACAGTTAAGAAATGCGCGGCCGGACAGGCATGATGGGAGGCATGCCCAGGAAACCTGTCGCCCGCGAGGCCGTCCTCGATGCTTTCGAAGCACTGCTCATCGAGGTCGGTGAACGCGCCGCGACGCTGGACGCCGTCGCGCGCCGGGCCGGTGTCTCCAAGGGTGGCCTGCTCTACCACTTCCCGACCAAGGAGGCGATGATCGCGGTCCTGCTGGAACGGCTGGACCGGCATCTGGCTGCCGATGTTGCCGCCATGGCAGCGGCCCCCGAAGGGGCGGCGTCGTACTTCATCAAGTCCTCGGTGTGGGCGGACACGCCCATGGACCGGGTCTTCGTGGCCGCGACGAGGCTCGCCGAGGTGGCACACGGGGAGACCCTCCGCCGCTTCGCCGCCGCCCAGGCGAGCTGGCTGGAACTGCTGGCGACCGACGTCGGACCCGCCATGGCGAAGGCCGTCCTGTACATGGGGGACGGGCTGTACTTCAGCGCCATGCTGGGCCGGGGCCCCGGCGGGCCGCTTCCGGAGGTCGAGGCGGAGGTCGAGAGCCTCCTCGCCGCCGTCGAGCGGCTGCGCCGCTGACGCAGAGGCCCACCGCCGCCCACTCCGGCCCACTCCCGCCGAAGTCGCCGGAAGCGTGCGGCTTCGCCGGAAGATTCCGGCGACGTCGGCGCTGTCCGGCGAATTCGCGTTCGCGTTCGCGGACTCACCTGGGCGGCTGGCCGCCCGTAACGTGGGTGCGCCGGTCGCCGGGAGTTTGCGGACGCGCGCCCGGCATAGGACAATGAGAGCTGTGACTGTTGTCACCCCCAATTGAATACGCCTTTGATCTGCGGCGGGAGAGTCCTGCAAGTAGGTACAAGCAGGCGCCGTAGGAGCAAATCCTCCCCAGGAATCTCTCAGGCCCATGTACCGCCGCGGCAAGGCATCTCTGGAAAGTAGCAGGCGTGTCCCGGACATGCCGTGCTCACCGACGGTGCAAGCGGAGCCCTGAAATGTAGGCTGCGCGGAAACTCTCAGGTCCAATACAGAGCGGGGAGGAACCCGAATCAATGTGGCGTACCCTGCGCCGCCTGAGTTATGGAGTTCCTTGTGACTGTTACCCCAGCCTCCACGTCCTTCGTTGACCGGCACATCGGCGCGCGCCGCCAGGCCGACGTCGACGCCATGCTGAAGGCCGTCGGCTACGACACCGTCGACGCCCTGGTGGACACCGCCGTTCCGAAGGACATCCGGCAGGACTCCGACCTCGCGCTCGCCGCCGCCCTCAGCGAAGTTGAAGTGCTCGCCGAGCTGCGCAAGCTGGCCGCGAAGAACAAGACCGCCGTGCAGATGATCGGGCAGGGCTACTACGACACGCTCACCCCGCCGGTGATCCGCCGCAACATCCTCGAAGCTCCGGCCTGGTACACCGCGTACACGCCATACCAGCCGGAGATCTCCCAGGGCCGGCTCGAGGCCCTGCTGAACTTCCAGACGATGGTCCAGGACCTCGTCGGCCTGCCGATCGCCAACGCCTCGCTGCTAGATGAAGCCACCGCTGTCGCCGAGGCCGTACTCATGATGCGCCGCGCCAACAAGAACAAGGCGGCCCACGACGGCAAGACCGTCCTCGACGCCGACTGCCTCCCGCAGACCATCGCCATCGTCAAGGGCCGCGCCGAAGCCCTCGGTTTCGAGGTGGAGGTCGCCGACCTCTCCAAGGGGCTGCCCGAGGGCGTCATCAACGGCGTCGTCCTGCAGCAGCCAGGTGTCTCCGGCCGCGTGTTTGACCACACCGCCGTGATCGCCGATGCCAAGGAACGGGGCGCCCTCGTCACGGTCGCCGCCGACCTCCTTTCCCTGACGCTCATCACGTCTCCGGGCGAGCAGGGCGCGGACATCGCCGTCGGCTCCGCCCAGCGCTTCGGCGTGCCGCTGTTCTTCGGCGGCCCGCACGCCGCCTACATGGCCGTGCAGAAGGGGCTTGAGCGCTCCATGCCCGGCCGCCTCGTGGGTGTCTCCAAAGACAACGCCGGCGTCCCCGCCTACCGACTGGCCCTGCAGACCCGCGAGCAGCACATCCGCCGCGAGAAGGCCACATCCAACATCTGCACCGCCCAGGCCCTGCTGGCCATCGTGGCTTCCTTCTACGCCGTCTACCACGGCCCGGACGGGCTGAAGGCAATCGCCGAGACCGTCCACGTCCACGCCAAGACCATCGCCGCCGCCCTGAAGGCCGCCGGCCTGCACGTGCTGCACACCTCCTTCTTCGACACCATCACGGTCTCCGTGCCGGGCCGGGCCGCGGAGATCATCGCGGCCGCCGACGCCAAGGGCGTCAACCTGCGCGCCATCGACGCCGACACCGTCGGCATCTCCGCCGATGAGGCCACGACCGTGGAAATCGTCGCCGACGTCATCGCCGCGTTCGGCGCTTCCGTGACTGACACGACTGAAGGTTTCGGCCTGGACCCCGCCGTCGAGCGCACCACCGACTACCTGCAGCACCCGGTGTTCAACACGCACCGTTCCGAAACCCAGCTGCTGCGCTACATCCGGCGCCTCTCGGACCGTGACCTCGCCCTGGACCGGACCATGATCCCGCTGGGTTCTTGCACCATGAAGCTGAACGCCACGGCCGAGATGGAAGCCATCTCCTGGCCGGAGTTCGCCTCCATCCACCCCTTCGCCCCGGAATCCCAGACCGCCGGCTGGCGCGAACTGATCGAGGACCTCGAAGCCCAGCTGACCGAGATCACCGGCTACGACCAGGTCTCCATCCAGCCCAACGCCGGTTCCCAGGGCGAGCTCGCCGGCCTCCTGGCCATCCGCGGCTACCACCTCTCCCGCGGTGACGCCCAGCGCAACGTCTGCCTCATCCCGGCCTCCGCGCACGGCACCAACGCGGCCTCGGCCGTGCTCGCCGGCATGAAGGTCGTCGTCGTGGCCACCGCCTCCGACGGCACCATCGACCACGCGGACCTGTCTGCCAAGATCGAGGCCAACAAGGACGCGCTGTCCTGCATCATGATCACCTACCCGTCCACGCACGGGGTGTACGACGCCGACGTCCGCGAGGTCTGCGACGCGATCCACGCCGCCGGCGGCCAGGTCTACATCGACGGCGCCAACCTCAACGCCCTCGTCGGGCTGGCCCAGCCGGGCATGTTCGGCGGCGACGTTTCGCACCTGAACCTGCACAAGACCTTCTGCATCCCGCACGGTGGCGGCGGACCGGGCGTTGGCCCGGTCGCGGCCAAGGCCCACCTGGCACCGTTCATGCCGGGGAACGCTGCGGACCCGGCCAACGGCGCCGACGGCACCCCGATCTCCGCCTCCCGCTACGGCTCCGCCGGCGTCCTGCCGATCTCCTGGGCCTACGTGAAGCTCATGGGCGGCCGAGGCCTCACCGAGGCCACCAAGTCGGCGCTGCTCGCGGCGAACTACATCGCGGCACGCCTGAACGACTCCTTCCCGGTGCTCTACACCGGCGAAGGCGGCCTCGTGGCCCACGAGTGCATCCTGGACCTGCGCGAACTCACGGCCAAGACCGGCGTGACCGCCGAGGACGTGGCCAAGCGCCTGATCGACTACGGCTTCCACGCCCCCACCCTCGCGTTCCCCGTGGCCGGCACCCTGATGGTGGAGCCCACCGAGTCCGAGGACCTGGGTGAGATTGACCGTTTCATCACGGCCATGGTCGCCATCCGCGCCGAGATCGACCAGGTTGCCCACGGCGACTTCACGGTGGAGCACAGCCCGCTGCGCAACGCCCCGCACACCGCCGCTGCCGTCATCAGCACGGACTGGACCCGCGAGTACCCGCGTGAGCAGGCCGTCTTCCCGGTCCACACGCTCAGGCAGGACAAGTACTTCCCGCCGGTCGGCCGGATCGACGGCGCGGCCGGGGACCGGAACCTGATCTGCTCGTGCCCACCCCTCGAAGCCTTCGAGGACCACTCCGACGACTCCGCCAACTAAGGGACAGCCAACGATGACTGAGAATTACACGGCACTTTACGAAGAGCACAAGAAGCTCGGCGCATCCTTCACGGACTTCGGCGGCTGGCAGATGCCGCTGAAATACAGCTCCGAACTCGCCGAGCACCACGCCGTCCGCAAGTCCGCGGGCCTGTTCGACCTCTCCCACATGGGCGAAGTCTGGGTCACCGGCCCGGACGCCGCAGCGTTCCTGGACTACGCCCTCGTGGGCAAGATCTCCGCGATGGCCGTTGGCAAGGCCAAGTACTCGCTGATCTGCAACGAGGACGGCGGCATCATCGACGACCTCATCACATACCGCCGCGGCGAACAGAAGTTCCTGGTGGTCCCCAACGCGGGCAACGCCAAGGTGGTCGCAGCTGCCATGGCTGAGCGCGCTGGTTCTGCCCAAGAAGGCGGGTTTGACGTCACGGTCCGGGACGCCTCCGCCGAGACCTCGCTGATCGCGGTCCAGGGTCCCAAGGCCCAGGAGATCCTGCTGCGCCTGGTTCCCGCCGCGCAGCACGACCTCGTGACCGGCCTGAAGTACTACGCCGCCGTGGACGTCCCCTTCATGTTCGGCGGCGCCAGCCAGGACCTCCTGCTGGCCCGCACCGGCTACACGGGTGAAGACGGCTTCGAGATCTTCGTCGCCAACGACGACGCCGCCGCACTCTGGCAGGCGCTTGTCGCCATCGCCGAAGACGGCGAGCTGACCCCCGCCGGGCTCGCATCCCGCGATTCGCTCCGCCTCGAGGCCGGCATGCCGCTCTACGGCAACGAGCTCTCCCTCGAGGGCGATCCGTTCGCCGCCGGCCTGGGCCCCGTCGTCGCGCTGTCCAAGGAAGGCGACTTCATCGGCAAGGCTGCCCTGGCCGCCAAGAAGGAAGCCGGCGCCGGCGCCACGACGGGCCGCAAGCTCGTCGGGCTCAAGGGCCTCGGACGCCGGGCCGGCCGCGGCCACTACCCGGTCCTCAAGGACGGGAACGTGGTCGGCGAAGTCACCTCGGGCCAGCCCAGCCCGAGCCTCGGCTACCCGGTCGCGATGGCCTACGTCGACGTCGAGCTCACCGAGCCCGGCACCGCCCTGGACATCGACCTCCGGGGCAAGGCCGAGCCCTTCGAAGTGGTCGCACTGCCTTTCTACAAGCGCCAAAAGTAGCCGAAGCTGTCCCGGGGGCTGCGTGACTATGGTTGCGTTAGCCCGTCGGACCCGACATCCTCTGCATGCTCGGTCGCGAAGACGCCCGCTGGGCGGACGTGACGCTCCCTTAGACGCATGCTGCCGGATGTCGGGCCCGAAGGGGCCCTGCTCACCTTGGGTGCAACGCGCCCCCGTACCAAGCGTCATTTGGGGGCGCCTTCGAACGCCAAGGTGCTGGGGATATACCGCCTACCGGGGCTCTGGTTTGTCCCAAGCTCGATCATTGGGGGTTGAGCTTGATGACACCCTGAAAGCCACGAGGTTGCCCGGCTCTCAAAGAATACGAACGGCCGCAGTTTCTTCCGGAACTGGTGTCTTTCGAAAACTGTTGGCCTCCAGAACTGAACTGAATAGCGGCGGGTGAGGGGATTCCGGAAGCGTGCGTCTAAGGGAGCGTCGCGTCCGCCCAGCGGGCGCTTACGCGACCGAGCACGCGTAGGAATTCGCTCATCCGCCACCCAACCCGGACACGGTCGCCACGTAACTCAGCCACAATTGTTGCGGCCCCACGACTTTTCAAACGTAAAGGAAAAACACATGGCAAAAGTTGCCCCTGAACTGCAGTACTCCGACGAGCACGAGTGGGTTGCGCGGGAGGCCGGGAACGTCGTGTCCATCGGCATCTCCGCCGTGGCCACGGACGCCCTCGGCGACATCGTCTACGTGGACCTGCCCGAGGTGGGCTCCGCGGTGACCGCGGGGGAGACCTGCGGCGAGGTCGAATCGACCAAGTCCGTCTCGGACCTCTACGCCCCCGTCACCGGCGAGGTCACCGAAATCAACCCCGCCGTCGTCGATGACCCCGCGCTGATCAACAGCGATCCCTACGGCGCCGGCTGGCTGTTCAAAGTCGCCGCCGACTCGGACGGCCCACTGCTCTCGGCAGAGGACTACGCGTCCAAGAACGGCGGCGAACTGTGAGCGCCGCAACCGCGGCCGCGGGCACCAACACCGTCGCGTTTGAGCAGGTAGTCTCCCAGAGCCTGGACGCGGACCTCTCCGCCCTGGATCCGGAGATCGCGGCGAAGATCGACGCCGAACTCACCCGCCAGCGCAATGGCCTGGAGATGATCGCCTCGGAGAACCACACCGCCAAGGCGGTCATGCAGGCGCAGGGTTCGGTGCTGACCAACAAGTACGCCGAGGGCTACCCGGGCAAGCGCTACTACGGCGGCTGCGAGCACGTTGACGTGATCGAACAGCTTGCTATTGACCGGGTCAAGGCCCTGTTCGGCGCCGAGTACGCCAACGTGCAGCCGCACTCGGGCGCGCAGGCGAACGCCTCGGTCATGCATGCCCTGATCCGTCCGGGCGACACCATCATGGGCCTGAACCTGGCGCACGGCGGGCACCTGACGCACGGAATGAAGATTAACTTCTCCGGCCGGCTCTACAACGTCATCCCGTACCAGGTCCGCGAGGAGGACCACCGGATCGACATGGCCGAGGTGGAGCGTCTGGCCCAGGAGCACAAGCCGGCCCTGATCGTTGCCGGCTGGTCCGCGTACGCCCGGCAGCTGGACTTCGCCGAGTTCCGCCGGATCGCCGATTCCGTGGGCGCCTACCTGATGGTGGACATGGCCCACTTCGCCGGACTGGTGGCGGCTGGCCTGCACCCGAGCCCGGTCCCGCACGCCCACGTCACCACCTCCACGACGCACAAGACCCTCGCCGGTCCGCGCGGCGGCATCATCCTTTCCAACGACGCCGACATTGCCAAGAAGATCAACTCGGCCGTGTTCCCCGGACAGCAGGGCGGCCCGCTGGAACACGTGATCGCCGGCAAGGCCGTGGCGTTCAAGATCGCCGCGTCCCCGGAGTTCAAGGAGCGCCAGGAGCGTGTCCTGGCCGGTGCCAGGATCCTCGCCGAACGTCTGGTCCAGCCGGACGTGACCGCGAAGGGGATCAACGTGATCTCCGGCGGCACCGATGTGCACCTGGTCCTGGTGGACCTGCGCGACTGCGAGCTCAACGGGCAGGAAGCCGAGGACCGCCTCGCGGAAATCGACATCACGGTCAACCGCAACGCCGTGCCGTTCGATCCCCGTCCGCCGATGGTCACCTCCGGGCTGCGCATCGGCACCCCGGCGCTGGCTACCCGCGGCTTCGGCCAGGCAGCCTTCGCCGAGGTTGCGGACATCATCGCCGAGGCTTTGACCGCCGACGCCGGCGCGGACCTGTCCGGCCTGCGCGCCAGGGTGGAGGCCCTCGCCGCCGCCCACCCGCTCTACCCCTCGGTTGATAACCTCGCCTAAGGGACGTATGACTGAAGTAAGACACGACACCGGGCGGGCCGCGGCGACAAGCCGCCGCCCGGCGTCGTGCATCGGCGGGACTGCCGCCTACCGGCGGCCGGACCGCCTTCCGGCAAGACCCTCTGCCGGGCCACAGCAAGACCTAGTTAGGAACCGACAATGGCTGTTGGAGTCTTCGACCTCTTTTCCATCGGAATAGGGCCGTCCAGCTCGCACACCGTGGGGCCCATGCGGGCCGCCGCCGTCTTCGCCGAGGAACTCAAGTCCCTCGGCAAGCTGGCAGAGGTGGCGTCGCTGCGGGTGGACCTCTACGGCTCCCTCGCTGCCACGGGCCACGGCCACGGCACCATGACGGCCATCCTGCTCGGGCTTGAGGGCTTCCACCCCGAGCAGATCCTGCCGGAGGAAGTGGAGGACCGGCTGGCCACGATCGCCGAGACCGGCACCCTGCAGCTGGCCGGATCCGTCGCCCTGCCCTACGGCGTGAAGGACATGGTCCTGCGGCCGCTGACCATCCTGCCCCGGCACACCAACGGAATGACGTTCACGGTCTCCGACGCCGCGGGCGAAACCCTGCACCAGGCCACGTTCTTCTCCGTCGGCGGCGGCTTCATTGTCCGCGACGGCGAGGAGGACGCGGCACTGAAGGAACTCGACGAGTCGAAAAAGGAACTTCCCCTGCCCTTCCGCACGGCCGCCGAACTCCTGGGCCGCTGCCAGTCCAAGGGCCTCTCGATCGGCGAGATCATGCTGGTCAACGAGCGAGCCTCCCGCACCGAGGCCGAGATCCGCGAAGGCCTGCTGCACATCTACTCGGTGATGGAAGGCTGCGTCGCGGTCAGCCTCAAGCGCGAGGGCCTGCTGCCCGGCGGGCTCAAGGTCCGGCGCCGCGCCCCCGACTGGCACGAGCGGCTCATGAAGGAAACTCGCGGCCAGGACCCCGACTATCGGGACCCGAAGTACTGGCAGGAATGGGTCAACCTGATCGCCCTGGCCGTGAATGAGGAAAACGCCTCCGGCGGCCGCGTGGTCACCGCGCCCACCAACGGCGCCGCGGGCATCATCCCGGCCGTGCTCTACTACGCCCTGCACTTCGCCCCCGGCATGGACAAGGCAACCCAGGCCGACCGCGACGACGTCGTGGTCAAGTTCCTGCTGACCGCCGGCGCCATCGGGGTGCTCTACAAGGAGCAGGCCTCGATCTCCGGCGCCGAAGTCGGCTGCCAGGGCGAGGTCGGCTCGGCGTCCTCGATGGCGGCCGCCGGCCTGGCCGAAGTCATGGGCGGCACCCCGGCGCAGGTCGAGAACGCCGCGGAAATCGCGATGGAGCACAACCTGGGCCTGACCTGCGATCCGATCGGCGGGCTCGTCCAGGTCCCGTGCATCGAACGCAACGCAATCGCCGCCGCGAAGGCGATCAACGCCGCCAAGATGGCCCTGTGGGGCGACGGCACCCACCGGGTCTCCCTGGACGAGGTCATCGTGACCATGCGGGAAACCGGCAAGGACATGAGCTCCAAGTACAAGGAAACCGCAATGGGCGGCCTCGCCGTCAACGTCGTGGAGTGCTAGGGCGCTGATTGAGGCTGGCCCGCAGGTCCTTTAGTTGTGCAACGCCGCCCACAGGTTTAGCGAGGATGCGAACACGACCCAGGACAGGTAGGGCAGCATCAGCAATCCTGCCGTCCGGCTGATGGGGCCGAAGAGCACCACCGTCACCGCCACGGCGACTGCCAGCGCCACGATGATGCCGAACGCGATCCACAGCGCCGCCGTCCCAAGCACCGGATACAGGGCGAAGAAGACCGGGGTCCAGAGCAGGTTCAGCACCAGCTGCACGCCATAGGCCGTCAGGGCCGCCCTGGAGCCTTCGGCGTGGCTGCGCCAGACCAGCCACGCCGCGACTGCCATGGCGGCGTACAGGAAAGTCCAGACCGGCCCGAACACCCAGTTGGGCGGGGACCAGGGGGCCGTGTCGGCCGTGGCGTACCAGCCGTTGACGTGCTTGGCCGTGGCCAGGCCGCCGAGGCCCGCAACCAGGGCCGACGCGCCGAGGAACAGCAGCAGCGCGATCACCTGGGCGCCGCCGGCGCCCCGCGAGCGGCCGCGGGGTGCCCCGCGACGGCCTTCCAGCGGTTGTTGCTGAGCCTGCATGAGACCAGCGTAACGGTCCGGGCCGGACCGGTGGCAGGGTGCGGACCGATAGACTTGGGGCTGCATGTCTGCCTGCCGCCGTAGCTCGTACCGCAATGATTGGATACCGCACCCTTGCGTGAATTCACTGCCCGCTTTGCCTCCGCCGAGGAGATTGCCAACTGGGATGCCCTCGTCACGGCGAACCCCAATGGCGGCAATCTCCTGCAGTCGGAAGCCTTCGCCGAGGTCAAGCAGCACTTTGGCTGGAAGCCCCTGCACCTTGTCTACGAGACGGCCGATTACACCAGCTACAACCTGGTCCTAGAGAAGTCGTTTCCGCTTCTCGGCAAGCTCTGGTACCTGATCAAGGGACCCGATGTGGCGTCGGTCGAGGACATCCCGGGGATCACCGCGGCAAACGCGGACTTCGTCAAAAGGGCCAAGCTGGGCGTCTTCGCGATCAAGATCGAGCCGGACATCGTCCTGTCGGACGACGCCGTGCGGGTCCTCGAAGGGGCGGGCCTGGTCAAGACCCACAACCTGCAGCCCAACGACTCCACGGCGCTGCTCGATATTGCGCCCGAGGAAAACCAGCTGCTGCGCAATCTCCATTCCCGGGGCCGTAACGCCGTGCGCCGGGCCATCCGTGAGGGTGTGGAGGTCCACAACGTCGAACCCACGGAAGAGAACTTCCGGGCCATGTATGCCCTGATGACCAACACGGTGGAAGCCAAATCCCAGGTCCGGGTGCGCGAGTACGAGTACTACCGCCAGTTCTGGACCAACTTCCTGACCCGTGACCAGGGCAGGCTGCTGTTCGTCTACGAAAACGGCGTGCCCTCGGTTGGCGCGTTCGTGATCAACTACGGCCGCAAGGGAACGTACAAGGACGGCGGCTCCCTGCAGAAGCGCGGCCAGTACGGCGACTCGCACCTCGTGCAGTGGACTGCGATCAACCAGGTCAAGGAACTCGGCTGCACCGAATACGACTTCTGCGGCACCCCGCCGAGCGACAAGCTCAAGGACACATCGAACCCGTTCCATGGGCTGGGCCTGTTCAAGACCAGCTTCAGCAAGACCGTGACCGACTTCGTCGGCTGCTATGACCAGGTCCTGAGCCCGCTGAAGTACAAGGCCTGGATGACGGCTGGGGAGCGCGTGGCACGCCAGATCTACACCCGGCGCACGGGCCAACAGTTCTACTGACCTGTCAAGCAGGACAGGCACGGAAATGCAAGACAGGCAAGGACAGGCGAGGACAGTCAAGGACAGTGAGGAGGCCGGAATGAACAACGGCATCGACGGCCACCGCAGGCCGCCCACGGACGGCCTGCCCCGCACGCAGCCGATGTCGGCCACGCAGGTGCGCCAGAACGCCGCGGCCAAGCGGATGCTGCGCCGCCTGGTCCAGGGCGAAAACCCGCCGACGGCACCGATGTCCATCGTGGACCGGCTCGCCGGCAGCCCCTACGCCAACCCGATGATCCAGGTCGGTGGGGTGGACGCCGCGGCCCGCAAGACCATCGACTTCGCCCTGAAACTTGCCGAATCCATGTTCCGGTACGGGGCAGGCGCCCTCGAGGTTGAGACCAGCATCATCGCGATCACCGCCGCCCTGGGGCTCAAGAACATCGAGGTGGACATCACCAACCAGTCGGTGGCCATCAACTATGCCCCGAAGGACCAGACGCCCATCTCACTGCTGCGCGTTGTCCGGTCCTGGACCAACAACTACGCCGGCCTCTCGCAGGTGCACCAGCTGGTCACGGACATCGTGGCAGGCGGCGTCGGCCGCGAGGAAGCCGCGCGCCGGCTCGATGACATCACCCGCAGCCCCAAGCCGTTCCCGCGGTGGATGGTCACCGTGGCCTTCGGCGTGTTCTCAGCCGTCTTCGTCGGCGTCCTGGGCGGCGGGCCGGGCGCCTCGATAGTCGCGTTCCTCTCCAACCTCCTGGTCAGCCTGCTGGCCCGCCAGCTGGGCCGCTGGCGTACGCCGGACTTCTTCATCACGGCCTCGTGTTCGTTCCTGGTGACCATCGTCGCCCTGCTGTTGTGGCGCTTCGGCACCCCGCTGGGCATACAGATTGCCCCCGAGATCGTGGTGGTCGGCGGGATCCTGCTGCTCCTGCCGACAGGACGCCTCGTGTCCTCGGTGCAGGATGCGATCAACGGCTTTCCGGTCACAGCCGCCGGCCGGTTCCTCTCCACCATGCTGACTTTCGGGGCGCTGGTGGCCGGCATCGCCGTCGGGTTTGTCGTGGGGGACATGACCGGCATGGATCCCATAGATGTGACCAAGACATTCCCGCCCAAGTATGACTTGTGGGTGCTCATCGTTTTGATCGCCATCGCGGTGCTGATGATCGGCATCACCGAACAGACCAGCTGGAAGCTGCTGCTGCCGACGGCGGCAATCGGCGTGGTGGGTTATCTGGTCCTGATCGGGGGTGACGCCCTGGGCATCGGGTCCCGCTTCGCCCCGGCCCTCGCGGCTGTGGTGATCGGCCTGCTGGCCCGCGTGGTGGCCCTCCGGATGGGGGCTCCCCAGCTGGTCGTGGCCGTCCCCGCAGCCCTGATCCTGCTCCCGGGGCTCACTATATTCCGGTCCATGTATGTATTGACCATCGAGGAAACGGAGATTCTCATGGGCGCCGGCGGGATGCTCAACGCCGGCGCGATCGTGCTGGGTGTCGCTGCCGGCATCGTGCTCGGTGACACCCTGGCCCGACCCCTGACGCGGAGCCTGGCCAGCAACGAGCGGCGCAGGGCCCGCCGCCGCTAGCTTCCCCAGGGCGCGGTTCCCCGCCTTTGCGGGTGTACGACGGCGTGTCAGCCCGCCGCGCCGGCGCGCCCGGGCGTCGTCGTGGCAAGGGTGGGGAAACTCCGCAGCCCGGGTCCTGCAAAATCCTGCGCCGTTAGATCTTGCCGATCGGCAGCTTCTTCTCCGCCTGGAAATCGTCCTCCACGCGGCCCCTGGCCCAGTAGCCCGACAGGGAAACCTGGGCCCGCTCCAGCCCGCGCTGCACGTAAAAAACCTCCCGCAGGCCCTTCATGTAGCCCCGCTCGCCGTGGGCAAAGACCTGCACCCGGCCCTCGGGCCACTCGGCATCGCGCACGGCCGTGACCAGCAGTTCGCTCTCTCCGGCGGGGACGCCGCCGCGCAGCAGCCAGCGCAGTTCGACGCCGGCCGGCCCGGCGAGGGCTTGGATGTCGGCGTCGCTGTCCACCTCGAGCAAGGCCAGGCCGCGGGCATCCTCCGGCAGGGTTTCGATCGCCGCGCCGATGGCCGGCAGCGCGGATTCGTCCCCGGCAAACAGGTACCAGTCCGCGGCCGGATCCGGGTTGTACCCGCCGCCCGGGCCCGTAAAGGTCATCCGATCGCCGGGTTGGGCCGCGGCCGCCCAAGGCCCGGCGAGGCCCTCGTCGCCGTGGATCACGAAATCGATGGCCAGTTCCTGGGCCGCCGCGTCCACCCAGCGAACCGTGTAGGTCCGTGTGTGCGGCCACTGCTCGCGCGGCATCGCTTCCCGGATGGCCCACAGGTCCAGCGGTAGCGGGTAGTCGATGCCGGGCTGCGGAAAGGCGATCTTGACGTACCGGTCCACATAGTCGTTATTGACGTACCCGGCGAAGCCAGGGCCGCCTGCGATGATCCGGACCATGTGCGGGGAGAGCTGTTCTCTGCGCAGGACCGTCAGGTCGATCTGCGGACGCGAGTTCCGGGTGGCGGTGGTGGCGGCGGGGACGGAAGTCATGTAGCTAAGCCTAACCAAGAACCCTGGCCGGGAGCTCCGGGCGGAAGCCTGTTACGGCAGCGGCGGCAGTTCCCAGTCGACCGTCCCGTTGCCCTGTTCCTGCAACAGGGCATTGGCCCGGCTAAAGGGCCGGGATCCGAAGAACCCGCGCGAGGCCGACAGCGGGCTGGGGTGGGCGCTGGCGATCACCGCAGCGGACCCCAGCAGCGGCCGCACCGACTCGGCATCCTTCCCCCACAGGATCACCACGAGCGGGGCATGGCCCGCACCGGAGGCGGACGCGCGGCCCGCGACAGCCCGGATGGCCGTCGCCGTGACGGACTCCCAGCCCTTGTTCCGGTGCGAGCCCGCCGCGCCGGCCCGGACACTAAGCACCCTGTTCAGCAGCAGTACGCCCTGCTCCGCCCAGCGGCTAAGGTCCCCATGGACGCGCGGCGGGAGGCCGAGATCGGCCTGAAGTTCCTTGTAGATGTTTGCCAGGCTGCGGGGGATCGGCCGGGTGGCCCCGTCCACGGCGAAGGACAGCCCGACGGCGTGCCCCGGCGTGGGATAGGGGTCCTGGCCCACCACCAGCACGCGGACACCGGCCAGCGGCTGGCGGAAGGCCCGCAGCAGATTTGGCGGCGACGGCAGCACGCCATGCCCGGCGGCCACTTCGCCAGCGAGGAAGGTGAGCGCCTCGCGCAACTGCGTCTCCACCGGCGCCAGCGCTTCCGCCCAGTCCGGAGCGACCAGTTCGCTCAGCGGCTGGCGCGCCAGGTCCGCGAAGCTGAGGCCGTTGGCGGCTTCGGGCTCCAGCTCGAACAGCGCGTCGGAATCTGACTCGGAATGAAGCTCGGAATTGGACACAGCCCCCATTCTTCCGCAGGCGCCGCCCGCACCGGCACCCGGCCGAATGACAACCCTGTCATTCGGCCGTAGCATGGGATTGACTTTTACCGGATCCAGCCAGTTTTTTCGGAATCAACCAGGAGTGTGTCGTGGCCGAAACAGCGCAAGAGCACGTGCTCGCGGAGGACTCCGCCGGGTTCCCCACTGCCGGCGCAGACCTGGGTGGGGTGTCCGCGGAGTCTCCGCTCAGCGCCCGCGACCAGCAGATGCTCGCTTTGGAGCGGCAGTGGTGGAAGTACGCGGGGGCCAAGGAACAGGCCATCCGGGAGCTGTTCGATCTGTCCGCCACGCACTACTACCAGATCCTCAATGCCCTCATCGATACCGAGGATGCCCTGGCCCACGATCCCATGCTGGTCAAGAGATTGCGTAGACTACGTACATCACGCCAACGTGCCCGCACTGCCCGTCGTCTGGGAACAGATTCGTAAAGTCGCGTCACGAGC
>JBKPBZ010000340.1:0-22589 GCA_046727115.1 Actinomycetota bacterium | reverse complement strand
CGGACTGAGATCGGATGTTCCGCTGGAGGAGGTGGCCTTGACGCTGTGGCTCCTGACCTCCCCGTATCAACATGAGCACCTCGTGGTGCAGGCCGGCTGGACGCCGCAGCGCTACCTCGAATGGCTGCAGCGGGTGCTACTCGAGGCGGCGCTGGCGCCCGGAAAGTGACCGCCGTGCCTCAATATCCGGCGGCACAAGGACGCGCGGCCCTAACACGCGGGGCCTGAACAATCACGGTCTGGGACACGCGCGGCAACAACGAAAGCGGCGCCGCCCCCCGGACCGGAGTCCGGGCGGCGGCGCCGCGGTGCCATGAGGCGGTTCTGCGTTGGCGTAGGCCGGCACAGGCCGCCCAGGCAGGATTTAAGCCGGTGCGGACGCCACGCCCGGTGCCAGGAATTTCTTTCCGTTGACCCGCTCCGAGGCGCCTACCCGGTCGAGATACGGGGTAATGCCGCCCAGGAACATCGGCCAGCCCGCGCCGAGGATCATGCAGAGGTCGATGTCCTCGGGGCCGGCCACGACGCCCTCCTCGAGCATCAGCCCGATTTCCTCCGCCAGCGCGTCCTGCGTCCGGCGGAGGACCTCCTCGCCGGTGGACGGTGTGCTGCCGAAGGACATCAGCGCCAGGGTTTCGGCCGGGACGAATGGCTTGCCGTCCGGGCCCGGCACCGGTGTCCCGTTCTTCGTGGCCCAAATGGAGGTCACGCCGTTGTCGATTAGCGCCTGCAGGTTCCTCGAGACCCTGAAGCGGTCCCCGAACGCCGCGTGCAACGATTCCTGGACGTGCTGGGCCACGGGCAGGCCCACCATGGCGCCGAGCATAAAGGGGGTCATGGGCAGGCCCATCGGCCGCAGCGCGTTATCCGCTACGTCGGCGGGCGTTCCTTCGTCGAAGGCCGCGGTGACTTCACCCATGAGGCGCAGCAGGACGCGGTTGACCACGAACGCCGGGGCGTCCTTAACCAGCACGGCGGACTTCTTGAGTCCCTTGGCGAGCTCGAACGCGGTGGCCAGCACGGCGTCGTCGGTCTTCGGCGCGCGCACGATCTCCAGCAGCGGCATCACGGCCACCGGGTTGAAGAAGTGGAAGCCGACCAGGCGCTCCGGGTGCTCCAGGTCCTCCGCCATCGCGGTGACGGATAGCGAAGAGGTGTTGGTCGCGAGGATGCACTCTGCCGAGACTAGGGCCTCGACTTCCTTGAAGACCTGCTTCTTGACGTTGAGTTCCTCGAAGACCGCTTCGATGACGAAGTCGGCGTCGGCGAAGGCCTCCTTGGCAACAGATCCCGTGACCAGCGCGCGGGTGCGGTTGGCGGCGTCGGGGCTGATCCGCCCCTTGGCCAGGAGCTTGTCCACCTCGGCGTGGACGTAGCCCACGCCCTTGTCCACGCGGGCCTGGTCAATGTCCGTCAGCACCACCGGAACCTTGAGCTGGCGGGCGAAAAGCAGGGCCAGCTGGCTCGCCATCAGCCCGGCGCCAACGACGCCGATCTTCGTCACCGGGCGGGCGAGCTTGCGGTCCGGGGCGCCGGCGGGACGCTTGGCGCGCCGCTGCACGAGGTCCAGGAAGGCGTAGACGGTGGAGCGGAACTCGTCGGTCTGCATGAGGTCCGCCAGCGTCTCGCATTCAAGCTCGGCGGATTGCGCCTGGGTCAGGGTGCGGTTGGCGTCCATGACATCCAGGACCTTGGCCGGCGCCGGTGAGGCGTTGGAGGTCTTGGCCTCCACAAACGCCCGGCCCTTGGCGACGGCGGCCGCCCAGCGTGCCGCGACCTCCGGGGCGGACGGGTCCACGGCGTTCGCCCGCTCCGGCACCACGGCGCCGGCAATGACCTTCGCGGCCCACGCGAGGGACTGTTCCACAAAGTCGGCCGGCTCAAACATGGCGTCCGCCATGCCGAGCTCGTAGGCCTGCGGCCCGGTGAGGGTGCGGTTGTTGGTCAGCGGGTTTTCGATCATGACCTTGAGGGCGTTCTCCGGCCCGATCAGCCGCGGCAGGATGTAGACCCCGCCCCAGCCCGGGATCAGCCCGATGAAGGCCTCGGGGAGGGCCAGCGCGCCGGCGCCAGTGGAGACAGTGCGGTAGGTGGACTGCAGCGCGATTTCCAGGCCGCCGCCCAGGGCCAGGCCGTTGATGAACGCGAAGCTCGGCACACCCAGGTTGGCCAGGGTGGCGTAGACGTCGTGGCCGAGCTGGGCCATCCACCGGCCCTGCTCCCGTCCGCTGACCGACTTGACCGTGGACAGGTCGGCGCCGGCCACGAGGAAGTACGGTTTGCCGGTGACGCCGACGCCGACAATCTCGCCGCGGGCGGCACGTTCCTTCAGCCCTTCCAGGACCGTGCCGAGCTCGATCAGGGTGTTGGGTCCGAGCGTGGTGGGTTTGGAGTGGTCCAGGCCGTTGTCGAGGGTGACCAGTGCAAAGGTGCCGGGGCTCTTGCCGCGATTTGTCTTCCCGCCCGCGGCGGGGAGCTCGATGTCCTGGACATAGGAGTGGGTGACAGTCTCGTTCGGGAAGAGGTCGGCAAGCTTGCGGAAATCAGCGGCGCTCATGCTGTGGCTCCAGTCTCGGTGGTGGTGGTCTGGCGGGCGTCGGTGCCGGATGGTTCGGTGCCGTGTTTGTCCGTGCTGCGCGTCTCGGTGCCGTAGTCCGCGTGATGCGGGTTCTCCCAGATTACGGTGGCGCCCATGCCCAGGCCGATGCACATTGTGGTCATGCCGAAGCGGACCGAAGGGTCCTCCTCGAACTGCCGGGCCAGTTGGTTCATCAGCCGGACCCCCGAGGAGGCCAGCGGGTGCCCGACGGCGATCGCGCCGCCGTAGCGGTTGACGCGGGGGTCGTCGTCGGCGATCCCGAAGTGGTCCAGGAAGCTGAGGACCTGGACGGCGAAGGCCTCGTTGATTTCGAAGAGGCCGATGTCCCCGATGCCGAGTCCGGCGTTCTTGAGGGCCTTTTCGGTCGCCGGGACCGGTCCGATGCCCATGACCTCGGGTTCTACGCCGGCAAAGGCGTAGGAGACCAAGCGCATCCTGACCGGCAGCCCGAGTTCCTCGGCGGCATCGGCGGAGGCCAGCAGGGCGGCCGTCGCGCCATCGTTCAGGCCCGCGGCGTTGCCCGCCGTGACCCGGCCGTGGGCGCGGAACGGGGTCTTGAGGGCGGCCAGGTCCGCGAGTGAGGTTCCGGGGCGCGGGGGTTCGTCCACGGTGTTGACGGTCCAGCCCTGGCCCGGCTTCATCGTGGCGACGGGTACGAGGTCGGGCTGGATCTGGCCGTTGGCGTAGGCGGCGGAGAGCTTGTCCTGCGAGGCGACGGCGTAGGCGTCGGTACGGTCCTTGGTGATGGCCGGGAAGCGGTCGTGCAGGTTCTCGGCCGTGTTGCCCATGTTGAGGGCGGCGGGGTCCACGATCCGTTCGGACATGAAGCGGGGGTTGGGGTCTGCGCCGACGCCCATCGGGTGGTTGCCCATGTGTTCCACGCCGCCGGCAATCACGACGTCGTAGGCGCCGAAGCCGATGCCGCTCGCCGTCGTGGTTACGGCGGTCATGGCTCCGGCGCACATGCGGTCGATCGCGAAGCCGGGCACGGTCCGCGGGAGCCCGGCCAGCAGCGCTGCGGTGCGGCCGATGGTCAGGCCCTGGTCCCCGGTCTGGGTGGTGGCGGCGATCGCGACCTCGTCGATCCGGTCCGCGGGGAGGGAGGGGTTGCGGCGCATCAGTTCGCGGATGCACTTGACCACGAGGTCGTCGGCGCGGGTGCCGGCGTAAATGCCTTTTTCGCCCGCGCGGCCGAAGGGGGTGCGGACGCCGTCGACAAAGACGACATCGCGCACGGCGCGGGGACCCGCGCTGCTGGTGCTCGCGCTGCGGGGACCCGCGCTGCTGGTGCTCTGGGCTTGGCTCACGTGCTTCTCCTCATTGAGACATGGTTGCCGGAACCGGGCCTGCGGCAGGACTTGCCACAGGCAGGCGGGATCCGAACGACATCATGACTAATGTTACTCGCCAGTAACATAGCTGGCAAGGAGGAGAGGAGCGGCCCCGGGAAGGACCTGCTAGACCGCGGAACCCGATGGCGCCTCGGCGGCGGCCTTGGGCTCCTTCGCGGGCAGCGGTGCGGGGTGCAGGAAGGCTTCGGCAATGAGCGGAGCAGTAATTTCGATCTGCCACTGGCGCGCCCCGAGGTTCGCCAGTTCCTCGGCCACGCCCTCCTCGCTGAGCTCTGCCGGCGGACGCCACGCGACCCGCCGAAGGTAGTCCGGAGTCAGCAGGTTCTCCACTGGCAGGTTCAGCTCCTCGGCCCTGGCCTGGAGTTTCGGGCGGGCGGTGGCAAGCCTGGCGGCGGCCTCCGGGTCCCGGTCCGCCCAGACGCGCGGGGGCGGGGGAGCGTTGGTGGCCAGGTGCAGCGGCGGCAGGTCCTCGAGTGCCCTAGCTATGCCGATGCAGCGCAGCCAGCGGGGCGCCTCGCGTTGGGCGGCGCGGCCGTGGAAGCCCTTGGTGCCGAGGAGCTGGGGGACCGTGGAGGGCATCGCCTTGGCGGCGGCGACGAGGGCGGAGTCGGGGATCAGCCGGCCGGGGGCGACGTCGCGCTTCTGGGCGAGGGAATCGCGTTCCAACCACAGCTCCCGGACTGCGGCCAGTTGGCGGCGGTCCCGGATCTGGTGCAGTCCGGACGTCTTGCGCCACGGGTCAACGCGCGGCGGGGCCTGTCCGGCCTCGAGGATGGCGGCAAATTCCTGCTCGGCGTATTCCAGCTTTTCGTCCGCCACGAGGAGTTCGATCAGTTCCTCGCGCAGTTCGGTGAGGACCTCGACGTCGAGCGCGGCATAGCGCAGCCACGGTTCCGGCAGGGGGCGGGTGGACCAGTCGGCGGCGGAGTGTTCCTTCGCCAGGCCGAAGCCCAGAAGCTGTTCGATGACGGCGGCGAGGCCCACCCGGGGCAGCCCGGCCAGGCGTGCGGCGAGCTCGGTGTCGAAGAGCTTGTCCGGCCACATGCCGAGTTCGGACAAGCAGGGGAGGTCTTGGCTGGCGGCGTGCAGGATCCATTCGACGCCGCGCAACGCGTCATTGATGATGCCGAGGTCCCCGAAGGGTTCTGGATCGATCAGCCAGGTCCCGGAGCCTTCGCGTCGGATCTGGACCAGGAAGGCGCGTTGGCCGTAGCGGAAACCTGAGGCCCGCTCCGCGTCCACGCCCGCAGGGCCGTGGCCGGCTGCGAGTGCTGCGGCGCAGCGTTCGAGTCCGGACTGGGTTTCAATGACCAGCGGCACGCCGTCGCGGGGTACGTCGAGGTCGATCACTTCAGGGACCAGGCTGTCAAAGCCTTCCACGGTGATGTGGGCTGTGGTGTCAGCAGCCTCGGCCGTATTGCGAAGGGCGCCGGCCGTGCTGATTTCCGGATTCTGAGGGGTCATGGTCTCTACAGTTTACCGACAACATGGCGCCTAAGGCCGTGACCGTGGCCGAAGAGGCGCCTCATGCGTGTCCGCGGGGGCGCCGGGGAAGGGGCGTTACGCCCTCGGGCAGCGGCGGCAGTCCGGCGAAGGTGCAGACCATGTCCGACCACGCCTCCAGGTGGGAGGTGATGTCCGGGGTGGCCGGGGTCCAGGAGGCCCGGAGCTCAATGTCGATGGAATTCGGCCGGTCGGACAGCGTTCCAAAGCTCTCCGAGAGCACCCGGGTGGCGGTGCCGCCGGCGGAGCGGTAGGGGGCCTGATGGTTGTCCAGTGCCTCGACCAGCCAGGTCCACGCAACGGAGCCCAGGAGTTCGTCGTTGCCCATCTCGGGCTCCAACTGGGCACGGATGTAGGTGACGATCCGGAACTCCCCGTCCCACACGGCAGAGCCATCGGGATCGTGGAGCAGAATGAAGCGGCCGGTGGCCAGTTCGACGTCGTCACTTCCGGATGCCCGTGCCAACGCTGTGGCAGCCGGCCCGTGGACCGGCCCGCCGGCGGGGGACTCGCCCGGTCCGATCACCTCGGCCCCCAGGGCCACCGCGAACGGCGCCAGCCGTGACGGGGCCGGGATTTCGTCCAGGTGCAGCTCGCTGCGGCAGCGTGCCTGTCGAAGGGTCCCCAAGGCGAAGAGGAAATCTGCCGGAACCTGATCGAGGGAGCTCACCTTGGAAGGTTATGCAACGGCCCGGCCCCTGCCCGGCAGGCTCGCCGCCGGGCAGGGGAAGCCGTGCGGGGCTCAGGCGGCGGCGAGCTCGCGCTTGATGGCCGCAATGAAGGAATCAACGTCTTCCTCGGTGGTGTCGAAGGAACACATCCAGCGGACCTCGCGGGCCGCCTCGTTCCAGTCGTAGAAGCGGAAGGATTTGCGCAGCCGGTCCGCGACACCGGCAGGCAGGACGGCGAAGACGCCGTTGGACTCGGTTTTCTGGCTCAGCTCGACGCCGGGGATGCCCTCGACGCCGGCGCGCAGCCGGGCGGCCATGGCATTGGCGTGCGAGGCCGACCGCAGCCACAGGTCACCCTCGAGCAGGGCAATGAACTGGGCGGACATGAACCGCATCTTGGACGCCAGCTGCATGTTCATCTTGCGCAGGTAGACCAGGCCGTGGGCGGCTTCGGGGTTCAGGGCGACCACAACCTCGCCGAACAGCAGGCCGTTCTTCGTGCCGCCGAAGGAGAGGATGTCGACGCCGGCGTCGCGGGTGAAGGCCCGCAACGGGACGCCCAGGTGCGCGGCGGCGTTGGCCAGCCGGGCGCCGTCCATGTGCAGTTTCATGCCCTTTGCGTGGACATGCTCCGCGATGGCCCGGACCTCGTCCGGGGTGTAGCAGGTACCGAGCTCGGTGGTCTGGGTGATGGATACGGCCAGCGGCTGGGCGCGGTGCTCATCACCCCAGCCCCAGGCTTCCTGGTCAATCAGCGCCGGCGTGAGCTTGCCGTCATGGGTAGGGACCTGCAGCAGCTTGATGCCGCCGATCCGCTCCGGCGCACCGTTTTCGTCCATGTTGATGTGGGCGGTGGAGGCGCAAATGACGGCACCCCAGCGCGGCAGCAGCGACTGCAGGGACAGGACGTTGGCGCCGGTGCCGTTGAAGACCGGGAAGCACTCGATGCCTTCACCGAAGTGCCCTTCCATCAGCTGCTGCAGGCGCGCTGTGTAGTCGTCCTCGCCGTAAGAGACCTGGTGGCCTTCGTTGGCGGCGGCCAGGGCCGCGAGAACCTCCGGGTGCACGCCCGAATAGTTGTCCGAGGCGAAGCCGCGGACGGAAGGATCGTGGAGCCGCACCGCAGTGCCGGCAGGGACAGTTTCAACTGTGCTGGTCATCGTTTTGCTCACGCTTTCAGTCTAAGAGGTCGGGCCCCGGCGGCTAAGTCAGGGGCTAAGCCGGGGCGCTGTGTGGGCCGCAGTATCAGGGACAGCTCAGCGGCTGAGCAGCAGCCTCTGGCCGTTCAGCTCGCCGGCAGGGGTGCTGAAGAGCCCGGCTGCGGCAGCGGCCAGATCGGCGACGTCGGTGAAACCCGGGAACAACCGTTCCGGGGCTTTCGCCCGCATTCCCGGGTCAACGAGGGCCTTCACCACGAGGATGGCGGCGGCGCTGCGCAGCTCCGGTTTTTCGTGCTGGGCGCCTTCCCGCTCCCCGCTTCCCTGTCCGGCTGTGCCGGCGGTCGCGGCGTGGGAGCGCCGGAAGCCGTCAGCGACCGCCAGCGTCCAGGCTTCCGCGGCGGCCTTCGCCGCTGCGTAGCTGGCCCCGCCTGCCGTCGGGGCGCTCACGGCCGTGGAGGACACCATGGCAAAGCGTCCGGTGTCCGACGCGGCGAGGTCGTCGAAGAAGACCCGAGTGACGTTCCGGACCGTGGTGACGGCATTGCGTTCCAGGAAGTCCCAGTCGTCGTCGCTCTGGTCCGTGATGCCTTTCGCGCCGCGCCAGCCGCCCACGAGGTGGATGACGCCGTCGACTTTTCCGGCCATCCCCGCAACGCTCTCGCGCAAGGCCCTCACGTCCGCCAGGTTCGCGAGGTCGCAAACCAGCGCGGTGACGCCGCCGCCGGCTTCGGCGGCGGCGGCCTCGATGCGGCCAGCATCAGTACCGACGGTGAAGACCCGGTGGCCGGCGTCCCGAAGGGCCCTGGCCGTGGCGATCCCGGACGGCCCGCTGCCGCCCGTGACCAGCACGTTCAAGGTGCGTCCGTTGCTCATCCAGCGTTCATTGCCTGGACGCCGGTGGCCTCGCCGGTGACTGTCCCCGTGTCCGTGCTGGTGTCTGACGACCCCGTGATGCCGGCGGTGGACTCGATAACGGGCCGCATCTTCTTCTCCAGCGCCTCGTAGAACATGGAGAGGGGGAACTCGTCGTCGAGGACCTGGTCCGTGAGGCCGCGGGGCGGGCCGTCCAGGGGCAGGGCGTCCGGGCCCTTGGCCCAGACCGAGGCCGGGTTGGGCGTGACCGTGCCAGAGATGAGCTCGTAGGCGGCGAGCCAGTGGGCCATCTTGGGACGGTCGATCGAGCGCCAGTACAGTTCCTCGATCTTCGCGCCGAGTTCAACCACGACGCCGGCGGCCTCGTCCCAGTCGATGCTGAGTTTGCTGTCGGTCCAGTGCAGGACATGGTGCTGGTGCATCCAGGCGAAGAGCAGCTGGCCGCCGAGGCCGTCGTAGTTGCGGATGCGGGTGCCGGTGATGGCGAAGCGGAAGATCCGGTCGAAGATCACGGCGTACTGGACCAGCTTGGCGTGCCGGCGTGCCTCCGGGTCGGCGTCCTCGTCCTTTTCGATCTTCACCGATTCGCGGAAGGCTGTGAGGTCGCAGCGCAGTTCCTCCAGTGAGTAGAGGAAGTACGGCATGCGCTGCTTGATCATGAACGGGTCGAAGGGCAGGTCCCCGCGCATGTGCGTGCGGTCGTGGATGAGGTCCCACATGACGAACGTTTCCTGCGTCAGCTCCTGGTCCTCCAGCAGCCCGGCGGCGTCCTCAGGCAGCTGCAGGGATGTGATCTCAGCGGCCGCGCGCAGCACGCGGCGGAAGCGGGCAGCCTCGCGGTCGGCGAAGATCGCGCCCCACGTGAACGTCGGGGTCTCGCGGACAGCGACGGTCTCGGGGAAGAGGACTGCGGAGTTGGTGTTGTAGCCCGGGGTGAAGTCAAGGAAACGGATCGGGACGAACAACTTGTTGGAGTATTCGCCCGTTTCCAGGCCGCCGATGAACTCGGGCCAGATGACCTCGATCAGCACGGCCTCGACGAGGCGGCTGCTGCTGCCGTTCTGGGTGTACATCGGGAACACGACGAGGTGCTGGAGTCCGTTGACCCGGTGCTGCTGTGGCTGGAAGGCCTGCAGGGAATCCAGGAAGTCCGGGACGCCAAAGCCGCCGTCGGCCCACCGGCCGAAGTCGGTGACGAGCAGGTCAAGGTAACGGGCGTCGTGCGGGAATGACGGGGCCAGGGCCACAACCGCCGCGGTGATGGTTTCAACGTGGCCGGCCGCGGCTTCGTGGGCTTCGGCATCCGGCACGGATCCGTCCTTGATCTGCAGGGCCTGCAGGGCCGTGGCGGCAGCCTTGAGCCGCAGCCATTCCTGGTTGCCGGCAGTGATCGGGGCGGGGGCGGTGAGAGCGGTGATGGTCATCGTCGCCTTTCTGGTTGCTGTGGAGCGTGTCGCTGGATTTAATACCGAGCGTAGCAAGCAAACAGATGCTCTAATGCAAAATCGCCTTGAGCATAAGAAAGACTGTGGCAACTGATTCTGAAAAGCCGTTCCAGCGGTAGCAGTGGAAGGGCTGCGGGGTTACTGCCCGGCGTCGTCCGCGGGAACGAGCTTCAGGGAGACCGAATTGATGCAAAACCGCTGGTCCGTGGGCGTGCCGTAACCCTCGCCGTCGAACACGTGTCCGAGGTGGGAATCGCACGTGCCGCAGCGGACTTCCACCCGGTCCATGCCCATGGTGCGGTCATGGATGTAGCGCACGGTGCCCTCGGCGAGAGGCGCCCAGAAGGACGGCCAGCCGCAGTGCGAGTCGAACTTTTCGTTGCTGGTGAAGAGTTCGGTGCCGCAGGCCCGGCACTGGTAGACGCCCCGGGTGTGGGTGTCCCAGTATTCGCCGGTGTACGGCCGCTCGGTGCCGGCCTGGCGGAGCACGCGGTACTCTTCCGGGGTCAGTTCCTCGCGCCACTGGGCATCGGACTTTTCGACCGGCTGCCGGGCAGGCGCCGGTTCGCCAGAGCGCTGTTCCAGCGGCGTGGCGGCGGACTCGGGGGCGGGCACGGCCGAGGGCATGGATTTGGACCTGTTAAAGATGCTCATAGCCTCAATAACGCTCAGGAGTCCCCGATAAATCCCGAACCGGCGTAAAGATGCAGGACGGGCAGGCCCAGCTTGTCCTGTGCCTTGGTGGCCCAGTCGGTGTGGAAGGTGTCTGCGACGGCGTGCGGGCGCGTGATGACCACAGCCTGTCCGGCGCTGAGTTCCTTGACCTTGGCAACCAGGCCGTCCACGGCCTTGCCCTCGACGACTTCGCCCGAGACGCCGCCGCCCAGTCCGGCCAGCGCGGCCAGCGAGGCGGCCAGGGTGTCGGCGGCCTCGGCCCGCTCCACGGCTGGGTCGGAGTGTGCCGTCAGTTCACGGAAGGCTTTGGCGATGTCAAGCAAGGAAAGGTTCTCCAGGAAATCCACCACCAGATGCCGCTCGGTGTTGGCCGGCACCAGGATCAGCAGGGGCGCATCACCGCCGGCAATCAGGGTTTCAATGTTGACGCGGTCATCCGCACCGAGGGGCTCTTCTGTCAAAATGACGATTGGATCACTCATGACCCCAGCCTAGTCGCGCTCGTGTTGCCCTGCATGGTTGTGTCCGCGGCAGCCTTGCGTGTTCCCTGCCGACTTAGCCACGGCAATGCCATGGTTGGGCTGCGGTTCAGTCAGAATGGTGCCATGGCATCCACCTTGCGCCTTCGCCCCGACCGCCGGACAGTCCCTGTTGCGGCGGGCACTGGCACCGCCCCGTCCGGAAGCGCCAAGTGGGCGCTGGGGGGCATCATCGGCGGCAGCGCCGCTGCGGGCGTGCTCGCAGCCGGGTCCTCCGCCCTCGCGCTCTATTTCGCCCGCCGCGTCATCACCCCGGCACGGTTCCGCGCAGAGGACCAGGAAGTGCTGGCCGTCATCCGTGAGGGGGGTGCGCTGCAGGTCATCCTCGCCGCCACCCCGGATTCCACGGTGGACGGGGTTTACGGGTTCTTCTTCGACGGCGGCCGCGGCCATGCGCGGATCGGCCGGATCCTGTCCTACTCGCCGGCCGAACGGACCGTGCTGCGCGAGGTCGAGCACGTCTACAGCGGGGACATTGCCACCGCCCGGCGCGGCTGGTGGAGTGGGGCGGCCTATCCTGATCCGGCCGCGATGGGGCTCCCCGTGGAGGACGTGCTGATCGACGTCGACGCCGGGAGCGCTCCGGCCTGGCTGGTCCGCGCCACCACGGCGGCGGAGGACCTGACCCCTGACGTCTGGGCCATCATGGTGCACGGGCGGGGCGCCACCCGGCTGGAGGGGCTGCGGGCCCTCCGGACCGCCCGGGAACTGGGCATGTCCAGCCTGCTGATCTCCTACCGGAACGACGGGCTGGCACCGTCGGCCAGCGACGGGCGCTACGGCCTGGGCTCCACCGAATGGCGCGACGTCGAGGCCGCGATCGGCTATGCCCTGGAACGGGGCGCCCGCGAGGTGGTCCTGTTCGGCTGGTCGATGGGCGGCGCGATCTGCCTCCAGACGGCAGACCTTTCCCGGCACCGCCACCTGATCCGGGCCATGGTCCTGGACGCGCCGGTGATCAACTGGGTCAACGTGCTGGCGCACCATGCGGAGCTGAACCGGATCCCGTCGTCCGTGGGCCGCTACGGGCAGCTGATGCTCAGCCATCGCCTGGGCCGGCGGCTGACCGGGCTGGCCGCCCCCGTTGACTTCAAGGCGATGGACTGGGTTTCACGGGCCGTGGAACTGCGGACGCCCACCCTCATTGTGCACAGCGTGGACGACGAATACGTGCCTTTCGGGCCGTCGGCCGCGTTGGCCGAGAAGAATCCGGAGATGGTGACGTTCGAGCCCTTCGACAGGGCCCTGCACACCAAGGAATGGAACGTGGATCCGGAGCGCTGGGAGCGGCAGGTCGCGGCCTGGCTCCGGCAGCAGCTGGCGCCGCGCGCCAATCCAGGCGACCAGAAGGCGGCGGCCGGGAACGCCACACCCAGCTAGGTTCACGGCAACGGTTGGCGCGAAGACTGCCGTGATCTGTCGTCTCAAGAGGGACAGCAAGGCTGGGACAGCAGTCTGAGACAGGAGTTTGAGGCCGCAGTTTGAGACAGCAGTTTGAGGCCGGGTCAGTCGCGCCGGGTCCCGATCCTGGCGGTGCGGGCAGCCGTGAGCCGAATGAGCTCGGCCGGATCCAGCTCGATGTCCAGGCCTCGCCGTCCGCCCGAAATGAGGATGGTGTCCAGCCCCAGGGCACTGTCATCCACCACCGTGGGGGAGGACTGGCGCTGCCCGAGCGGGGAGATGCCCCCGAGCACGTAACCGGTCCGCCGCTGCGCCGCGGCCGGGTCGGCCATCTCTGCTTTCTTGCCGCCCAAGGCTGCGGCCATCGCCTTGAGGTCCAGGCTTCCGCTCACGGGCACGACGCCGACGGCGAGCCTGCCGTCGACGTCGACCATCAGGGTCTTGAAGACCCGGGCAGGGTCGACGCCGAGCACGTCCGCCGCTTCCAGGCCATAGCTGGCCGCCGCGGGGTCATGTGCATAGGGGTGGGCGACAAAGGGAACCCCGGCGGCCGCGAGTGCTGCGGTGGCCGGAGTTCCCTGCGACGCGTGTTTGCGGGCCATGTCCCTTGGCTGTCCGGGCGTTAGGTCAGGACTGCGCCGGCGCCGGCCGGGTTCCGGACGCGACCACTTTGCGCTTGATCCGGCCCAGCATGGCCGTCATCCCGCGCATGCGCAGGGGAGTGATGGCCCGGGTAAGTCCCAGCAGGTCGGGCATGTCGTCCGGGACGGCCAGGATTTCCGCGGCGCTGAGCCCGTCGAGTCCTTCATGGAGCACGCCGGCGAAGCCGCGGGTGGTCGGGGCCTCCCTGGGCGCCTTGAAGTAGAGCCGGACCCGTTCCGGCGCGACGCCGTCGGCCTGTTCCGTCTCGACGGCCAGGAAGAGCGGCGTCTGGCATTCCACTACCTGCTCCAGCAGCTCCGGGTGGTCCAAGAGCCGTTCCGGAAGTTCCGGCAGTCCCTGCGAGAACTCCAGCAGCAATTGCAGGCGCTCTGCTTCGGTCAGGGCCTGGAAATCATCGACAATGTCCGCCAGCGCGGTGGGGAGGGCTGAAGTATTCATCATTCCCAGCTTACGCACGCGCGCCGATTGTGTCCCTGTCCTGGTTCCCGTCGCAGCCGCTTCCGGTCCATGAAGACCGTCACTAGCGGCCGGCCGGAACGGCACCGCGCTCGGCACCCTTGACGATCGGGACGCGCACGGCGTTGCCCCATTCGGTCCAGGAACCGTCGTAGTTCCGGACCGTCTCGAAGCCCAGCAGGTACTTCAGCGCAAACCAGGTGTGGCTGGACCGCTCGCCGATCCGGCAGTAGGCCACGACGTCGTCGCCTGCCTTCAGGCCGGCCTCGCCCAGGTACAGGGCCTCGAGTTCGCCGCGGTTTCGGTAGGTGCCGTCGCCGGCGGCCGCGCGGGCCCAGGGGATGGAGGCCGCGGTGGGGATGTGGCCGCCGCGCAGCGCGCCTTCTTCCGGATACGCGGGCATGTGGGTCCGCTGGCCCGTGTATTCCTCGGGCGAGCGGACGTCGATCAGCGGCTTGCCGAAGTGGGCCAGGACGTCGTCCTTGAAGGCGCGGATCGGGGCGTCGTTGCGCTCGACGACGGGGTAGTCAACGGGGGAGGCGACGGTCGTTTCCGTGGAGAGCGCCCGGCCCTCCGCGATCCACTTGTCCCGGCCACCGTCCAGGAGCCGGACGTCCTTGTGGCCGAAGAGCGTGAAAACCCATAGGGCGTACGCGGCCCACCAGTTCGACTTGTCGCCGTAGATCACCACGGTGGTGTCCCGGGAGATGCCCTTGGCGCCGGCCAGCGCGGCAAACGCCTTGCCGTCAACATAGTCACGCGTGACCTCATCGTTGAGGTCTGTGTGCCAGTCGATCTTCACGGCCCCCGGGATGTGGCCGGTCTCGTAGACCAAGACATCCTCGTCGGATTCCACCACTACCAGGTCGCCGCCGTCGAGGGCCCCCTCCTCGATTGCCGTGGCCAGCCATTCCGTGGACACCAGGCGGTCCGGGTGGGCGTAGGCGGCGAATTTCTCGTTCTCTTCAACGGGGTAGGACATTGCGATGGCCTTTCACTGGAACGGTCAGGAGGCCGGGCGCGGAAAGCGTGCGCGGCGCCGGGCCTGTTACAACACTAGTCACGGGCCGGCGGGATTGCTTTACCGGGTTCATACGGGGAAATGTGGTCTTCCTCACGCCGGCCGCGGGTCCGCAGGCGGGCACGCGGGCCCGGGCTGCTTTGCCGGTATTCTTGCTGTGGACAAGAGACCAGCAGAACGGACCACCTTGGTACAGATCGAACAGCTCGCCGCCCGTACGCCGGCAGTTTCCGTGGACGAACTCCTCAAGGGGTTCTATCCGTCCCCGCGGTTCGGTGAGGTGTCGTTTTCCAGCTACCGGCCCGATCCGTCCCAGCCCAGCCAGGCCCGTGCGGTCCATGCCCTGGAGCATTTTGCGGCGGGCGTAGGTGCCCGTGACGGCGACGGCCTGTTCAAGCGGCTCTTCGGCAAGAAGGACACGTCCCGGGCCGGGATCTACCTCGACGGCGGGTTCGGTGTGGGCAAGACCCACCTGCTGGCGTCGCTGTGGCACGCCGCCCCGGGGCCGAAGGCGTTCGGCACGTTCGTCGAATACACCAACCTCGTCGGTGCCCTGTCCTTCCGCAAGACCGTCGAGGCCCTGAGCCACTACAAGCTCGTATGCATCGATGAATTTGAGCTCGATGACCCGGGCGACACCGTGCTCATGTCCCGGCTCATGCGCGAACTTGCCGACGCGGGCGTGAAACTTGCCGCAACGTCGAACACGCTGCCGGGCTCGCTCGGCGACGGGCGCTTCGCCGCCGTCGACTTTGCCCGCGAAATCCAAGTGCTCGCTGACCAGTTCGACGTCGTACGGATCGACGGCGAGGACTTCCGCCACCGCGGCCTGCCGGCCGCGCCCGCGCCGCTGCGCAATGATGACCTGACCCACCACATGCATGCGGAATTCGACGGCAAGACCGTGGCCCGCGATGAGTTCAGCACCTTGATCAACCACCTGGCCGGCGTGCACCCGAGCCGTTACCGCCAGCTGCTGGAGGGGATCGAAGGCGTCGTCTGGAAGAACGTGCACACGATTACCGAGCAGGCCGTTGCGCTGCGTTTTGTGGTGCTGGCGGACCGGCTGTACGACAAAGACGTGCCCATCCTTGCCAGCGGTGTGCCGTTCGATCAGCTCTTCACCGAGGAAATGATGACCGGCGGGTACATGAAGAAGTACTTCCGCGCCGTCTCCCGGCTTACCGCCCTGGCCCGCGAGGGCCAAAACCACGAGCCGTCCTAGCGCCGAGCCCCTTCAACTCCAACGCGGGGTCACTTAGCGCCCATCCTGAGGCACCGGATGGGCGCTAAGTGACCCCGCGTTGCTTCGTTAAATGCCGGAGGTGCCGGCGCCACCTCTCGGCGGGACCGGCACCTCGCTGACGGATCTGGGTCAGAGGCCTGGCTGGCGGGGTTCCCCGGTTACGGGAGGTTCCCCGGCGACGCGGGGCTCGCCGGCTACGGGAGGCTGATCGGCGACGGGGGCCGTGTTCGGCCGGTCGTTCGCCTTGTCCACGAAGTCGGAAGCGCCCCGCTGCACGGCATCGATCTTGTCGGCGTGCTTTCCGCCGGTCTTAGTGTCGACGAAATCGCCGGCCTTTTCGATGCCGTCCTTGATGGCTTGTTCGTTGCCACCAATCACTTGCTGAGCCTTGCCCTTTAGATCGTCAAGTAAACCCACGGGCACCTCCCTTCGGTCGCGGAGCCAGATCGCTCCTAGCGTTTTCTACCCTAGCCGGAGGTGGCGGAGGTGCCAAGGGTGTCCGCCCAGAGGATAAAAGACGCCGGCGCCGGATGCACAGGGTAGAAGGACCTGGAATGCACAAAAAAGAGCAGCTCCGGGGGAGCTGCTCTTGTGAGTGGGCGATACTGGGATCGAACCAGTGACCTCTTCCGTGTCAGGGAAGCGCGCTACCGCTGCGCCAATCGCCCGCAACCGGAAGGATCCGGAGTGGAGTTGTAATGAAGAGAGCGGACGACGAGATTCGAACTCGCGACATCCACCTTGGCAAGGTGGTGCTCTACCAGCTGAGCTACGTCCGCATTTTTAGTCCATGCCGGCTGGGCCGGTGGTACTGCATCAAGCAAGTTGCCTTGCTTTGGTGGGCGATACTGGGATCGAACCAGTGACCTCTTCCGTGTCAGGGAAGCGCGCTACCGCTGCGCCAATCGCCCCTTGCATCCGGCCGAAACCGGAAACCAGGGTTTTCACCGAGGTGGGTACGGGATTCGAACCCGTGTATACGGCTTTGCAGGCCGCTGCCTCGCCTCTCGGCCAACCCACCGTGTAGACAGGATTCCGAAGAACCTTTGCCGTGACAGTGTCCTGCGAGCGGACGACGAGATTCGAACTCGCGACATCCACCTTGGCAAGGTGGTGCTCTACCAGCTGAGCTACGTCCGCAGTGTTGGCGTGCGTTTCCGTGCCGCATTCGGCATTTCCTCGCGTTCCAACGAGTAAGAACTCTATAGGAGGTTCTGGGAATCTACAAATCGGGGCGCATCGGCCCCCTTGCGACGGCCCTACTTCCTTGAGTTGTAGGGGATTTTTCTAATTACAACGCTGTAATTAGGGTCCCGCATCAAACGGCACTCCAGGCGGGGCCGGGACTATTGCGCGGAGCGGGGGAGAGTCGCTGGTGGGAAGTGACAGATACAGGACTGGAGCGCAGGCCCGTTGCGGGTGTCTGCCTCGAGAAGATCGGCGCGCACCAGCTGCGGAGCCGGGTTCCCTGGACCGATTTCTAAAATCCGCCCGGGTGGGCTAGCATTCAATGTCGTTAGGGCGATTGGCGCAGTGGTAGCGCGCTTCGTTCACACCGAAGAGGTCACTGGTTCGAACCCAGTATCGCCCACTAACGAAATGGTCCGTTCCGCTGACTCAGCGGGGTGGGCCATTTTGCTTTTCTCCGTTGTCTGACCCCCGTGAAAGAGTCTTTCTATGACCGCTCCACTCCTCGCCCACGCCACGGACTATGGCCGCATGTACGCCCGCTCCACCTCGGCACAGTTCTCCGTCCCCTCCATCACCACCGTGATCGGCCAGCAGCCGCACGGCCTGGATGGCTGGTTCGGATACATGGGTGCGAACAGCCTGGCCCAGGATCCCGGGCTCCCCGGCATCCTGGGGAGCCCGGCCAAGCTGCGCCAGGCGGTCAGCCGGGCTGCCAAGGCTGCGGAGTCATACCGGGACGACGCCGCCAAGCGCGGCGACCGGGTCCACAACTACTGCGAGCAGGTTGCGCTGCGCGCGCTCGGCCGGCCGCACCAGATGAAGGAAACACGGGAGGCCCTGGCCGCCAACGGTGAGGAAGCCTTCGCGGCGCGCTTCGACGAATGGTGGGAGCTCTTCGACGTTGAACCCATCGCCCCGGAGATCACGGTGTGGAACAAGACGGTCGGCTACGCCGGCACCCTGGACCTCGTGGCGCGGATCAATGGCAGGACCTGCCTTATCGACTACAAGACCAAGGGCACCAGCCGGGACGGCACCATCAAGCCGCTGGATGACAAGGTGGTGATGCAGCTCGTCGCCGGCATGAAGGCAGAGGAAAGCCTCGTGGATCCAGTGGCGGGGGAGTGGGAAGCGTGGCAGCACGGCGAATCACCCATCCTGCTGGCCGTGGCGGTGGGCGAGACCGAAGTCCGTCCGCAGCGGGCCAACCCCGAGGTCCTGAAACACCACTGGTGGAAATTCTGTGCGCTGCGCCGCGTGTGGGAAATGTCGGCCGACACGGCGACCGCCGGAGCGGCCCTGCTCCCGCTGGCCCCGCCCGTGAAACGCTGAACCGGCAGCACCCCACGGCAGTACCGCACGGCAGCACTGAACCGGCCAGCACTGAGCCCGCATCCCTGAACAGGCATCGCAGAGCAGGAGCCCTGCCCGCTGCAACTAAACTGGACTGGATCCCTAGCCGCTCACCGTGAGGACAGACTGCACATGGCCATTTTGAATATCCGCATCATCGGGGATCCTGTGCTGCGCACAGTTGCCGATCCCGTGACGGAATTCGGGCCTGAACTGGCAAAGCTCGTCGCCGACATGACCGAAACCATGGAGGACGTGGAGGGCGCAGGCCTGGCCGCACCCCAGGTGGGAGTCAGCCTGCGCGTCTTCACCTACCGGATCGGCGGCGTCGAGGGTCACATCATCAACCCCGTGCTGGAAAACAGCGGGGACTTCCAGCCGGACCAGGTCGAGGGATGCCTGTCCATCCCGGGCCTCGGCTTCCCGGTCCGCCGCTACCGCCACACCCGGGTGACCGGCGTGGACCTCCATGGCAACCCCGTCACCGTGGAGGGCGAGGCCATGCTGGCCCGCTGCTTCCAGCACGAGACCGACCACCTCGATGGCATCCTCTACACCGACCGGCTCGAAGGCGATGACCGCAAGGCCGCCCTGCGAGCGATCCGCAATGCCAACTACGACGCCATTACGGAAAAGACAACGTCCAAGCGTGCGAAGAGCGTCGGGACGAGCTTTGGCGGTTCCAGCTTCGGAATCAACCCGTGAGGGTCCTTTTCGCGGGGACCCCGGCGGTCGCCGTGCCGTCCCTGGACGCCCTGATTGACGCCGGGTTCGACGTCGTCGCGGTCCTCACCCGCCCGGACGCGCCGCTGGGACGCAAGCGGGTCCTGACGCCGTCGCCGGTGGCGGCCCGGGCCGCCGAGCTCGGCATCGAGATCATCCACGCCGCCAAAGTCGATGCCGGGGTCACTGACCGCATTGCCGCCGCCGCGCCGGACGTCGCGGCGATCGTTGCCTACGGCGGCCTGATCCCCCGTGCTGCCCTCGCTGTTCCCCGCCACGGCTGGGTGAACCTGCACTTCTCCTTACTGCCGGCCTGGCGCGGCGCCGCCCCCGTCCAACGTGCCGTCATCGCCGGCGACGACGTCACCGGCGCCGTCACCTTCCGTCTCGAAGAGGGGCTGGACACCGGTCCGGTCTTCGGCACCCTTACCGAAACGGTGCACGCCGGCGATACCGCCGGGGCCCTGCTCGAACGGCTTTCCCGCAGCGGTGCGGTCCTGCTGGCCCAGACGCTGTCCGCCATCGACGCCGGCAACGCCGTCGCGCTGCCACAACAGGGCGAGGTCACCCTGGCACCCAAACTCAGCCTCGAGGACGGCCGGCTCGACTGGCGGCAGCCGGCACTGGCCATCGGCCGGCGGGCCCGTGGAGTCACGCCAGAGCCCGGCGCCTGGACCATGCTCGATGGCCAGCGGATCAAGCTGGAGCCGGTGCTGCCGGCCCCGGAGTCCGCCGCGCTCCGGCCCGGACAGCTGGCCATGGACGGGAAACGGGTCCTCGTGGGGACGGGTTCGCACCCGGTGGAATTGACGCGGGTCCAGCCCGCGGGCAAGAAAATGATGGCCGCCGCTGATTGGGCGCGTGGGCAGGCAACACTTGAAAGCGTGGTATTCGAATGAGCGAGTCCGGGACCAGCGGCAGCGGCCGAGGCAGCGGCCAGGGCGGCGGCAGCCGGCGCAACGCCCAGGGCAGGGAACGCAACCGCGGCCCGCAGCGCGGCTTCACCGAGAGCGCCCCGTCCCAGCGGACCCGCCGCGCCGATCCCGCCCGGCTGGTCGCCTTTGAGGTGCTCCGCGCCGTGGAGGCCGAGGACGCCTACGCGAACCTGGTGCTGCCTGCCCGGATCCGGCACCACGGACTGGACAAGCGCGACGCCGGATTCGCCACCGAGCTCAGCTACGGCGCCCTCCGCGGCCAAGGCACGTACGACGCCATCCTGGCGCGCTGCGTCGACCGGCCGCTGGACCAGCTGGATCCGGCGGTCCTGGACGCCCTGCGGATCGGCGCGCACCAGCTGCTCGCCATGCGCGTGCCCGCCCACGCGGCCCTGGATCAGACGGTCGGTCTGGCCCGCGCCGTGATCGGGGCCGGTCCCTCGGCCCTGATCAATGCCGTGCTGCGCAAAGTCTCCGCCCGCACCCTCGACGAGTGGCTCGAGCTGCTGCTCAGCACCGAGACCGACGCCACCACCATCGCCTCCATCCGCTACGCCCACCCCGAGTGGATTGTCCGTGCGCTCCGCCAGTCCCTCGTGGCCCACGGCCGCCCGGCCGCGGAGATTGACGGGCTGCTCGAAGCCGACAACGCCGCGCCCGTGGTGAACCTCGTGGCCCTGCCCGGCGTGGGCAGCCTGGACGAGGCCCTGGAAATCGGGGCAACACCGGGTGAACTCGTCGAAGGATCCGCGCTTTCCAGCGGCGGCGACCTCGGCCGGCTGGCCTCGGTCCGGGACGGAAGCACGCGTGTCCAGGACGTCGGCTCACAGCTCGTGGCCCGGGCCATGGCCGCCGTCGATCTTGGCACCAACCGCAATGCAGGCCCCGGCGCGGGCCCCGGCACAAGGACCAACGCGGACCTCGACGGGGAGGCCGGGACGGACAGCGGGAGTGCGGGGGAGCGCTGGCTGGATCTCTGTGCTGGTCCCGGCGGCAAGGCCGCACTGCTCGCTGCCCTCGCCCGGCAGCAGGGCGCCCACCTGCTGGCCAACGAATCCGCCCCACACCGGGCCAAACTCGTGCGCCAGGCCCTGTCCGCGGTCCCGCGGGACGCCTGGGAGGTCAGGACCGGCGACGGCCGCGAGATCGGCGCCGAGCAGCCTGAGTCCTTCGACCGTGTCCTCGTCGATGTCCCGTGCACCGGCCTGGGCGCCCTGCGCCGGCGCCCGGAGTCACGCTGGCGGCGCACGCCCAAGGACCTCGTGGACCTTGGCCCGCTGCAGCGCCAGCTGCTCAACTCAGCGATCGACGCCGTCAAGCCCGGCGGCGTGGTGGCCTACGTGACTTGCTCGCCGCACCCGGCGGAGACCACCGCCGTCGTCAGTGATGTCCTGCGCAAGCGCGAGGACCTCGAGCTCCTCGACGCCGGCGCCGCGCTGGACAGCGTCAGCCTCACCGGCCACCTCGAGGCCGGGCACGAGCTCACCGCCCAGCTCTGGCCGCACGTGCACCAGACGGACGCCATGTTCCTGGCGCTGATTCACAAGAAGGCCTGAGTTTCACTGATACTGGGGCACTGACAGCAAAAGTACGAAACCAGCCAAGCACAAACAGCCAAGTACAAACAGCTAAGTACGAACGAGAAGGAAATCCATGGCCCAGTGCTGCATCAACCCGAGCATCCTTTCGGCTGACTTCGTCAATCTGGAGGCCGAACTGCACCGCATCAGCAATGCCGATGCGGTGCACGTGGACGTCATGGACAACCACTTCGTGCCCAACCTGACCATCGGGCTGCCTGTGGTGCAGCGGATCCAGGCCGTCAGCCCGGTGCCGCTGGACGCCCACCTGATGATCGCCGACGCTGACCGCTGGGCGCCGGGATTTGCCGACGCCGGGGTGGCCTCGGTGACGTTCCACGCCGAAGCCTCGATCGCGCCGATCAAACTCGCGCGGGAACTGCGCGCCCGCGGCGCCAAGGCCGGCATGGCGCTGCGTCCCGGCACCCCCGTGGAGCCCTACCTGGACATGCTCCCGGAACTGGATCTGCTGCTGATCATGACGGTGGAGCCCGGCTTCGGCGGGCAGTCCTTTCTGGACCTGACGCTGCCCAAGATCCGGCGGGCCCGCGCGGCCATTGACGGCTCCGGCGTCAAAGTGGCGCTGCAAGTCGACGGCGGGATCACCGAGGAGACGATCGTGCGCGCCGCAGAGGCGGGAGCGAACGTCTTTGTGGCGGGCTCAGCCGTTTATGGCGCCGCGGATCCGGCGGAGGCCATCGAAAGGCTCCGGACGGCCGGGAACCGCTGAGATCATGACGGTTCCGGCACGAACTGCCGCCAAGATGACTCAGACCGTAACGTGCGCGGCCGGGAATAGCCCGAGCTGGCCGGCAGTTGTGTCAGAATAACAACACACATACGTGCTCCGGGGTCGGTGTAAGTCCGAACCGGCGGTGACAGTCCGCGACCCGCGCGCCAGCGCCTTCCTTCGGGAAGGACGCCGGCAAACGGTTGAATCGGTGAAATTCCGGTACCGACAGTTAAAGTCTGGATGAGAGAAGCACGTACAGCTGTTACTGCGGCGCCCAGAAGGCGCCGCATAATTGTGCTGTCGTATACCCCCGGAGCCATCGCGGTTCTTGAGGGAAGGAACGACACACGCATGGACCTCTTGCGATGGCTCTTCGAAGCGCAGATCCCGGTAGGCGGATCTGTCCTGATTCTTCGTGAAGTGCTAGGCAACATCTTTGGCCTCGCCAGCGCCTTCGGCGGCATGCGCCG
>JBKPBZ010000339.1:0-12238 GCA_046727115.1 Actinomycetota bacterium | reverse complement strand
GCCGCGTTAGCCGCCCGCCGTCGCCGACGGCGAGGCCGACGGCGTGGCCGACGGTGAGGCAGCACCCGCCGGGGCCGCCGGGGCTTCCAGCTTCGCTTCGGCCTCGAGCGCCTTCTGCAAGGCAGCAGCCAGCTTCTTCTGCTGGTCGCCATAGGTCGCGAAGTCGCCCTTCGCGAGGGCTTCCTGGCCTGCCTTGATGGCGGCGTTGGCTTCGTCCAGGGCGGCCTTCAGTTCAGCCTTCGCGTCGGTGGGGCCAGGCGCTGCCGGTGTCCCCCCAGGGGTGGTGGGTGCGGCAGGCGTTTGTCCCTTGTTCGACTTGTCCCCTGCCGCGGCCCCCGAATTTCCGCCGAACAGCTGGTTCAGTGCCTCGTCCAGCGTGGGCGCGAACCCGATCTTGTCGCCGAACGCCACCAGGACCCGTTGCAGCGTCGGGTAGGAGGTTTCACCGGTGGAGCGCAGATAGACGGGCTGGACGTACGCCATGCCGCCGCCGACAGGCAAGGTCAGGAGGTTGCCGTTGAGCACCGCCGACGCACCCTGGCGCAGCAGGTTGAGGGCCTGCGAAACGGTGGGGTCGGAGTTGAACTTGTTCTGCGCCTGGCCGGGGCCCGGGACCTGGGTCTCCGGCGGGATCTGCAGGAGCCTGAGCTGGCCGTAGCTGTCCGCCTTGACGCCCTTCTTGTTGCCGGCGTCGGAGTCCGCGGCCAGGAAGCCGTAAAGCACGTTGCGGGCGTTGCCGTTGACCACCTGCGGGATGAAGGACGAGGTCAGCTGGAATGCCGGCTTGTCCTGGTCGGGCATCTTCAGTGACATGTAGTACGGCGGCTGCTTGACTTCGTCCTTGACGGTGGGGTCATTGGGGACGGACCAGGCGTCAATGTTGGTGTAGAAGCTGTCCGGGTTGGTCACGTGGTAGCGGCCGAGGAGCTCGCGCTGCACCTTGAACAGGTCCTCCGGGTACCGCACATGGCTCATGAGTGCCCCGGACATCTCGGTATACGGCTTCACCGACGTGGGGAAGACCTTCTGCCAGGCCTTCAGGACCGGGTCCTGGTCATCCCAGGCGTAGAGGGTGACGGAGCCGTCATAGGCATCCACGGTGGCCTTGACCGAGTTGCGGATGTAGTTCACCGAGCTGTTCGGCAGGGCCACCGTCCGATTCGCGGCGGTCTGTGAGTCGGCCGTCGCCGCCGAGAGCTGTTCCTGCTGCGAGTACGGGAAGTACGGGCTCGTGGTGTACCCGTCCACGATCCACTTCACCCTGCCGTCGACGACGGCGGGATAGGGATTGCCGTCCACGGTCAGGTAGGGCGCAACCTTTTCGACGCGGTCGCGCGGGTTGCGGTCGTAGAGGATCTGGGACTCGGCGTTCACGCCGTCGGAAAGCAGCAGGTCCGAGGACTGGAACTTGATCGCGTAGAGGATCTTGTTGAAGAAGCTGCCGACGTTCGGGCCGCCGTTGCCGGTGAAGGTGTACTGCGTCTCGCCGTCGCCTTCCTTGGCCGCGGGCCGGTCCTGCTCGCGGTGCGGGGCACCGGCCGGGGCGCCCACGATCGAGTAGTCGGGCGAGTCCTGGCCGAAGTAGACGCGGGGCTGATAGGTCGAATCGTTGCCGAGCGCGCCGGTGGACGGGATGCCCGACTGCAGGAAGTCCGGTTTGCCGTCGACGGTGAACTTGTTGCCCTTGGCCGCGACGACGCCATAGCCGTGGGTGTAGACCACGTGCCGGTTCAGCCAGGACTGCTGGTTCGTGGCCAGCCCGTCCGGGTTGAGTTCGCGGACGGCGATGACCGTGTCCTGGATCTTGCCGTCGATCTCGTAGCGGTCCACATTCAGGGCGCTGGGGAACTGGTAATAGGGCCGGTACTGTTCAAGCTGCGAGAACGCATCCGAGATCAGGTTCGGATCGAGCAGGCGGATGTTGGCGGTGGTCTGCGCATCGGGGGCCAGCGCGCCGGAGGTGGCGGCGGTGGTGGCGTTGTACCGCTTTTCCTGGACCTTATCCAGGCCGTAGGCGGCGCGGGTCATGGCGATGTTCCGCTTGATGAACTCGTTCTCCAGCGTCTGCTCGGAGGGCCGGACCTGGAACTGCTGGATGACCCAGGGGTAGACGCCGCCGGCCAGGATGGCCGTGATGATGAGCATGGCGGTGCCGATCACCGGCAGACGCCACTTGCCGATCACCGCGGCGACGATGAACAGCACGGCGACGATCGCCGCGGCCACGGCCAGGATGGCCTTGGTCGGAATGACGGCGTTCACATCCGTGTACAACGCGCCGGCCCAGCGTCCGCCGTTGTTCTGCACGGTGGAATAGCGGTCCAGCCAGAAATTGATGCCCATCAGCAGCAGGAAGGCAGCGCCCGTGACAGCCAGGTGGATCTGGGCGGCGCGGCTGGTGAAGATCCCGCGTTCCATGATCCGGATGCTGCCGTAGAGGTAGTGCGTGAGGATGCCGGCGAGGCCAGCGACCACGGTGACGCTGATGAGGAACCCGGTGACGAAGCCGAGGAACGGAAGGGTCATGAGGTAGAAGCTGATGTCCAGGCCGAACTGCGGATCATTCTGGCCGAAGGGCTCCTGGTTCAGGAACAGGAGCACTTTCTGCCACTGGCTGGCGGCGGCGCTGCCGGCGAACAAACCAAAGAGGATCGGAAGCCCCACCATCACGACGCGTCGGACGGGTTCCAGCTGGGCCTGGTAGCGGTTCAGGTTGTCCCGGATTTCCGAGTCAGGGGCGTACACCGGCCGGGCATGGTAGGCAATCCGGATCGCGAAGAAGACGGCGGTAAACATGACCGCGAATCCGGTCATGAAGATCCCGATCCTGGCCAGGTTCTCGGTCAGGAACACTTCGAAGAAGCCCAGCTGCTGGTACCAGAGGACATCCGTCCAGACATTGGCGAAGAAGATGAATCCGACCACGATCAGGGCCACGATGATCAGCGTCGGCGTCAAGGCGCCGCGTCGTGTCTGGGGTCTTCCGGGCGGGACAGTGCTGGCGGGACGGGACAAACTCGGTACCTCATAGCTGGTCGTCTACTGCTGGTTTTTAGTTATTAGTCGCTGCTGTGACTCAGTCGGGCGACTAAGTGCCGGCATTGCAGGGTTGATGCATTCTAACGGGCGCCGCTGCCGTTCCGTCAGGGCCCTGCGAAAGGGTGCCCGAGGGACGGCGGCGGCCGTCATTAATGCCACGAGTGGGGCCGGCGCTTAGTTCCGCGGTCAGTCTAGTTGCTGGTGCATACCGGAAGGCCCGATGTGTCGCCGCCTGACGCGGCCAGTTCCACCGCTTTGCGGGCCTCGGTGAGGTTTTCTACCCGGACCACCTGCAGGCCGTCGGGGATATGGCCCAGGACGTCGTCGCAGTTGGCTGCCGGGGCCAGGAACAACGTGGCCCCGCCGGACCGCGCCCCCTGCATTTTCTGGGCGATCCCGCCGATGGGTCCCACGGCACCGTCCGGGGTGATGGTTCCGGTCCCGGCGATGTGTTTGCCGCCGGTCAGGTCGCCCGGGGTGACGGTGTCAACGATGCCGAGTGCGAACATCATGCCCGCGCTGGGGCCGCCGACTTTGTCGAGCGAGATGGTGACGTTGAACGGGAAGGTGAACTTGTACTGCAGCAAGACGCCGAGGATGTAGCGGCCCGCGCTGTTTTTGGCCGGGGTGATAGTGACAGGCACCCGGGCGCCGCCACGTTCCACGATGACCTTGACGGGTTTGCCGTTGCCGGCGGCCAGTTCCGCCTGGACGACGCCGAGCGCCGTGATCGGCTTGTCATTGATGGAGACCAGCAGGTCCCCTGCCTGCAGCAGTCCCTTCGAGGCGGAGTCGTCAGGGAGGCCGGCCACCTGCATTTTCTGCCCGAAGGGAATATTCAGATCCTTCAGTGCCGCGGCGACGGCGTTCTCCTGGGAGGTGGTCATCGCCGTCGCGCTCTCCTGCTGGGACTGTTCCTTGGTGACGCCGGTCGGGAACAGCAGCTCCTGGGGGTAGACGGCCTTGGTCCCGTTGAGCCAGGCCGAAAATGCCTCGACGACGCTGACGGGACCGTTGGGACCGCCGTCGACATAGACAGTGGTGAGATCCAGGCTGCCCTTGGCGGGAAACGTCTCGTGGCCGCTGACGCTGATGACCGGCTTGCCGTTGTCCTGGCCGATGGTGTTGAAGGTGGGTCCGGGCGACTCGATCACGTAGGGCACCGGCAGGCTCACCGCAGCGATGCCCAGGGCCGCGGCCAGCAGCCCCGAGACCAGCATGGCTGATGACCGGTTGTTGCGTTTGCGCCGCACGCCCGTGCCTGCAAGGCGCGCCCTTCTGCCCCGGACAGGGCCGGCCGTTGGGTCGCTGGCGGGCTGCTCACCTTGGGTGACTGTCATTTAACGACCTCTCCGTGCCGGCACGGAGGCGGCGGGCCCGGCAGGACAAGCCTGCGAGGACACCGCGACCACGCGCCAGGGCCGCAGCCTAACCCGAGGCTGCCGCGTGCAAATATTCCAACTTCCAAGCCTACGCGCTCGGCACCCCTGAACGCTCTTTGCCTACAGCGAACGTGGCGTGGTTTCGGCAGACAGCCGCTCTTGCCGAGGGGTACCGTGAAGTTGAGAAGCAGCCACACCGACGATCGGCGGGATCATGACCTCCAACCCACTCAATCCGTCCAATGGTGACGAGGAACCCAAGGATCCCTTGGCCGAAATGCTCAAGAACCTGATGGGCGGCCAGGGCATGGGCAATATCGACCCCGCCGAACTTGCAAAGGCCGCGGGCCTCCCGGACGATCCAAACCTCCTGGCCCAGATGTTCTCCCAGGTGCAGGCGATGATGAGCGCCCCCTCGGAAGGGCCCGTGAACTGGCAGCTGGCGCATGAGAACGCCCGGCGGGTGGCCGCCAGCGGCTCTGACCCATCGGTCACCGCCCACCAGTCGAGGGAGGTCGATGAGGCCCTCCGCCTGGCCGAACTCTGGCTCGACCAGGTCACCGGGCTTCCGGCCACGGGACTGATCGGCCGGGCATGGTCCCGTGCCGAGTGGGTCGAGGAAACCCTCGGGACGTGGAAACGGCTGACCGAGCCGGTGGCCAACAGCATCGCCAAAGCGCTCTCCGCCGCCATGACCGAACAGATGCCCGAGGAAATGAAGTCCATGATGGGCGGCGCCTCCTCGATGATCCAGAACATGGGCGGGGCAATCTTCGGCATGCAGCTTGGCCAGGCGATCGGCGCGCTCTCGGCCGAAGTGGTCAGCTCGACTGACATCGGCGTGCCCCTGGCAGACCTCGAAATGGCGCTCCTGCCGGCCAACGTGGCGAAGTTCGGTGAGGGCCTCAGCCTGCCGGAGAACGACATCCGCCTGTTCCTCGCCGTGCGCGAGGCGGCGCACGCCCGCCTCTTCGTCCAGGTCCCCTGGCTGCGCGGACACCTGCTCGGCGCCATCGAGGCCTACGCCCGCGGTATCCACATCGACACGTCCAAGATCGAAGAACTCGCCCGTGAGATCGATCCCAGCAACCCCGAGGGCATCCAGGAGGCGCTCTCGCAGGGTGTCTTCATGCCGCAGCGCACTCCCGCCCAGGAGCAGGCCCTCGAAAAGCTGGAGACGGCCCTTGCCCTGGTGGAGGGCTGGGTGGACGAACTTACGTGGGGAGCGACCGAGAAGCTCCTGCCCTCCGCCGCTGCGTTGCGTGAAACCGTCCGGCGGCGCCGCGCCACCGGCGGTCCCGCGGAGCACGCGTTCTCCTCCCTCGTGGGCCTCGAACTGCGGCCCCGCCGGCTCCGCGAGGCCGCCACGCTGTGGGCTTTGCTCAAGGCCGAGCGTGGTGTGGAGGGCCGCGACGCCGTCTGGCACCACCCGGACCTGCTGCCCACGGCAGAGGACTTGGAGGATCCGCAGGGCTTCAGCGAACGCCGGAAACTTGCAGAAGCCAGCGACAGCGAGGTGGATGACGCCTTGCAAAAGCTCCTCAACGGAGGTTTCGACGAGCCCGCGGACACCGAGGACACGGACGCTGAAGACACGACGGGGTCAAAGGACACGACGGAGTCAAAGGACACTGCGGAGTCCGAGGGCGACGCAAAGTCAGAGGGGGCTGCAGGTTCTGCAAAGTCCGACGACGCTGAGGAGCCCGGCGCGTCGGGCCAGGAACCGGCCGACGACGACCGTCAGGGCCGCGGACCGGAAGACGGCGGACCGGACGACCTCGGACCGGAAGACGGCGGCAAGCCGAAGCCCTAGTCGATCGCTAGAGGGCCCCGGCCGGGATTTCGGTTCCGTCCGGGGCTTCGTCGTATCCGCTGCCGGGTGCCAGGCCGCGTGAGGTCGCGAACGAGACGCCGTCCAGGAAGGCCTTGGCGCGCTCCGTTTCCGGGTACGCCGCCAGCAGCCGCCAGAATGCGGCATCGTGGCCGGCCACCAGGAGGTGGGCGAGTTCGTGCAGCAGCACGTAGTCGATGACCCACTGCGGCATGGGCTGGAGCTTCGCCGAGAGCCGGATGGTTCCTTCGGACGGTGTGGCCGAACCCCAGCGCGAATTCTGGTTTGTGACCCAGCGGACCGAGGAGGGTACCGCCCTGCCGCCGAGGTACTTCGCCGACAGTTCGGCGGCGTGGGCGGCAAGGTCGGTATCGCTGCGGGGGCGCCGCCGGCCGGAACCCTTCGCGCCCCGCGCCCCCTGGAGCCGGAGTTTTTCGAGCATGCGGTGGACCCATTCCCGTTCCTGGGCCCTGCTGAAGGATGCGGGGATAGCGACGACGGCGGTGCCGTCTTCCCAGAACGCGGCGACGGTGCGGCGCCGGCGGGCGGACCGGCGCACCAGCACGGGGGCGCCGTCGGCGGTGGTCAGCGGTATGGCCGCCGGAGCAGCGCCGGAGCCCGCCGAGCTCACGAGTCGGGGGTTGCCGACTCGTCCGGACTTGCCGTTGCGGCCGCTGCCAGCGCCGGGCGCCACTTCGCCGGACATTACAGCGCCGTGCTTTCCGCCAGGACCGCCAGGACGGCCTCGCCATACTTCTCCAGTTTGGACGGACCCACGCCGGCTAGTTGGGCCAGCTGTTCCAGCGAGTCGGGGCGGGCCTCGGCGATTGCGGTCAGGGTGGCGTCGGTGAACACGACGAAAGCCGGGACGTCCGCCTCGAGGGCCACGTCCTTCCGCCATTGCCTCAGCGCGTCGAACGTCTGTTCCTCGTAACTGGGCGGGCACTGGTTGCAGCGCCCCACCTTGCGCTCGGCGCCGCTGGAGAGCATGCTGCCGCAGACCCGGCACGAAGCCGGGACGGCCGCCTTCCTGCGCGGTGCAGGCCCCTTGCCCCGGAGCTGGGAGCTGGCCACCGAGTCGGGGCGCAGGCCGTCCAGGAAGCGTGAGGGCTTGCGGTTGGAGCGCCCGCCCGGTGTCCGGGCAGTGGACCAGGACAGGAACAGGTGTTCGCGGGCGCGGGTGATGCCCACGTACAGGAGCCGGCGTTCCTCGTCCACCGCTTCCGGAGTGTCGGCGAACGAGATCGGGACGAGTCCCTCGCTCAGCCCGACCAGGAACACTGCGTCCCATTCCAGGCCCTTGGCGGCGTGCAGGGATGCCAGAGTGACGCCCTGGACGGTCGGTGCATGCTGGGCCAGAGACCGTTCCTGGAGCTCGTTGACGAAGTCCGCGAGCGCGAACTGGGGGCCCCTGCTGATCACGAGTTCGTCGGCCAGCGCCACGAGGGCGGCCAGGGATTCCCACCGCTCCCGGGTCGCGCCCCCGCTGTGCGGCGCCGCATCCGTGTAGCCCAGGGAGGCGACGATGTCGCGGACAAGCTGGCCGAGCGGCTCGGGTGCGGCGGTCTCTGCCACGGCACGCGTAGCGGCCCGGAGCTGCAGGATGGCATCCCGGACCTCCTTACGCGCGAAGAACCGCTCGCCGCCGCGCAGCTGGTACCCGATCCCGGCCGAGGCCAGCGCTTGTTCGTAGGCTTCAGACTGTCCGTTGGTGCGGAAGAGCACGGCGACCTGGCTCGCCGGAGTTCCGGCGTCGAGGAGTTCGCGGACCCGCGCGGCGACCGTGGCGGCCTCCGCCTCGTCATCCGAACATTCGGTGAACCGCGGCGAAGGGCCTGCCGGCCGCTGCGCCACGAGCTGCAGCGGGGTGGCCCAGGCGGCGTCCGCCACGGGACCACCGCTGCGCCGGCCGCCGAGGAGGTCGTTGGCGAGCCTGACAACCTGGGGCGTGGACCGGTAGTCCCGGATCAGCTTGACGACGTGGGCCTCGGGATACATGGTTTTGAAGCCGAGCAGGTGCTTCGGAGAGGCGCCGGTGAAGGAGTAGATGGTCTGGCTGGCGTCACCCACCACGCAGAGCTCGTCGCGTCCGCCGAGCCACAGCTCCAAAAGCCGCTGCTGCAACGGCGAGACGTCCTGATACTCGTCGACGACGAAGTGCCGGTACTGTTCCCGGACGGTCGCCGCCACCTTCGGGTCCTCCTGCAGGATGCCGACGGTGATCAGCAGCACGTCCTCGAAGTCAATGACGTTGCGGTCGGTCTTGACGTCCTCATAGGACTGGAAGACCCGCGCCACGGCCGTCAGGTCGAAGCCGCCAGGAGTGCCGCGGCCCTGGGCATTTTCCAGATAGTTGGCCGGGGTCAGCATGGATACCTTGGCCCACTCGATTTCGGAGGCGAGGTCGCGGATGGAGGCGCGGTCCGTGCTGAGCCGGAGCCGCCTCGCGGCCTCGGCAATCATCTGTGCCTTGTGGTCCAGCAGGTTGGGCAAGGTGCCGCCGACCGCCTGCGGCCAGAAGAACTGCAGCTGGCGCAGCGCCGCGGCGTGAAAGGTGCGGGCCTGGACGTTGCCGACTCCGAGGTCACGGAGCCGGCTGCGCATCTCGGCGGCGGCCCGGGCCGTGAAAGTGACGGCCAGGAGCCGCTGCGGGCTGTACACCCCTGAGTGGACCCCGTAGGCGATCCGGTGCGTGATGGCGCGGGTCTTGCCGGTGCCGGCGCCGGCCAGCACGCACATGGGCCCCTGGAGGGTGCTGGCGACCTCGCGCTGCTCGGCGTCGAGGCCGCCGAGGATCCGCTCCTCGAGCGAACGGGTGTCCGGTTCGGCGGCGTCGCCTGGTGCGTCGCCGCCGGACGTGGCACCATCGGACGGCTCTCCGCCGGGGATGGTGCTGAAATGCAATTTCTCTGTCGTCAATTGCTCTGGGGTCAATTTGTTGTCTGGGGTCACTTGCTGCTCAGTCAGTAGTCGGTGTCCTGCGGATGGGGCAGGCCGGGTCAGGCGCTGTCCGCGGCGTCCTGGATGACGCCGCCGTACCAGTGTTCAATAAGGGACCGGGCGATGGAGAGCCTGCTCGAAATGACAATCTCGCCGCTGAGGACCGCCTCCTGCAGTTCGCTCCGGCTGAACCAGCGCGCCCTGGTGACCTCGACGCCGTCGGGCCGGGCTTCGGTATCCGGTGTGGTGGCCGTGAAACCCAGCATCAGGGAGGCGGGGAACGGCCAGGACTGCGATCCGAGGTACTGGGAGGCGGTGACGCGGACCCCGACTTCCTCGCCGATCTCGCGCTGCACGGCCTGTTCAAGCGACTCTCCGGGCTCGACGAAGCCGGCGAGGGTCGAATAGTTCCGGGCGTCGAGCGGACCGCCTCCGCCCAGCAGCAGTCTTCCGTCGGGACCCACGACGGTCACGATGATGGCCGGGTCCGTCCGGGGAAAGTGCTCGGAGTTATCCGCCGGGCAACGCCGGACCCAGCCGCCGGCTTCCGGCTGCGTGGGGGTGCCGCAGCGCGGGCAATGCGTGTGGGTGGCGTGCCAGTTGGCGATGGCGCTGGCCTCGATGAACAGCGCCGTGTCCGTGGCGTTCAAGCGTGCCGCGACATCGCGGAAACCCGCCCACTGCGCATCGCTGGGGATGCCGGCCACGTGGGCCTCGAACTCCTCGGCCCGGACCTCGAACTGGAGCGGCAGAACGAAGAGGACGAGCTCGGTGCCGGCGTCGAGGTCCGAACCGGCCAGGGCCGAACCGAGGTAGATCACGTGCTCCGGAGCATACGGGGTGTTCGCCAGGTGCCCGGCGAGCTCGGCCGCATTCAGGAGAACCAGGCGGCTGTCGCTGACGAGGGCCTGCCGGCCGGAGAGCACCACGGCCTGCGCCGAGCCTGAACTGACCAGCTCCGCCAGCATTCCGGGATTCACCCGGGCCGCGGAACCGCGGTCAATCAGTGCCGGGCGCACGGGAAGGACCGTCTCCATCAGGTGGTTTGCCGGCAGATGCACCGGCGCCGCCGCGCCTTGTGATGCCGAGGATTCGGAGGAGGTTTGCTCTGCTGCTTGTGATGATGCCGGTGACTCCGCAAGACTCATATACCCACCGTACTGACTCGGGCAGACAATTGACATTTGCCACCCACGCCGCCGCGCGATCCACGGGGTGTGCGGGAAAGCCCGTTTGCCGCAGATTTAGCCCTGGTTTTGCCCTCATTTACGCCCGATCTCAAGACTCGCCGGAGTGCATCGCCGTCTTGGGCGCCGCTCAACTTACCGTGGAAGGGTGAGAAGGAAACCTATCGAACTGGCAGCTGTTGCAACAGCGGCGGTCCCCGGCCTGACCCCGACCGCCGTCAGCTCAGCGCCCGACGATCCGGCGGACTTCGACGCAGCCCTCCTGCTGGACTCCGAGGGCAAGCGTTGGCGCGTCCGCTCCCCCCGGCACGCCGAAGCCAGCGCCCGGCTGGAAACCGAATTCCTGGTTCTGCGGGCCTTCGCTCCCGGCATCCGGGCCGAACTGCCGTTCCTCATGCCCACGGTGGCGGGAACTGTCCGGCAGGGCCAGCTCAGCACGTTCGTCTATTCGCACCTGGCCGGCGCCACCCGCTCCTTGGACGACCTCAGCAACGGCTCCCCCGCCGTTGCCCGCGAAATCGGCGCAGCCTTGGCTGCGATCCATGACCTCCCGCGGTCACTTGTGAGCAATGCCGATCTGCCCAGTTACACCCCCAACGAATTCCGCCAGCGGCGCCTCAACGAACTGGACCAGGCCGCCACGACCGGAAAAATCCCGCCGCTGCTGCTGCGGCGCTGGGAACACGCCATGGAAGACGTCTCCCTCTGGCGCTTCAATCCCTGCGTCGTTCACGGCGACCTCCACGAGGACAACCTGCTGGTCGACGGCGACCGGGTGACTGCCGTGACGGGCTGGACCGACCTGCGCATCGGCGACCCGGCGGACGACATAGCCTGGCTGGTCGCTTCCAACGAACAGGACTTTGTCAACGCGGTCCTGGATCACTACACCTCCAACCGGCGCGATGTTCCCGACGCCCACCTGCTGCGGCGGGCCGCGCTGTCCGCCGAATTCGCCCTGGCGCAGTATCTGGTCAAGGGCATGGCCGCCGGCAACCAGGACATGATCGACGAGGCAGAGTCCATGCTCGCCACCCTGGCCGAGGACGTCGCAGAACACGGCGGCCAGCCCATTAGCGTGGAACCGCTGCCGCAGCCGGTCGCGGCACCCGAATCCCGCGCAGAATACGCCGCTACCGGTGCCGACGCCGATGCGCCCACGGCGGCGCCCGCGGCTGCGGTCAATCCGGCACTTCCGGCCAACGGGACGGCACCCGCCGTCGGTAAAGTCACGATGCTGCCCATGGAACCGGTACCCGGTGCCGCTCCGGCCGGGGATGCCTTGGCCGAATTCAGCGCCAGGCCCGCTGTGCACGTCACGCCGATCCCGCGGGAGACGGAGCCTTACGCACTGACGGCTGTCACGGAGCCTGCCGCAGACACAGACACAGCCAAGGACACTGCCGGGATCAGCGCGGCAAAGGCCGACGCCGAGCCGGGCGCCGGATCCACCGGCGACATTCCCGTGGCCGCCCAAATTTCCGCCGCCGCCCTGGCTGACGGTGCGCAGGACGCTGCGGCGCAGGCAGAGGGCCCGGACTCCGACGCCGGTGAGGCCGGGGGAAGCGCTGAGGCTGCGGCTCCGGCCGCCGACGACACGTCGACGCAATCGATCGCCGTCATCCGGACGGATTCCACCGTGCAGCCAGATTCCACAGTGCAGACGGATTCCACCGTGCAGCCAGACTCCACAGTGCAGACGGATTCCACCGTGCAGACAGACTCGACAGTGCAGACGGATTCCGCGGCGAAGCCCGGCGCGGGCGACAACACGTCAACCGCCGCCATCACGGTGGTCGACACCACCTCCCGCTAGATCCGGCCGCCAGCCAGTTCCAGCCGGCGCCTGCCGGCCGGCG
>JBKPBZ010000338.1:0-2051 GCA_046727115.1 Actinomycetota bacterium | reverse complement strand
GGCAGGCACAGCAAGACACAAAAGAGGCACGGACCGCGGTCCGTGCCTCTTTTGTGTTGGCCTATGGTGCAGCTGCCGGCGGGCTTAGACGCCCAGGAAGCTGATGGCACCCTGCTTGAACGCCCGGCTGGTGATCGCGTTGGTGTGGTTGCGGCCCGGCAGTACCAGCTGTTCGACCATGCCGCCGGCCTTGGCGCCGAGGGCGGCGAGCTCCGGCATGGTGGCGGCACGGTCGTCCTTTTCCCCCGCCACGAGGAGCATCGGCATGCGCGGCACGGCTTCGCCGGGGTCGTACGGCTCGGTCTTGATCGCCTCAACCAGGGACAGCAGGGCGAAGATGTTGTTGCTCGGCAGCAGCATGGCCATCTTCAGCAGCCCGGCGGTGGATTCGTCCGCGATCGGCGTGCCGTCGGCCAGGTACCGCTGCGCGGCGATCAGGTCGAAGTCGGCCAGCGGGTCGGCGACGTTGGGGCCGCCCAGGACCAGCCGGTGCACCAGCTCATGCTGGGTGGCGCCGAACTCCCAGGCCAGCCGGGATCCCAGCGAATAGCCGATCACGTCCAGTCCGCTGGAGGGGTCGCCGTCGCGGAGGGGACGCACGCCGGCGTCGAACACTATCTGGAGCAGGTCCGCGCGGATCCGGCTGGGGGAGTAGGAGTCCATGTCCTCCGGCGCCCCGCTGCGGCCGTGGCCGGGCAGGTCCACGGTGATGACGCGCCGGCCGGCCTCCAGGAGCGCGCCGAGCCAGCCGGTGTCCTCCCAGTTGAGCTTGGAGGAGGAGGAGAAGCCGTGCAGCAGCAGGACCGGCCGGAGCCCGGCGTCGTTCTGGGGCTCATGCACCTGCACGTACAGCTGGGGGTCGGTGCCCTCCACGGTGTGCGAATGCAGTTCGCCGGTGTGTCTGCCGCTCATGCTCTCAGTCCTCATCAAGTACGGCGCTCAGGCGGACCCGGCGCTTTGGTGCCTCTTCTTTCGGGACCGTGCCCACGATGCCGGCGGTGTTGTCCGGCACCTCAAACACAATCAGGGGCTCGCCGACATTGATCTTGTCACCCGGCCCGCCGTAGATACGCACTACCTTACCTGCCTGCGGGCTGGGCAATTCAACGGCCGACTTGGTGGTTTCGACCTCCACCAGCGGCTGGTTGCGCTCCACCTGCTCGCCCGGGGAAACCAGCCATTCCAGCACGGTTGCCTCGATCAGGCCCTCGCCGAGATCCGGGAGCGGGAAGGAAATTTCAGCCACGTTTGTACTCCAATACTCGCTGGATGCCGAAGAGGATCCGGTCAATGTTCGGGATGTATTCATCTTCGAGGTCGCCCGAGGGGTACGGGACATCGAAGCCGGTGACGCGCTCCACCGGTGCCTTGAGCGTGTCGAAGCAGCTCTGGGTGATCAGCTGCGCCACCTCGGCACCGAGGCCGGAAGTCAGCGGCGCTTCGTGGACGACGACGGCGCGGCGCGTCTTGCGCACGGAGGCGGCCAGCGCCTCGGCGTCGATCGGCTTGAGCCAGCGCAGGTCCAGGACCTCGACGTCGATCCCGTCCTCGGCGGCGAGCTCGGCCACCTGCAGGCAGCGCGAGACCATGGCGCCCCACGCGACGAGCGTAAGGTGGCGGCCTTCGCGCATCACCTTGGCGCCGGTGGGCGAGCCGCCATCGCGTAGTGCAACCTCGCCCTTCTGCCAGTACCGCGACTTCGGCTCCATGAAGATCACCGGGTCAGGCCGCGTGGCGGCGTACTTGAGCAGGTGGTAGGCCTCATGCGGGTTCGACGGCGAGACCACCTTCAGGCCCGGCACGTGGGCGAAGAGTGCCTCCAGGCTTTCGCCGTGGTGTTCGGGGGCCCGGATGCCGCCGAAGCTGGGCACGCGCAGCGTGATGGGCATCGGCATGGTGCCGCGGCTGCGGTAGTTCATCCGGGCGATCTGGCAGACGATCTGGTTGATCGCCGGGTAGGCGAAACCGTCGAACTGGACCTCGGGAATGGGATGGAACCCGGCCATCGCCAGGCCCACGGACATGCCGAGGATGCCGGATTCCGCCAGCGG
>JBKPBZ010000337.1:0-8671 GCA_046727115.1 Actinomycetota bacterium | reverse complement strand
CGGCGTCCGTGACGGATAATGCTGTGACAGTCGCCACAATGATTTGTGTTTGCCCGCACGGGTCCTAGACACTGTGAGCACTTACCGATACGCCCGCGATGATGCAGGAGAAGTATGTTTTCTAAGATTCTGGTGGCCAACCGCGGCGAAATCGCGATTCGCGCTTTCCGCGCGAGCTACGAGCTGGGTGCCAAGACTGTCGCTGTGTTTCCGCACGAAGACCGCAACTCTATCCACCGCCAGAAGGCCGATGAGGCGTATCTGATCGGCGAGGAGGGACACCCTGTCCGGGCGTACCTCGACGTAGACGAGGTGGTGCGTGTAGCCAAGGAGTCCGGGGCGGACGCCATCTACCCTGGCTACGGCTTCCTGTCCGAGAATCCGCGCCTGGCGCGCGCCGCGAAGGAGGCCGGCATTACGTTCGTCGGCCCGCCGGCGGAGGTCCTGGAATTGGCAGGCAACAAGGTTGCCGCACTCGAGGCCGCCCGCAAGGCCGGTGTCCCGGTGCTCAAGTCCAGCCAGCCGTCGAAGGACATGGACGAGCTGATCGCGGCAGCGGATGAGATCGGCTTCCCGATCTTCGCCAAGGCCGTCGCCGGCGGCGGTGGCCGCGGCATGCGCCGCGTTGACACCCGCGAAGCGCTCCCGGAGGCCCTGCAGGCTGCCATGCGCGAAGCCGACGCTGCGTTCGGGGACCCCACCATGTTCCTGGAGCAGGCAGTCCTGCGCCCGCGTCACATCGAAGTCCAGATCCTGGCTGACGCCGAGGGCAACGTCATGCACCTCTTCGAGCGGGACTGTTCCATCCAGCGGCGCCACCAGAAAGTCATCGAGATCGCGCCTGCCCCGAACCTCGACGAGGGCATCCGGCAGGCGCTGTACCGCGACGCCGTGAAGTTCGCGAAGGCGCTGAACTACGTCAACGCCGGCACGGTCGAATTCCTTGTCGACACGGTGGGGGAGCGCGCCGGCCAGCACGTGTTCATCGAAATGAACCCGCGCATCCAGGTCGAGCACACCGTCACCGAGGAAGTCACCGACGTGGACCTCGTCCAGGCGCAGCTGCGTATCGCCGCCGGGGAGACCCTCGCGGACCTGGGCCTGTCGCAGGAGAGCGTCCAGCTCAAGGGCGCAGCACTGCAGTGCCGCATCACCACGGAGGACCCGGCCAACGGCTTCCGGCCCGACGTCGGCAAGATCACCGGCTACCGCTCGGCCGGCGGGGCCGGTGTCCGGCTCGACGGCGGCACCGTCTACTCGGGCGCCGAGATCAGCCCGCACTTCGACTCCATGCTGGTCAAGCTGACCTGCCGCGGCCGGAACTACCCGGCGGCCGTCGCCCGGGCCCGCCGCGCCCTCGCCGAGTTCCGCATCCGCGGCGTGTCCACCAACATCTCCTTCCTGCAGGCCGTCCTGGACGATGCCGACTTCGTGGCCGGGGATGTGGCCACGTCGTTCATTGACGAACGCCCCCAGCTGCTGAAGGCCCGGGTCTCCGCAGACCGCGGCACCAAGCTGCTGACCTGGCTTGCCGAGGTCACCGTCAACAAGCCCAACGGCGAACTCAAGGTCCACACGGACCCGGCGGACAAGCTTCCGGCACTCGATGACACAGAAGCCCGGCCGGGATCCCGCCAGCGGCTCCTGGAGCTCGGTCCGGAAGGCTTTGCGCGGGCCCTGCGCGCCCAGGACGCTGTGGCCGTCACGGACACCACCTTCCGCGACGCGCACCAGTCCCTGCTCGCCACCCGCGTGCGCACCCGCGACCTCGTGGCGGCCGGTCCGGCCGAGTCCAAGCTGCTCCCGGAGCTGCTGTCGGTCGAGGCCTGGGGCGGGGCCACCTACGACGTCGCCTTGCGCTTCCTCGGCGAAGACCCGTGGGACCGGCTCGCCGCCCTGCGCAAGGCAATGCCGAACCTGTGCCTGCAGATGCTGCTCCGCGGCCGCAACACCGTCGGCTACACGCCCTACCCGGAAGAGGTCACGGTGGCGTTCGTCAACGAGGCCGCCGCCACGGGCATCGACATCTTCCGCATCTTCGATGCCCTCAACGACGTCAACCAGATGGCCCCGGCTATCCGGGCCGTTCGCGAGACCGGCACCGCCGTCGCCGAGGTCGCCCTCTGCTACACCGCGGACATGCTGGATCCGGAGGAAACCCTCTACACCCTGGACTATTACCTGGAGCTGGCGCAGAAGATCGTCGACGCCGGGGCGCACATCCTCGCGATCAAGGACATGGCCGGACTGCTGCGTCCGGCTGCCGCGGCACGCCTCGTCTCGGCGCTGCGGGAGCGGTTCGACCTCCCCGTCCACCTGCACACCCACGACACCGCAGGCGGCCAGCTGGCCACGCTCCTTGCGGCCGTGGAAGCCGGCGTGGACGCCGTGGACGTGGCTTCGGCCTCCCTGGCCGGCACTACCAGCCAGCCCTCGGCCTCGGCCCTCGTCGCCGCGCTGGCCCACACGCCGCGCGACACCGGCCTCAGCCTCGCGAACATCTGTGCCCTCGAGCCCTACTGGGAAGCCGTCCGCCGGGTCTACGCGCCGTTCGAGTCCGGACTGCCGGGGCCCACGGGCCGGGTCTACCAGCACGAGATTCCGGGCGGCCAGCTGTCCAACCTGCGCCAGCAGGCGATGGCGCTGGGCCTGGGCGAGCGTTTTGAGGCGATCGAGGACATGTACACCGCGGCGGACCGGATCCTCGGCCGCCTGGTGAAGGTGACGCCGTCGTCCAAGGTGGTGGGCGACCTCGCCCTGCACCTGGTGGGCCTCAACGCCGATCCCGCGGACTTCAACGAGAACCCGCACAAGTATGACGTCCCGGATTCCGTGATCGGCTTCCTCTCCGGCGAACTGGGCGACCCGCCCGGCGGCTGGCCCGAGCCCTTCCGGACCAAGGCGCTGCAGGGCCGCACGGTCAAGGTCCGCGACGTCGAGCTCAGCACCGAGGACAGCGCCGCGCTCAACGGCGACTCCAAGACCCGCCGGCACACCCTCAACCGGCTGCTCTTCGCCGGGCCCACCAAGGACTACCAGAAGAGCGTCGAGTCCTACGGCAACCTCTCGGTCCTGGACACGCGCGACTACCTCTTCGGGCTGCAGCGCGGCGCGGAGCACGAGATCGAACTCGAGAAGGGCGTCCACCTGATCGCCTCGCTCGAGGCCGTCTCCGAGCCGGATGAGAAGGGCATGCGCACCGTCATGTGCACCCTCAACGGCCAGTCCCGGCCCGTGGTGGTCCGCGACCGTTCAGTGGTGAGCAACGTCAAGGCCGCCGAACGCGCCGACGCCTCCCAGCCGGGCCAGGTGGCCTCGCCGTTCGCCGGGGCCGTCACGCTGACCGTCAAGGCCGGGGACGCGGTCAAGGCCGGCGACACGGTGGCCACGATTGAGGCCATGAAGATGGAAGCGTCCATCACGACGCCGGTGGCCGGCACCGTGGCGCGCCTCGCCGTCGGCGCGATCGAGCAGGTCCAGGGCGGGGATCTGCTGCTCGTCGTCGAATAGCGGCAGCGCAGCAACCCTGCACACCCGGTTACACAGAAAGGGTCCTTCCGGCGGAAGCCGGAAGGACCCTTTCTATTTCTGTCCAACAAGAGCAACGCGGGGTCAGATACGGCCCATCCCAGGGTGCCGGATGGGCCGTATCTGACCCCGCGTTGGGGTGGTGCGTCGCTGCCTACGCCAGGGTGGGACGCTTGGCGCTGTACATTTCCTCGATCACGTTCTCGAAGTCTTTGAGCACCTGCGCCCGCTTGACCTTCATGGAGGGGGTCAGGTGGCCGGAGGCCTCGGTGAAGTCGGCCGGCACGATCCGGAAGGACTTGATTGCCTCGGCCTGGGACACCGACTGGTTGGCGTGGTTGATGAGCTCCTGGACGGCGGCCTTGACTGTCGGATGCTCTGCAGCCTCGGCGAGCGAGGTGGAGGCCGGGAGCCCGTGGCGGCCCAGCCAGCCGGGGAGGGCCTCTTCGTCCAGGGTCACCAAGGCGCCGATGAACGGGCGGTTGTCACCCACCACGAGCACCTGCGAGACGAGCGCGTCCGCACGGATCTGGTCTTCGAGCAGGGCCGGGACCACGTTCTTGCCGCCCGCCGTGACAATGATTTCCTTCTTGCGCCCGGTGATGGTCAGGAACCCCGCCTCGTCCAGCTGGCCGATGTCGCCCGTGCGGAACCAGCCGTCGCCGTCGAAGGTCGCGGCCGACAGGTCATCGCGCTTGTAGTAGCCGTGCATGACGCACACGCCCTTGGCGAGGATCTCGCCGTCGTCCGCGATCCTGACGGAGTTGCCCGGAATCGGCGCGCCGACGGTGCCGATCTTGATCAGGTCCGGGGTGTTGACCGTGACCGGCGCCGTGGTTTCGGTCAGCCCGTACCCTTCCAGGATCTGCATGCCGATGCCCTGGAAGAAGTGGCCCAGCCGTTCACCGAGCGGGCCGCCGCCGGAAACGGCATGGGAGACGTGCCCGCCCATGGCGGCCCGGAGCTTGCTGTACACGAGCTTGTCGAACAGGGCGTGCTTGAGCCGGAGCACGAGCCCCACCTTGCCGGCCTGCCGGGCCCGGGAGAATTCGATGGCAGTGTCCGCGGCGCGGTGGAAGATGGCACCCTTGCCGCCGTCCTCGGCCTTGGTCAGGGCGGAGTTGTAGACCTTTTCGAAGACGCGCGGAACGGCGAGGATGAAGGTCGGTTTGTAGCTCTGCAGGTCCGGCAGCAGGTTCTTGATATCCGGCGTGTGCGCCACCGTGACGCCGGCGGCGACGGCCAGCACGGAGATGAAGCGTGCGAAGACGTGGGCCATGGGCAGGAACATGATGGTCCTGGCCTGCTCGTGGACGATCTTGGCCAGCGACGTTGCCAGGGCGTTCTCGGACAGTTCCACGAAATTGCCGTGGGTCAGCTCGCAGCCCTTGGGCCGCCCGGTGGTTCCTGAGGTGTAGATGATCGTGGCGACATCCTTCAGCGACGCCTGGCCGCGCCGCGCTTCGAGCTCGGCGTCGCTGATGCCGGCTCCCGCCGCACGGACCTCGTCCAGGCTGTCACCTTCGAGCTGCCAGACATGCCGCAGGGCGGTGAGCCCCTCGGAGGTGGCGGCCTGCCGGATGATGTCCTCGTGGTGCGCGGATTCGCCGAACGCGGCCACGGCGCCGGAGTCGCCAAGGTTCCATGCCACCTGGGAGGGGGAGGAGGTCTCATAGATCGGGACCGACACGGCGCCGGCGAACCAGATGGCGAAGTCGATCAGGGCCCATTCATACCGTGTGCGGGACATGATGCCCACCCGGTCACCGGCGGCCACACCGCTGGCCATGAGGCCCTTGGCGAGGGCCGAGACGTCGGCCAGGAAATCCGTGGCAAGGACGTCCCGCCACTGGCCGGCCGCGTCGAGCCGCGAGAACAGCGCAGGGTTGGAGGCCTTGGCCGCCTGGCGCACCACGAGATCGGTGACGTTGGTGTCCGGATCGACATTCACCAGGGGCGGGACAATGATTTCTCGCACGACAGCTCCTTAGGTATCCATAGGCCCGCAAGGGGTACCGCTAAGCCTAGTATGCGGTCCGCCCAGGTGTGTTCTGCGACACCTACTGGCCAGTAACTTTACGGTCAGGCCCGCCGTTCCGCCAGCCGGGGATCCTTCGGACACTGCCGCTGCGTCATGCCGCCGCGTCACGCGGCCGGGTCTTCGCTGCTGCGGCGGCCCCGGCGAATAGAATGGGGCACCATGCAGACACCAACACCCGGCCGGCAGCCCGGCCTGCGCGGCCGGACCGCCGCCTGGCGGAGCAGGACCCTGGGCGGAGCGGCAACCGCCACGGCCGGGCACGACATCCGCTCCCACCTGCGGCTGGGCCGTAAGGGGCTGGCGATCGGTGTCGACATCGGGGGCACCAAGGTTGCCGCCGGAGTGGTCGATGCCGAGGGCCGGATCCTCAGCCAGGCCAAACGCTCCACTCCGGGCAACGACCCGCGCGCCGTGGAGCAGGTCATTGTCGAACTGGTCAACGAGCTCGGTGTCGGGCACCGGATCTGGTCGGTGGGAATCGGCGCCGCCGGCTGGATGGACCTCGACGGCGGCACAGTGCTCTTCAGTCCGCACCTGGCCTGGCGCAATGAACCACTGCGCGAGAACCTGCAAAGGCTGCTGCGCCGCCCCGTGCTGCTGACCAACGACGCCGACGCCGCCGCCTGGGCGGAATGGCGCTTCGGCGCCGGGCAGGGACAGAACCGCCTGGTCTGCATCACCCTGGGCACCGGGATCGGCGGCGCCATGGTGATGGACGGACGGGTGGAGCGCGGCCGCTTCGGCGTCGCGGGGGAGTTCGGCCACCAGATCATCATGCCGGGCGGGCACCGCTGCGAGTGCGGCAACCGTGGCTGCTGGGAACAGTACGCCTCAGGCAATGCGCTCGGCCGTGAGGCCCGGGAACTGGCCGCCGCAAATTCTCCGGTTGCCCAGGAACTGCTCAAGGCCGTGGACGGAGACGTAGGACGCATCACGGGCGTGATCGTGACCGAGCTGGCCAAGGCCGGGGACCAGACCTCCCGCGAACTCCTTGAGGACGTCGGGGAATGGCTGGGTCTTGGCCTGGCGAACCTCGCCGCGGCCCTGGACCCCGGAAAGTTCGTGATCGGCGGCGGACTCTGCGATGCCGGCGAGCTGCTGGTCGCGCCGGCCCGGAAGGCCTTCGCACGGAACCTCACCGGCCGCGGGTTCCGGCCGGCAGCGGAGATCGAACTGGCTGCCCTGGGACCCAACGCCGGACTGATCGGCGCCGCCGACCTCTCCCGGGTCAGCAGCCGCATGCATACGTAGCAGCGCGACGTCGCCAGCCCCGAAACGACCGGCCCCGAAGCAACCAGATAAAAATATTCAGGCCTGAAATAACCAGGCCTGAAAACCAGGGCTAAAAAACCAGCGGAGCAGCCGGGGGACTGGATGACCGGTGGACTAGATGCGTGCCCCGTCGTCGTGCTCGTCCTTCTCGCCCGGCAGCTTCATGATCAGGAAGACCACTGCGGCCGCGAACGCGGCCACCATGCCAAGGATCGCCACCAGCGGGGCAGACCGCCAGAACATTGCCGAGAGCACCAGCGCAATGGGGCCGCCCACCGCGCCAATCCAAGCCAGGACGGTCATCGGATCTGCCCCTGCCAGGCTGGGCGGCTCCTCCGGGACGAACGCGCCCTCGTCGTCGTCGGCTTCGTAGTCGCGGGGGCCGGGCGCGGCCTCCGGGATGTCGTTGCCGGCCGCAGCCGGCTGCGCCGGGGCGGGGGCGAGCCGCTCCTTGGCGGAGAGCTCGATCGGCGCGGCGCCGGAGAGGCCCAGCGGGTCAAAATCGCGGAACGTCCTGGCTGTTGGGGAGTTGGCACCGGAGCCAGTGCCGGAGCCGACACCGGAGCCGGCGCCCGCGCCGGTGCTGCCGGTTCCGCCGGCGGGGCCGCCCGTTGCCTCGTCCCCGACTGTCCCGACCCCTTCAAGCCTGGCGACGAGATCCAGCCAGACGGCGTCGTCGTCGGACGGTGCGTCCGCGGCGGGCTCATGGGGCTGGGACTCTTGGGGCGTGGATTCGTGGGGCTGGGATTCTTGGGGCGGTATGGCGCCCGGGTGCCCGGCAGCATCAGCATCAGAAGCGGCGGACCGGGCATCGGCGGGGTCCTGGTCCGGGTTCTCCGGATCCGGGAGGTCGGGGTCTGGTTTAGTCATTGGCCGTGTCCTTCCGGCTGGCGCGGGCGGCGCCCGGGCTGGCTGCGGAGGCAACGGACCGGACAAATTCTGCCGTGCCACGGAAGATCTCGGGCGCGTCGTTGTCCATGGTAGCCACGTGGTAGCTGTTTTCCAGCCGGATCACCTCCAGCGGGGCGTTGGTCAGCCCGCGGCGCAGGGCCACCATGCTGGATTCGGACACCACATGGTCCACGGCGGAACGGTACACCCGGACGGGTGCCGTTACGCGGGGCAGCAGCCGCAGGGTGTCCTTGAACATCTTGTTGAGCTCGTGCGCGGCGGCCACCGGCGTGCGCGGGTAGGCGCCCTCATCCATGTCCGGTTTGAGGATGTCATTGGCGATGGCGGGGGTGCTCTTGAGGACGAACTTCAGGATGCCGGCCAGCGGGGCGCGGGGATCGTCGATGACCAGGCCCGGGTTGACCACCACAACCCCTGCCACGGGACGGGTGGCTGCGATCCGCAGCGCGAGGGCACCGCCCATGGACAGCCCGGCCATCACCACGAAGTCGCATTCGTCCGCGAGCTCCAAGTAGGCCGCGTCCAGGGCCGCATGCCAGTCCTGCCAGCGGGTCCTGGTCAGCTCCTGCCAGGTTGTTCCGTGGCCCGGCAGCAGGGGCAGCCGGACGGCGAACCCGGCACTGGCCAGGGACAACGCCCAGTCCCGTACGCCGTGCGGGCTGCCGGTGAAACCGTGGGACACCACCACACCGGTCCGGGGGCCGGTTCCCGAGAACGGGCTGCTGAACGGCGAGTGGTCCGGGAGGATGCTCATGGGGTCTCCGAGGGGGCGGGGGGTGGCGGCGTGGCGTGGGCGTGCTGAAGGAAGAAGCGGACTGATTCTTCAAAGAGTAGCGGCGCATCGACGTCCAGGGTGGCAACGTGACCGCTGCGCGGCAGCGGGATCACCGTGAGGTCCCGGGATCCGAGCCGCCTGCG
>JBKPBZ010000336.1:0-6429 GCA_046727115.1 Actinomycetota bacterium | reverse complement strand
CGTGCGGCCGGTGTAGGCGAGCACCTCGTGCCCCGCTTCGGCCAGGAGGCGGGCAGTGTCCTCGGCCGCCGAGACGGTGAGCGTGTAAATGATGCCGCTGCCCTGCAAATCCTGCAGGTGGGTCAGCAACCAGCCCAGCCGCTCACGGGAGTCGGGCAGGGTCAGGACACCCAGCCGGAGCGAATCCCGGCCCAGGGCGCCCCGGATGGTGAGCACGTCCTTGCCGAGCTGCTCCTCGATGTCATGCACCACCCGGGAATTGGCCGTGGCGGTGGTGGCGAGCACCGGCACGGTGTCCGGCAGCTGCGTGATGAGGTCCGCGATGCGCCGGTAGTCGGGGCGGAAGTCGTGGCCCCAGTCCGAGATGCAGTGGGCCTCGTCGATCACCAGGAGCCCGGTCCGGCGCACGAGCTCGGGGAGCTGGTTTTCCCGGAAGGACGGGTTGGTGAGGCGTTCCGGCGAAACCAACAGGACGTCCACTTCATCGGCGGCGAGCTGCTCGCGGACGGTGTCCCACTCCAACTGGTTCGCCGAGTTGATGGCGACCGCCCGCACCCCGGCCCGCGCCGCGGCGGCGACCTGGTCGCGCATGAGCGCCAGCAGCGGGGACACGATCAGCGTGGGGCCGGCGCCGCGGCGGCGCAGCAGCAGGGAGGCGACGAAATACACGGCCGACTTTCCCCAGCCGGTCCGCTGCACCACCAGGGCACGCCTGCCGCCGTCGACCAGGGCCTCAATGGCCTCGAACTGGCCGTCATGGAACTCCGCCCCGGGGTGGCCCACGAGCTCGCGCAGCACAGCCTGGGCCTGTTCCCGGGTCGAGGCCGCGGTGCCGGAAAGTGCGGTGCCCGTGGCTTCGCCGGAAGGTGCGGTGTCGGAAAGTGTGGGGTCTTCGAGGGCGGTGCTGGAAAGGACGTTCTGGTTACTGGCCATTGCTTCAGTATCCCAGCCCCCTCCGACAGCCATGAAGCCAAGGGCCCGTTATGTGCACAATCCCAGTGTGTGGACACCGGCCACGGCGTCAGGGCCGCAACGTAAGATAGGACGCGTGACTACGGACAAGACAAAGACTTTTGACCTCTCGACCTCGTTCAAAGCCTATGACGTGCGCGGAATCGTGGGGCAATCCATCACCCCGGAGATCGTTGAAGCCGTCGGTGCCGCCTTCGTCGACGTCCTGGAACTCGCGGGGCAGACCGTGCTGGTGGGCGGGGACATGCGCCCCTCCTCCCCCGAGTTCGCCAAAGCCTTTGCCAACGGTGCGGCCACCCGCGGAGCCAACGTCCAGCTGCTGGACCTGATCTCCACGGACGAGCTGTACTACGCGTGCGGCGCCCTCAACGCCGCCGGCGCCACGTTCACCGCGAGCCACAACCCGGCCGAATACAACGGCATCAAGATGGCCAAGGCCGGCGCCGTGCCGATTTCCTCCGAAACCGGGCTCATGGAAATCCAGGCCCGCGCCGAGGAATACCTCAACGCCGGCACCATCCCCGCCGCTGGCACCCGCGGCCTGGTGGGCGTGCAGGACGTCCTCAAGGGCTATGCGGAGTACCTGCGCAGCCTGGTGGACCTGCGCGGTTCCCGGCCGCTGAAGGTTGTGGTGGATGCCGGCAACGGCATGGCCGGCCTCACCACTCCGGCTGTGCTGGGCGATGCCCTGCTGCCCATGCTCCCTTTGGAAATCGTGCCGCTGTACTTCGAGCTCGACGGCTCATTCCCGAACCATCCGGCCAACCCGCTGGAGCCGGAAAACCTGCGCGATCTGCAGGCCGCCGTCGTCGAGCATGGCGCGGACATCGGCCTGGCCTTCGACGGCGACGCCGACCGCTGCTTCGTGATCGATGAAAAGGGCGAGCCCGTCTCGCCGTCGGCCATCACCGGCATGGTGTCCCGCCGCGAGATCGCCCGCGCCCAGGGCCTCGGAGAAGACACGCCCACCGTCATCCACAACCTGCTGACTTCCCGCGCGGTTCCGGAGCTCGTGGAGCGCCTCGGCGGCCGCCCCGTCCGCACCAGGGTGGGGCACTCCTTCATCAAGGCCGTCATGGCCGCGGAGGGAGCCATCTTCGGCGGGGAGCACTCCGCCCACTTCTACTTCCGCGACTTCTGGAATGCGGACACCGGCATGCTGGCAGCCATGCACGTCCTGGCCGCCCTGGGCGAACAGGACGGCCCGCTCTCCGAGCTCGGCCGCGAATACGAGCCGTACCGGTCCTCCGGCGAGATCAACTCGGAAATCGAGGACAAGACCGCCGCAGTGGAGCGGGTCCGCCAGGATTTCCACGACGACGACGTCGAGGTCGACTATCTCGACGGCAGCACCTTTATCGCCGCCGACGGCAGCTACTGGTTCAACCTGCGCCCGTCCAACACCGAGCCGTTCCTGCGCCTCAACGTCGAAGCCACGGACACCGCCACCATGGAACGCGTCCGCGACCGCGTCCTGGCGCTGGTCCGGGGCTAGCCGTGGCCGTACACCCGGAAGAACCCTCGAACGCCGGTTCCTGGCGCGATTCCGTGCCGGACGCCAGCGCCACGGACCTGGAGAACCTGCTCGGCACCGGCGTCGGCGCCGCGCAGGAGCAGCTGGAACGCAACGGCGGTTTCCTGCCGTTCGCCCTGGTGGTCCAGAATGACGGCGAAGTCCGGCTGGTTGCCGTGACCCCGGCGGACGCGAGCGACGGATCGGACGCAGACTTCGACGCGGACGCCATGATCCGGGACCTCCACGAGCTGCTCCGGCAGCACCGGGAGGAGTTCCGGGCCGCCGCCGTCGTCTGCGACATCACGCTGCTCGAAGAGGACTCGGACGCCATCCACGTCGCCGCAGAGCACCAGGACGGCTCCCTGTTCGCCGCAGTCCTGCCCTACGCTGCGAACGCAGGAACGCACGAACTCGAATTCGGCCAGCTGGCCGCCGATACCAACGAGCCCGCCGTCTGGGTGGACTAGACCTCCCTTAGGCTGGGGATATGAAGATCAATGCGTTCGCCGATGTAAGCCTGCGCGCTTTGCTGGTGCTCGCCGCCGCTCCGGACGGCGGGCTCTTGACCACCCAGGCCATCGCCGACGCCGTCGGCACGCCGTACAACCATGTCAGCAAGGCGATGGCGAGACTGCGCGCCCTGGGCATGATCGACGTCGAGCGCGGCCGCAACGGCGGTTCCCGGCTGAGCAGCACCGGCCGGATTGCCACGGTCGGCCAGCTGCTGCGGCAACTCGACACCCGCCTGGACCCGGCCGATTGCATCGCCGCGGGCGGAACGTGCCCGCTCATCACCGAGTGCCGCCTCCGGGCCGGGCTTGCCCGCGCCCGCGAAGCGTTCTATCGCGAACTCGACGGGATGGTTATCGCCTCCCTGCCGACGGCCCGGCAGATGACGCCCGTTTTTGACGCGATCGGCTTGCGCCCGGGACTCTAGACCCGCTCCAGGCTCCGCTGGCCCGCCACGCCCGGGATTCTGCCGATTTGCCACACTTTTCTACACCATGTAGAACTGAGGCATAAATACTTGCATTTCAAAGGACGGTATTTGTATCGCGGTCCGGTTGAAGACCCCCGGGCCACTACCTCAGGAGTCAGCATGCTCTCGGACAAATCCTTCCCCGTCATCGAGGCCACCCTGCCGCTGGTCGGTTCCCGGATCGGGGACATCACCCCCAAGTTCTACGCCCGCCTCTTCGCCGCCCACCCCGAACTGCTCGATGGCCTGTTCAGCCGCTCCAACCAGCGCTCCGGCAACCAGCAGCAGGCCCTGGCCGGAAGCATCGCCGCTTTCGCCAGCCACCTGGTGAACAACCCGGACACCCTGCCGGAGACTGTGCTGTCCCGGATCGCCCACCGCCACGCTTCCCTCGGCATCACCGAACCGCAGTACCAGGTGGTCTACGAGCACCTCTTCGCCGCGATCGCCGAGGACCTGGCCGAGGTCATCACCCCGGAAATCGCCGAAGCCTGGACCGAGGTCTACTGGCTCATGGCCGACGCCCTGATCAAGCTCGAGAAGGGCCTTTACGCCGGCCAGGCCAACGGCAAGATGTGGACCCCCTGGAAGGTTGCCGCCAAGACCCCGGCCGGCACCGGCTCCATGACCTTCACCCTCGAACCGGCCGACGACACCCCCATCACCGCCGCCCTGCCCGGCCAGTACGTCAGCGTTAAGGTCGCGCTTCCGGACGGACTGCGCCAGGTCCGCCAGTACTCCCTCTCCGGGGACGCCGGCACCAGCCGGAGCTTCACCACCAAGCTCGACGACGGCGGGGAGGTCTCCCCCGTGCTGCACAACAGCGTCCAGGTGGGCGACGTCCTCGAGATCTCCAACCCCTACGGCGAGATCACGCTCAAGGAGGGCGACGGCCCCGTGGTCCTGGCCTCGGCCGGCATCGGCTGCACGCCCACGGCGTCCATGTTGCGCTCCCTGGCCGAGTCCGGCTCGGACCGCCAGGTCCTGGTCCTGCACGCGGAAAGCACGCTGGACAGCTGGGCGCTGCGCTCCCAGATGACGGACGACGTCGAACGCCTCGACGGCGCCGACCTGCAGCTCTGGCTCGAGGAACCGCAGGCCGGCTCCAACGCAGGTTTCATGTCCCTGCGCGAGGTGGACCTGCCGGCCAACGCGTCGTTGTACCTGTGCGGTCCGCTGCCCTTCATGAAGCACATCCGCAGCGAGGCCATCGACGCCGGCATCCCGGCGACGAAAATCCACTATGAGGTCTTCGGCCCGGACATCTGGCTCGCCAGCTGAGTTACCCATCGCCGTCGGCCCCGCGCCCTTTCACACAAGGTGCGGGGCCGCCGTCGTTGTCACGCGATGGGCGCTGAAGCCTGGCCCTGCTTATGACGCGGGCGCCCCGGTGATTGCATGGCCGAAGCGCAGGAGGTTGGCGGGGTCGTAGGTGGACTTCGCGGACCGCATCCGCTCGTAGACCGCGGGAGACCACGCCCTGGCCCGGTCGGCCTCGTCCCCGGGTTCGCCATGGAAATTGACCAGCGTATATCCGGTCGAATATGGCGCCATCGCGGCGAGGATCGCGCGGATGGATGCCGTGACTTCAGGCGCGTTGAACCCGACGAGGAACAGCAGGAACGGCGCATCGCGGCCGGACACGGCGTCCGGCAGAACTCCGCCGCGGGACAGCGCCCCGCCCAAGGCCCGGATCTCGATTAGGATCAGCGGGCAGTCCGTACCCTCGCCGGCGAACCTGAGAAGTTCCGCGGCGGCCTCGTCGTCAAAGGCTTTCAGCAGCGCTCCGCCCTCGGTGAAGGGCAGCGGGTCCGTCGGGTCCATGTGGATCTGGTCGACGTCGAGGTAGCTCATGGGCCCGGCCGTGTCCATCAGTGGAGTCGAGACCGCGCGCATCGGGGCAAGCAGCGCATCGCCGTCCTCACGGTTGCCCAAGAAGGCAAAGCGCAGGTGCACGACGAACTGGTTCCGCAGCGGTTCGGGGACGAAGTCCATGTCCGGGAGACGCAGCAGGGAGATCGATGGCGAGGCGTCCTCGGGCAGTGTTGGCAGCCATTGACGGAATGCGGCCAGGATCGTGGCCGCATCCGCTCCGGGATAGATGATGCCGCCCCCGTAGAACTCACTGATCGGAAAGAGGCTGAACTCGAGTGCGGTCACGATCCCGAAGTTGCCCTTACCCCCGCGCATCAGTGAAAACAGCTCACCCTCGGTGTCGGCATCGATCCGGCGCAGCGAGCCGTCGGCGGTGACGATGTCCATGCTGCGGACGTGGTCTGCCGCGAAGCCATGGGCGCGGCCGAGTACGGGTAGCCCGCCGCCCACCGTGTAGCCGACGACGCCCACGTCGGTACTCGAGCCGTGCAATCCGACTAACCCGTGCGGCACGCTCGCCTCCAGGACGGTGCGCCACTTCACTCCGGCCCCGACGCGTGCGGTGCGTTCGACCGGATCGATTTTCAGGTCCTGCAGGCGCCGGGTGTTGATGAGCAGGCCGCCATCGACCGCGGAATCGGCGCCGTGCCCGGTGGATTGGACGGACACGGGAAGCCGGTGCTCCGCCGCCCATTTCACCGCGGTCGCGATGTCCTGGGCATTCGCGGCGCCAAGAACGACGTCGGGCCGGTGCAACGTTGCGAGGTTGAAGGCAGACGTCTCCTCGGCGAATTCGGGACTGTCCGGCAACACGACCGGGCCGCTCACCGCCCTGGACAAGGCATGGATGTCGTCGTTGACAAGCATGGTGCACTCCTGAAGTCTCGCTGGGCGGCTGGTGGAATGCGGACAAGCCTAGGGACCCTCCCGGATGCGGCCTAGGGGCCTAAGACCCTCCGGCCCTCCCCGGGCTGGGACGCAACACGACGGCGGCCCCGCACCTTTCGCAAGGTGCGGGACCGCCGTCGTCGTCTTGGCTGGCTGCTAGTGGGCAGCCATGCGGGCCTTCAGTCCGTCCAGCTCGGCC
>JBKPBZ010000335.1:0-7002 GCA_046727115.1 Actinomycetota bacterium | reverse complement strand
CTCGGAGACCGAGCGGTGTGCAACCTTGCCACCGGCGATGTTCAGGCCGGAGGCCAGGGCGGCGTCGCGCTCGAACGCAGCCTTGACGCCCAGGTTCGCCAGGGAGACGGCGTAGCGCAGGGTGACGTTGGTCAGCGCGTATGTGGAGGTGTTCGGGACGGCGCCGGGCATGTTGGCGACGCAGTAGAAGATTGTGTTGTGGACCTTGTACGTCGGTTCCTGGTGCGTGGTGGGGTGGGTGTCCTCGAAGCAGCCGCCCTGGTCCACGGCGATGTCCACCAGCACGGAGCCGGGCTTCATCCGGGACACGAGCTCGTTGGTGACGAGCTTCGGGGCCTTGGCGCCGGGGATCAGGACCGAACCGATCACGAGGTCGGCGTCGACCACGGACTTCTCGATCTCGTACTTGTTGGACGCGACCGTCTTCAGGCGGCCCTGGTAGTGTGCGTCCAGTTCGCGGAGGCGGTTGATGTTGATGTCCAGGATGGTGACGTCGGCGCCCAGGCCCAGAGCCATGGCGGCGGCGTTGGTGCCGGCAACACCGGCGCCCAGGACAACGACCTTGGCCGGACGGACGCCCGGGACGCCGCCGAGCAGCACGCCCTTGCCGCCTGCCGGGGCCATCAGGGAGGTGGCGCCCACCTGCACGGACAGCCGGCCGGCAACCTCGGACATCGGCGCCAGCAGCGGCAGGGTCCGGCCTTCCTGGACGGTCTCGTAGGCGATGGCGGTGACGCCGGAGTTGATCAGTTCCTGGGTCAGTTCCGGCTCGGCGGCGAGGTGAAGGTAGGTGAAGAGGATCAGGCCCTTGCGGAAGCGGTGGTATTCGGCCTTGACAGGCTCCTTGACCTTCATCACCATGTCGGCGCGGCCCCAGACCTCGTCGGCCTCGGCGACGATCTCGGCACCGGCGATCGCGTATTCCTCGTCCGTGATGCCTGAACCCAGGCCCGCGCCGCGCTCGACGAGGACCACGTGGCCGTGGGTGCGGAATTCGTGGACGCCGGCCGCGGTGATGGCGACGCGGAACTCGTTGTTCTTGATCTCTTTGGGTACGCCGATGATCATTTATTAGCTCCAGTGGGTGCTGGCCTCGTGGGCCTGGGTGAGCGGGGGATTCGTACTTCCAGAATAAATCCCGCTGTGAGGCACGCGACAGGTGCCGCCGCGCCACCCCGGGCGTCACCCGCGTGATTCCGGGGTTTTTCAAATCCGCGGATAGACATTTGTCGAGGCGGCGGGCGTCAGGTGTCGGCTCGTGTCCGTCGCCGATGCATTCGCAGTGCGGCATGCCGGGGCAGTAGTCTGGCAGGATGCAGCAGCAGGACGTGGAGCAGCTCGTGGAGCAGGTGGCGCAGCGGCTGGGCCGCGGCCTCTCCCTCGAGGACCTCGACGGTTTGCTCCTCGCCTACAGCTCCAACCAATCCCATGCGGACCGCGTCCGGGTGAACTTCCTGCTCAGCAAGCGGGTCCCCGTGGACGTGATCGCGTGGCAGCTCTCCCACGGGATTGCGACGGCGGTCCGGCCGGTGGTCGTGCCGGCCAACGAGGATCTCGGCATGCTGGGCCGTGTGTGCGTGCCGCTGCTGGTGCGCGGCTTCCGGGTGGGATACCTCTGGGTCCAGCTCGACGCCGAGGAACCAAGCGCTGCGGCCGTCCTCGCCCAACTGCAGGACGTGGCGCCGGAGCTGGAACAGCTGTCCTCCCTGTTGCTGGACTCCAACACGGCCGAGTCCGAGTTCAGGCGCCGCCGTGAGCAGGAGTTCCTGGCCGCCTGCGCCGGGGAGGCCAATGCGGCGGCGGCCGTGGCAGGCTGGAAAGAGGTCCAGGGCAAGGGACCCTGGCAGTTGGTGACCGTCCTGGACGCCGATGGCTGGGCCGGCGGCTCGGACCCCATTGCCGACACCCTCATTCACCGCTCCGCCGCGCTGCAGGCGACCATTGGGGTGGACGCCGCCCTGTTCAGCGCCGGCACGGAGACCCACGCCGTAGTGCTCTTCAAGGAATCCACGGGACGCGCGGACCACGCCCAGGTGCTGGTGCACTACCAGCTGGAACTCGCCAAACGCTCCGGCCGCACCGTCCGGCGGATCATCCTGGGCACAAGCGAGGGATTTGCCAGGCCGCGGGAACTTGCCGAGGCCTACCGGCAGTCACGGCAGGCGGCCCAGGCTGCGGCAGTGGACCCGCAACTGGGCGAGCTGGTCGACTGCCGGGCAACCGGCGTCTACCAGCTCCTGGCCTCGGCCGGCGGCGGGGCGGGGGCTTGGGCGGACGCGGGATCCGTGTATTTCCGCATGCTGGAGGACCATGACCGCAACCGCGAGCTGCTGCCCGTGCTGGAGCTGTTCTACGACAACGACGGCTCGGTTCAGGAAGTCGCGGCCAAGCTGCATCTGCACCGGAGCAGCATCTACAACCGGCTCGGCCGGATTCGCCAGTTGCTGGGCGTGGATCCGTTGAAGGGAATGGTGCGGCTGGAACTGCATGCTGCGCTGAAGGCGCGGCGCTGGGCGGCCCGGCCGCGGATTTAGCCCTCGTGCTTGGAGGAATCGGCGTCCAGCGCCAGTTTCACGTCGGGACCGGCGTCGGGACCGGGAGGGGGGACGGCGCTCCGGCGGCGGGAAATCCGGCTGTCCACCCAGAGTGAGACCGCAACGAACGCGACGCCGCTGGCCAAATAGGTGGCGGTGATGTTCAGGCCCATCACGGTTCCGAGGATGCCGGCGAGCAGCATGGCGGCGATGCCTGCCATGATGTGCCACCCTCTGAATTTACCCACAATTCAAGCGTAACCCGCGCGATATCAGTGTTTCCGCGCAGGAGCGGGATCGTTGCTTGATCCTTATCACTGCTTCATGAAGCAGCTCTTCATGAAGCCCCTGCTCACCCGGCACCGGAGCCCTCGTCGTCCGCACCGGCCGGCGACGCGGCGCCTGCACCGTTCTTCTTCTGCGTCTCGAGCCAGGCCATGATGTCGGCCAGCCGGATCCGTCGGTGCGTTCCGCGGTATTCGACCGGGATCTCGCCGCGGTCGGTCATGTTCCGCAGGTACGTGTGCGAGATCCCCGCAAGCTCTGCGGCCCGGGACGTCGTCAGCATCTCCTCGACGCTGCTGACGGTCACGGCCTCGCCGCGGCTGAAGCGGCCCAGCAAGTCGACGACGGCGTCCCGCGCCGCGGGCGGCAGCCGGTGGACGGTGCCGTCGACGAACACCGTGATGTCGTGGCTGCCGTCGAGTGCGTACTGGAGTTTCTGCGCGTCCTCGGCCGGGAGGCCGGCCGTCACCCGGGGAGCTATCAGTGCCATGAGTGCATCCTAGCGGCAGTGTCGCAGCGAGAGGGCCTGTCGGTGGGCCGGGCCGCGGGCCCACCGACAGCGGGGCCCGCCGGCTGCCCCGCGGTTACAGCCCAAGGTCCTCCAGGACCGGCAGTTTTGCCCGGACCCAGGCCCGGGCCTCAGTTGCGCTCGGCGCGGACAGGGCCAGCTTGGCCAGCTCCTGCGCCTCAGCCAGGGTGACAGTCTTCAGCACGGCGGCGACGGCCGCGATGGAACGCGCCGTCATGGACAGCGTCGTGACGCCCAGTCCCGTGAGGACGACGGCGAGGGCCGGGTCCGCGGCGGCCTCGCCGCACACGCCCACCGGCTTGTTGTGCCCCTCGGCGGCCGAACCCTCCACCGTCAGGCCCACGAGCCGCAGTACGGCCGGCTGCCAGGGGGTGTTCAGGGCGGCCAGCGGGCCGAGCTGGCGGTCGGCGGCCATGGCGTACTGGGTGAGGTCGTTGGTGCCCAGGCTTGCGAAGCCGACTTCGCGGAGGATGGCCTCTGCTGTCAGGGCGGCCGACGGGACCTCCACCATGACGCCGGGGGTCTTGATTCCTGCCGTGGCGCACAGCGAGGCAAACCGGGCCGCCTCCTCCGCGGTGGAAATCATCGGGGCCATCACCCAGACGTCGGCCTCGGATGCCTTCTCGGCCAGGGCGATCGCCTGCAGCTGGCGCTCCAGGACCCCCGGCGTGGTGAAATCGGTCCGGTAGCCGCGGACGCCGAGGGCGGGGTTGGGCTCGGTGGCGTCGGTCAGGAACGGCAACGGCTTGTCCGCGCCGGCGTCGAGCGTGCGGAGCACTACTTTCTTGCCCGGGAAGGCATCGAAGACACCCTTATAGGCGGCTGCCTGTTCCTCCACGGTCGGTTCGGTGTCCCGCTCGAGGAAGCAGAACTCCGTCCGGAAGAGCCCCACGCCCTGGGCGTTCAGCCCGGCGGCGGCCACGGCGTCCTTGGCGCCGCCGACGTTGGCGAGGAGCGGAACGAGGTGGCCGTCCGACGTCGTGCCCGTCCCGTCAAAGGCGGACAGCAGCGACGCCGTGGCGGCCCAGTGGGCTGCCGCCGCGCGCTGGGACTCATCCGGGTCCGCGGTGATGAGACCGGCCGCCCCGTCCACGTACACCTCGGTGCCGTCGGCGAGTTCGTCGACCCCGACGGCGGCAACCACGGCAGGCAGGCCCAGGGAGCGGGCGATGATCGCGGTGTGGGACTGCGGGCCGCCGCCGGCCGTGACCAGGGCCAGGACCTTCTCCGGGTCCAGGGTGGCGGTATCGGCCGGGGCCAAGTCCTCGGCAACGAGGATGAACGGGGTGGAGGACACGGGAATGCCCGGCGCGGGGACTCCGCGCAGTTCTGCCACGATCCGGGACCGGACATCCAGGACGTCGGTGGCGCGCTCGGCCATGTAGCCGCCGAGGTTGTGCAGCATTTCCGAGACGGAGGCGCCGGCCTCCCAGATCGCCCGCTGCCCGGACGTGCCGCGGCCGATCAGCTTGGCGGCGGATTTGAGCAGCATCGTGTCGGTGGCCATGAGGGCCGTGGCCTCGAGGACGGCCTTGCCGTCGCCGGTGACGGTCTCGGAGCGGGCCTTGAGCTCGTCGTGGACGGATTTCGCCGCGGCCTTAAGTGCCGCCGTCGCGTCTTCCGCCGTGACACCGGCGGGAAGTTGCTCGCCGGCGGGCGGTTCGCTGATCGGTTTGGGCATCTGCCGGATGGTGCCGATGATACGGCCGGGGCTAACGCCTACTCCTGGGAAGTTCTGCACTGAAGGTCCTCATTCTCTGTCGTAGGCCGGTGGCCACTAGCCGGTAAATCAGATGCCGCCGCTGACCCTGCGGATCATTTGTGCCTGCGGCTGACGGCTACGTCAACCGGCGGGTCGCGGCACCTGCAAAAATTGTATGTGATCCAGTTCATATAGCGTTGCTATAGGTGCTAGGGTAGCGGTTATGAGTATCGATGGCCAGCTACCACCCAAGGCCCGGCTGCTGCGCGCGGCCGCCGAGCTGCTGGCCAACTCGGGCGGATCCGCAGTCTCGACCCGCCAGATCACACAGCTGGCCGGTGTTACGGCACCGACCCTCTACCACCACTTTGGTGACAAGGAAGGGCTGTTCGACGCCGTCGTCGCAGCAGGTTTTGACGAATATGTCGCGGGCGAACGTGACTTCGCGCCCTCTGGCCAACCGCTGGAGGACATCCGCAGGATGTGGGACAACCATGTCCAGTTCGGGCTGAAACAGCCGGAACTGTACCTCGTCATGTTTGGCAATATCCGCCCTGAGAGCCGTCCGGCGATCGTCGCCGATGCCGAGGCGCTCATGGAGGAGATGCTCAACAAGGCGGCAGTCTCCGGGCAGCTCAACGTCCCGCCCAAAGAGGCAGCCAGGTCCATCCTGGCGGCCAACGTGGGCATGACCCTCATGCTGATCGCGGAAAAGGTGCCGGAGCGGAACCTCGAGCTCTCCACCATGACCCGCGACGCCATGATCTTTGCGGTTTCCACCGACCAGGCCCGGGACAACGGCGCTGAAGACAGCGGAAAATCCTCAGTGGTCGTGGCGGCCATCGCATTGAACGCAGCACTCCAGGCGTCCCACTCGGACCAGCTCTCCAGCTCGGAACTCAAGCTCTTCCTCGAATGGCTCCACCGGATCTCCAACGGCTCCACCAGCTAGCTCGGCGAAATTATCGGACCATCCTGCAAAGCAGCGGGAACGACGGTTAGGAATTCACATGGCAACAGATACAGTTGCGAAACCAAAGACCAGCGTGCGGGTACACGTCCAGAAATTCGGGACGTTCCTCTCCGGCATGATCATGCCCAACATCGGCGCGTTCATCGCGTGGGGCTTCATCACGGCACTCTTCATCCCGGCGGGCTTCTTCCCCAACGCGGAGCTCGGCAAGCTGGTCGGGCCGATGATCACGTACCTGCTGCCGCTCCTGATCGGCTACACCGGTGGCCGGATGGTCTACGGCGTGCGCGGCGGCGTAGTGGGTGCGGTGGCCACGATGGGTGTGATCGTCGGTACCGATATTCCGATGTTCATCGGCGCCATGATCCTGGGCCCGCTCACCGCGTGGCTGATGATGAAGGCGGACAAGATCTGGGAAGGCCGGGTCAAGCCCGGCTTCGAAATGCTGATCGACAACTTCTCGGCCGGCATCCTGGCCGCCGCCATGGCGGTCGTTGGCATGCTGGTGGTCGGCCCTATCGTGAAGGCGTTCAGCAACGGCGCCAGCGCCGTGGTCGAATTTCTTGTGGTGAACGGACTGCTGCCCTTTACCAGCATCTTCATCGAGCCCGCCAAGGTCCTGTTCCTGAACAACGCCGTCAACCACGGCATCCTCACGCCGCTCGGCACGCAACAGGCCCTTGAACAGGGCAAGTCCATCCTGTTCCTGCTCGAAGCCAACCCGGGCCCGGGCTTCGGCGTCCTGCTCGCCTACTCGTTCTTCGGCAAGGGGCTGGCCAAGGCGTCGGCGCCTGGCGCGGCAGTGATCCAGTTCATCGGCGGCATCCACGAGATCTATTTCCCGTACGTCCTGATGAAGCCGATGATGATCTTCGCCGCAATCGGCGGCGGCATGACCGGCATCTTCACCCTGGTGGTCACCGGCGCCGGCCTCCGGTCCCCGGCCGCCCCAGGCAGCATCATCGCTGTCTACGCCTCC
>JBKPBZ010000334.1:0-7900 GCA_046727115.1 Actinomycetota bacterium | reverse complement strand
GGCGTTCGATACCCGCTTCACGCCGCTGCCGGCCCAGAACGAGATCATCGGCGCCACGAACCGCGCCATGGACGCCCATGACGTCGTCATCTGCGCCGCCGGTTCGCTCCCCGGCGACCTGCACAAGATGTGGCGCGTGCGGGACCCGTTCGGCTACCACGTCGAATATGCCTACTCCTGCATGGGCTACGAAATTCCCGGCGGCCTCGGCGTCAAGCGTGCGGCACTCGCCGAAGCCGCGAAGGGCGGCACGCAGCGCGACGTCGTGGTCATGGTGGGGGACGGCTCCTACCTGATGATGCACACCGAACTCGTCACCGCCGTCGCCGAGCGGATCAAGCTGATCGTGGTCCTGATCCAGAACCACGGCTACGCCTCGATCGGCTCGCTCTCCGAGTCCCTCGGCTCCCAGCGCTTCGGCACCCAGTACCGGGCCCTGGACGAGGAGCAGCACAGCTTCGACGACGGCGACCGGCTCCCGGTGGACCTGGCCCTGAACGCCGAAAGCCTCGGCGTGAAGGTGATCCGGATCGAACCCGGGGAGAAGGTCATCGCCGAGCTTGAGCAGGCCATCCGCGACGCCAAGGCCGCCCCCGAGCGCGGCGGACCGATCGTCATCCACGTCGAATCCGATCCGCTGCTGGATGCTCCCAGCTCCGAGTCGTGGTGGGACGTCCCGGTCTCCCAGGTCTCCGAGCTCGACTCGACGAAACAGGCCTTCCAGACCTACACCGACCACAAGGCCCGCCAGCGCAAGCTGCTCGGCTGATCCCCTTCGAATTTCAATTACTCAAGGAAGAGTCTGATGACTACCACCACTGAACTGACCAACCAGACCCAGAGCACCAAGACCATCCACCACTTCATCAACGGGGCGGAAACCGCAGGTGTGGGCACCCGCACCCAGCCCGTCTACAACCCCGCCACCGGCGCCGTTTCCGCGCAGCTGCGGCTGGCCAACCGGGCGGATCTTGACGCCACGGTCGCCGCCGCCCGCGCCGCCGCGGATTCCTGGGGCGACATCTCCCTGGCCAAGCGCACCGCCGTGCTGTTCAAGTTCCGCGAACTCGTCGCCTCCCACGTGGACGAGCTCGCCGAGCTGATCACGGCCGAGCACGGCAAGGTCCTTTCCGACGCCAAGGGCGAGATCGGCCGCGGCCTGGAGGTCATCGAGTTCGCCTGCGGCATCCCGCAGCTGCTCAAGGGCGATTACTCGGACCAGGTCTCCACCGGCATCGATGTGTTCTCCTTCCGCGAGCCGCTCGGCGTCGTCGCCGGCATCACCCCGTTCAACTTCCCCGTCATGGTGCCGCTGTGGATGGCCCCCATGGCGATCGCCACCGGCAACGCCTTCATCCTCAAGCCCTCCGAGCGCGACCCCTCCGCGTCCATGCTGCTCGCCAAGCTGTGGAAGGACGCGGGCCTGCCCGACGGCGTCTTCCAGGTCCTGCACGGCGACAAGGAAACGGTCGACGGCCTGCTGACCCACCCGGACGTGGACGGCATCTCCTTCGTCGGCTCCACCCCGATCGCCCGGTATGTCCACGAGACCGCCACCGCGCACGGCAAGCGCGTCCAGGCCCTGGGCGGGGCGAAGAACCACGCGATCATCCTGCCCGACGCCGATCTCGACAACGCCGCCGACCACCTCGCCGCCGCCGCCTTCGGCTCCGCCGGTGAGCGCTGCATGGCCATCTCGGTCGCCGTGGCCGTCGGTGAGGCCGCGGACCTGCTGGTCAAGAAGGTCGAGGAGCGCGCCCTGGCCGTCAAGGTCAAGAACGGCACGGAACCGGACGCCGACATGGGACCCGTTATCACCCCGGCGTCCAAGGAACGGATCGTGAAGATCGTTACCGAAGCCGAAACCGCAGGCGCGGCCATGGTGGTGGACGGCCGCGACCTCGTGGTCCCCGGCCACGAGGACGGCTTCTGGGTCGGCCCCACCGTCCTGGACCACGTCAAGACCGAAATGACCGCCTACAGCGAGGAAATCTTCGGCCCCGTCCTCGTGGTGGTCCGGGTTGAGGACCTCGACGCCGGCATCGCCCTGATCAACTCCAACCCCTACGGAAACGGCACCGCGATCTTCACCTCCTCCGGCGCCGCAGCCCGGAAGTTCCAGCGCTCCGTCACCGTGGGCATGATCGGCATCAACGTCCCGCTGCCCGTGCCCGTGGCCTACCACTCCTTCGGCGGCTGGAAGGCCTCGCTGTTCGGCGACAAGCACATCTACGGCCCCGAAGGCGTCTCCTTCTACACCCGCGGCAAGGTGGTCACCTCCCGCTGGCCCGAACCCACCCACGCCTCCGGAGCCTCCTACAACTTCCCGTCCAACTGACTACCCAACTGACGCCTCAACCACCATCGACTGCTCCGTAACCGCCGTTTTGAGCGTCCAAAACGGCACCTGTGGAGCAATCGATGAGAAGGAATGGACATGACTGAGAACAAGCTGATCATTGGCACCGCGCCGGACTCCTGGGGCGTCTGGTTCCCGGATGACCCCCAGCAGACCCCGTGGGAACGCTTCCTCGACGAGGTCGCCGAATCCGGCTACAAATGGATCGAACTCGGCCCCTACGGCTACCTCCCCACCGATCCGGCACGCCTCGCCGAGGAGCTCAAGCAGCGCGACCTGAAGATCTCTGCCGGCACCGTGTTCACCGCCTTCCACCGCGGCCTGGATCAGTGGGACACCGCGTGGGAACCGGCCCGCAAGGTCGCCGAACTCACCGCTGCGATGGGCGGGGAACACATGGTGGTCATCCCGGCGATGTGGCGCGACGACGTCACCGGGGAAGCCGTGGAAAGCGGCACACTCAGCGACAAGGCCTGGGCCGACCTTTTCGCCGGCCACAACCGCCTGGGCAAGACGCTGCTGGAGGACTTCGGCCTGAAGCAGCAGTTCCACTCGCACGCCGACTCGCACGTCGGTGCGCAGGAGGACATCGAGGCCCTGCTCTCCGCCACGGACGCCAAGTACCTCAACCTCTGCCTGGACACCGGCCATGCCGAATACTGCGGGGCCTCCAGCCTGGAGCTGATCAAGAACTATCCGGACCGGATCGGCTACCTGCACCTGAAGCAGATCAATCCGGACATCCTCAAAAAGGTCAACGCGGAAAACATGACCTGGGCCGCCGCCAACCTGGCCGGCGTCATGACCGAACCGCCGAACGGCCTGCCGGACCTGCGCGCCGTCATCGAAGCCGTGGAGGCGCTGGACCGGCCGATCTTTGGCATTGTGGAACAGGACATGTACCCCGTGGCCTTCGACGTCCCGATGCCGATCGCCAAGCGCACCCGCAACTACCTGCTCTCCTGCGGCTCCCGCACGGCCGTCAACTAGAACCCGAAGGAAACCACCATGACCAAGATCCTCCGCGTGGCCGTCATCGGCGCCGGCCGTATGGGCGCAGACCACATCCAGCGACTCAACACCCGCATCCACGGCGCGGAAGTCGCCGCCGTCGTCGACGTCGACCTCGCCCGGGCGCAGGCCGCCATCGAAGGCATCCCGGGCGCCGTGGCCCTGGCCGACGCCGAGGAAGCCCTCAACAACGGCGACGTCAACGCCGTGCTGATCGCCACCCCCGGCTTCCTGCACGAGGACATCCTGCTCAAGGCAATCGCCAAGGACATCCCGATCCTCTGCGAGAAGCCCCTCACCCCGGATGCCGAGTCGTCCTGGAAAATTGTCGAAGCCGAGCAGAAGCTGGGCCACAAGCGCATCCAGGTCGGCTTCATGCGCCGCTTCGACGCCGAATACGCCGCCCTGGGCAGGATCATCCGCAACTCCGAACTCGGCGAGCTGCTCATGCTGCACCACCAGCACCGGAACCCCACCACCCCGGCCGGCTTCACCAACGAGATGCTGATCAACGACTCCGTGGTGCACGAATTCGACGCCATCCGCTACTTCACCGGCGAGGAAATCATGTCCGTCCAGGTCCGCCTCGGCAAGCCCACGCGGAACGCGCCGGCCGGGCAGCACGACCCGCAGCACGTGCTGATCGAGACCGAGTCCGGAGTCCTGGCCGACGTCGAGATCTACGTCAACGCGAAGTTCGGCTACGAGGTGGCCACCCAGGCCTCCTTCGAGGACGGCATCGTCAGCATCGGCGGGGACAAAGGCCCGTACACCCGCAGCAACGGCCGCTGGGGCGGCGAGGTCACCCCCGGCTTCGAGGAGCGCTTCGGGGCAGCGTACGACGTCGAAATCCAGTCCTGGGTGGATGCCGCCCTGCGCGATGAGATCGGCGGCCCCACCGCCTGGGACGGCTACGCCACCGCCGCATGCTGCGAGGCAGGCGTCGAGGCGCAGAAGAACGGCGAAAAGGTCGCCGTGAAGCTCAACGCCAAGCCCGCGCTCTACCGCTAGGAACCCTGCCGGCCGGCCGCCTTCTACTGTAAAGAACGAAGCGCCGGCCGGCTGCACGCCCGCCAGATCCACAATGGAGTGTTCAACGTGAAAATCGCCCTTGACCCCACCCCGTTCCACCACAGCCACGGACTCCTGGAGTTCCCGCGTGTGGTGGCCGACCTCGGCTACAAGTACATGCAGCTGACCCCGCACGCCGATTTCATCCCGTTCTACAACCATCCGAAGGCCGACGACGAGCTGGTGGGCCAGCTGAAGGCGGCCTGCAAGGACGCGGACATCGAAATCGCCTCGGTGCTGCCCGTGCTGCGCTGGTCGGGGCCGGATGAGGACGCACGGGAGGCCGCCGTCCGCTACTGGAAGCGCGCCATCCAGATCACCGTGGACCTCGGCGTGAGCACCATGAACACCGAATTCAGCGGCCGGCCAGAGAAGGCCGAGGAATCCGAGCGGGCCTTCTACCGCTCCATGGAGGAACTGCTCCCCATCATCGAGCGGGAGGGGATCGACCTCCTGATCGACCCGCACCCGGACGATTTCGTCGAGGAGGGCCTGGCCGCGATCCGGGTGATCCGCGGGCTGAACTCCAAGAACGTGGGCCTGGTCTACGTGGCCTCACACAGCTTCCACATGAAGAACGCACCACTGGAGATCATGCGGGCAGCGGGGGACAAGCTGCGCCTGGTCCACGTCGCCGACACCATGGACCACCACGCCTCACACGGGCTGCGCTATATCACCAACCCGCCCGGGAACCCCGTCCGGGTGCACCAGCACCTGAAGATCGGCGACGGCGACGTCAATTGGGACGAGTTTTTCGGCGGCCTGCAGGAGATCGGTTTCCTGGACCGTGACGACACCGTGATGGTCTCCAGCGTCTTCGCCGAGGACGACAACGCCGCAGAAGTCTCCCGGTACCAGCTGGAGACCATGAAGCAGCGCGTCGCCAAGGCGAGCCTATGACGGCGCCTGACAAAACGCTCACCAACTCGGCCCCGCCCGCGGCCGCCCCCGATTCTGCTGGCCGGGCGGCCGCGGCCCGGACGGCCGGCCGAGCCGCGAATCCCCAAGGGTTCATGCGGCGCGTGGCGCTCTTCTCCACGTTCGGCGGACTCCTCTTCGGCTACGATACCGGCGTCATCAACGGCGCCCTGCCGTTCATGCAGCGGGACCTCGGCCTCACCCCGCTGACCGAGGGGCTGGTGACCTCCACCCTGCTGTTCGGCGCGGCGTTCGGGGCCATCTCGGCAGGCCGGCTCTCGGACCGCTTCGGCCGGCGCAGGACCATCATGGGGCTCGCGATCATCTTTGCGGTGGCCACGATCGCCTGCTCGCTCTCACCCAGCACCGAACTGCTCGTCGCCTCCCGCACCCTGCTCGGCCTTGCCGTCGGCGGGGCGTCGGTGATCGTTCCGGTCTACCTGGCGGAAATGTCCCCGTCGGCCCAGCGCGGACGGATCGTGACGCAGAACGAGCTCATGATTGTCACCGGACAGTTCCTGGCCTTCACGTTCAACGCCGTGCTGGGCAACGCCTTCCCGGAGGCCTCGCATGTGTGGCGGTGGATGCTGGTCATTGCCACGCTGCCGGCCGTGGTGCTGTGGCTTGGCATGCTGATGCTGCCGGAAAGCCCGCGCTGGCTGGCGTCGGCCGGCCGTTTCGGGGAAGTGCTGGAGGTGCTGCGCCGGACGCGCGCCGCGGAGGACGTCTCCACCGAGTTCGATGAGGTCCGGCAGGCCGCCCGGGAAGACTACCAATCCAAGCTCGGCACCTTCCGTGACCTCACGGTGCCGTGGATCCGGCGGATCTTCGTCGTCGGACTGGGCATGGCGGTGATCAACCAGATCAGCGGCGTCAACGCCATCATGTACTACGGCACCTCCATCCTCTCCAGCTCCGGCTTCGGCGACCAGGGCGCCCTGATCGCCAACGTCGTCAACGGCGTGACCTCGGTGGTCGCCGTCGTCGTCGGGATGTCCCTCATGTCGCGCTTGCCCCGGAAGTCCATGCTGATCGCCGGCCTGACCGGCACGGCAGGATCCCTGCTGGCCATCGGCATCATCTCCATGCTCATCCCGGAGGGCACCCTCCGCGGCTACCTGGTGCTGCTGTTCATGGTGACGTTCCTGGCCTCGATGCAGTCCTGCATCGGCACCGTGACGTGGCTGACCATGGCCGAAATTTTCCCGCTGCATGTCCGCGGCATCGCCATGGGCATCTGTGTCTTCGTGCTGTGGATGATCAATTTCCTGATCGGGTTCTTCTTCCCGCAGATGGTGTCCTGGATTGGCGTCTCGGCGACGTTCTTCATCTTCGTCGGGCTCCAGCTGGCAGCCATCGTCTGGGTGAAGCGTGTGGTTCCGGAGACCAAGGGCAAGAGCCTGGAGGACCTGGAACACTTCTTCAAACAAGCGGCCGCCAAGCAACCCGTCACCGCATAGCCTGCCTACAGAACGCCCTGCACGCAGAAAGCCCCGCCCGGGATTCGTCCCGGCGGGGCTTTTCTGCGTGCTTCTTGCGTGCCCGTTGCTGTGCTAGACCGCGGCGTGCAGGCGGGGGAGGGCGTCAACCAGCGGCGCCAGTTCCGGCACTTCCTGGGCCTCGGCCAGCGCCCGCTCCAGCGTGGCGTCATGGACCGGCCTGCTCTGCTCAAGCAGCGCGATGCCGCTGGGAGTGAGCTCGGTGTAAATCCCGCGGCGGTCATCCGCGCACAGGATCCGGGTCAGCAGACCGCGGTCCTCGAGCCGGTTGACCAGGCGCGTGGTGGCGCTCGCGCTCAGCGCGGTGGCGCGGGCCAGTTGCTGCATCCGCATATGCCAGCCGTCCTGCAGGCTCAGCGCGTCCAGCACGGTGTACTCCACCACGGAGAGCTGCGCCTCGGCCTGCAGGGAACGCTCCAGCTCGGCCTCGATCAGCCCGTGCAGGGCCGCCAGGGTCCGCCAGCCTTGCGCCCGGACCTCGACGGCGTCGTCCTTGATGCCCATCAGGTGTTTCCCTTCAGCTCGCGTGCCCGGCGGGGTGCTGCCGGGCACATCAAATAATAGTTGCTTGCGCGCTGTATCTGCTTGTGCAACAATAAATAACGCGTCTGCAACTACTAGCTTACGCGCCATACCTCTTTCCGTACAGCTTTGTAAGGAGCACCTCCATGCCTGTTGGCCTGATAGCCCTCGCCCTCGGCGGGTTCGGCATCGGACTCACCGAGTTCGTCATCATGGGCCTGTTGCCGCAAGTGGCCGCAGACTTCCACGTCTCCGAGGCCACCGCCGGCTGGCTCATCTCCGGCTACGCGCTCGCCGTCGTGGTCGGGGCGCTTGGCCTCACGGCGGCGGTGACCCGTTTCGAACGCAAGCCCGTGCTGGCCGTGCTGATGGTGCTCTTCATCGCGGGCAACCTCGTCTCGGCGCTCGCGCCCGATTATTCGATGATGATGGCCGGCCGCATCATTGCCGCGCTGGCGCACGGCGCGTTCTTCGGCATCGGCGCGGTGGTGGCCGCCAGCATGGTGGCGCCCACCAA
>JBKPBZ010000333.1:0-11294 GCA_046727115.1 Actinomycetota bacterium | reverse complement strand
GGCGTCGCCGCGCCGGAGTTCGTACTGCCGCCCGGTGGCATACCGCCGCATGGTTTCATCGGGGCCGGCTGCCGAAGGCGTCGCTGAGAGGTCCATGGTGACCACCGTACAGACCTGCCCGGCAACCCGTATACCTTGGTTCCATGACTTCCAGCAGCGAAGGCGCCAGGCCATGAATCCTCCCCTGGACAGCAGCGGGCTCGCCGCCCGGTTCGAGGCGGTCTTCGGCGCCCGGCCCGACGGCGTATGGCGGGCACCGGGACGCGTCAACCTCATTGGCGAGCACACCGATTACAACGAGGGCTTCGTCCTGCCCTTCGCCATCGACCGGTCTGCCCGGGTGGCCCTCAGGGTCCGGCCGGACTCCACCGCGCGGATGCTCTCCACGTTCGGGAACCAGGGGCTGACCAGCGCGGACACCGGCTCGCTGGTCCGCGCCGGCGCCAAGGGCTGGACAAAGTACCCGCTGGGGGTCATCTGGGCCCTGCAGCAGCAGGGCCTCCCGGTTCCCGGCGTGGACCTGCTCCTGGACTCCGATGTCCCCCGCGGCGCCGGCCTGTCGTCCTCCCACGCGATCGAATGCGCCGTGATTTCGGCCCTGAATGAGCTCATGGGCGCCAACCTGTCCGCGCAGGACATGGTCCTGGCCACCCAGCGCGCGGAGAACGACTTCGTCGGCGCGCCCACCGGCATCATGGACCAGTCCGCCTCGCTCCGGGCCACCGCCGGCCACGCCGTCTTCCTCGACTGCCGGGACCAGAGTGTCCGGCTGGTGCCGTTCGACGCCGACGCCGCGGGGCTGGTGCTGCTGGTCATCGACACCCGGGTGTCCCATTCCCACGCCGACGGCGGGTACGCGGCCCGGCGGGAATCGTGCCAGCTGGCCGCCGAGGTCCTCGGTGTGCCGGCGCTGCGCGACGTCGGGTTCGAGGACCTCGAGGAGGCCAGCGGGCTTCTGGACCAGGAGACGTTCCGTCGGGTCCGGCATGTCGTCACCGAGAACGACCGTGTCCTGCAGACGGTGGAGCTGCTGGACACCCTGGGCCCGGCCGCTATTGGCCCCCTGCTGGACGCGTCCCATGCCTCGATGCGCGACGACTTCGAGATCTCCTGCGCCGAGCTGGACCTTGCCGTGGACACGGCGCGGTCCGCGGGCGCGGTCGGGGCCCGCATGACCGGCGGCGGCTTCGGCGGCTCCGCGATCGCGCTGGCCCCGGCGGGATTGGCAGAGAAGGTGCGCGCCGCCGTCGAACGGGCCTTCGCCCGGGCCGGTTACGCCGCGCCGGAGATCTTCAACGTCAGTCCCGCGGCAGGGGCCATGCGCCTGGCCTAGGCGGGGCGTAGTCTGGGCGCATGCCAGAAGCTGTCATCGTTTCCACCGCCCGGAGCCCGATCGGGCGGGCCTTCAAGGGGTCCCTGAAAGACGAGCGGCCGGACGATCTCGCCGCCGCCATGGTCACGGCGGCCCTCGCCGGGATTCCGGCCTTTGATGCCGCCGCGGGCCCGGGCCGTGGCCTGGACGACATCTATCTGGGCTGCGCCGAGCCCAGCGGCGAGGCCGGCTCCAACATGGCGCGCGTGGTCAGCATCCTGGCCGGGCTGGACAACGTTCCGGCCGCGACCATCAACCGTTTTTGTGCCTCCAGCCTGCAGACGCTCCGGATGGCCTTCCACGCCGTCAAAGCCGGCGAAGGCCAGGCGTTCGTCGCCGCCGGCGTGGAGGCAGTGTCCCGCTACCGGGAATGGGCCGGCGCCGGCGAGACCGACGCGAGCACGCACAACCCGCGCTTCGAGGCGGCCCGGAAACGCACCGCGGCCCGCGCGGCCTCGAACACACCCTGGACCGACCCGCGCCTGGGCAGCCGGATGCCGGACGTGTACATCGCCATGGGCCAGACGGCGGAGAACGTGGCCACAAGCTACGGCATCACCCGCGCGGAGCAGGACGACTGGGCGGTACTCAGCCAGAACCGCGCCGAGGCCGCCATCGCCTCCGGGTTCTACGCCCGCGAAATCACGCCGTACACCCGCGCCGACGGCACCGTGGTCGACCGCGACGATTCGCCGCGTCCCGGCGTCACGGCGGAAGCCGTCGGCGCGCTGCAGCCGGTCTTCCGCAGCGGCGGCACCGTAACGGCCGGGAACGCGTGCCCGCTCAATGACGGGGCCGCCGCCCTCGTGGTCATGAGTGACTCGCGCGCCCGCGAGCTCGGCCTGGAGCCGCTTGCCCGAATCGTCTGTACCGGCGTCAGCGCCCTGTCCCCGGAGCTGATGGGCATGGGACCGGTGGAAGCGACCCGGCGGGCGCTCACGATCGCCGGGCTGAGCATCGGCGACATCGACCTTGTGGAACTCAATGAGGCGTTCGCGGTCCAGGTGGTGGCCAGCGCCCGGGAGCTCGCCATCGATCCGGAGAAGCTCAACGTCCACGGCGGCGCCATCGCCCTCGGCCACCCCTTCGGGATGACCGGCGCCCGCATGACCACCACGCTGATCAACGGGCTCCGCGCCCGCGACGCCTCCCTCGGCCTGGCGACGCTGTGCGTCGGCGGCGGGCAGGGCATGGCGGTTGTACTGGAGCGGCTCAGCTGACGGGTGCAACTGACGCATGGCAGTTGATGTGCGGCTGGGCCATAGCCGCACACGCGAGGAGCCCCGCTGTTGGGCGGGGCTCCTCGTTGAAAACAGGACGAACAGGTACGACGGCGGTTACTCGTCGCCGCGGAGAATGGCCAGCAGTCGGATGATCTCGACGTAGAGCCAGACCAGCGTGACCGTGAGGCCGAAGGCGGCGGTCCAAGAGAAGCGCTGCGGGGCTCCGGCGCTGATGGCCGCCTCGATGGACGTGAAGTCCATGATCAGGGAGAAGGCGGCGAGCCCGATCGCCAGAATGCCGATGAAGACGCCGAGCGGGATGCCCATGATCTCCACGCTGGTGCTCAGGCCAAACGGCGAGTTAACGGCTCCGGTCATCATCATGACGACGTTGACCAGCGCAAACACCGCATAACCGATCATGGCGATCAAGAAGAACCGCATGAGTTTGGGTGTCGCCCGGACCTTGCCGCTCTTGAACAGCACGAGCGTCACGGCGAAGACGGAAAGCGTCCCGACGACGGCCTGGATGCCGACGCCCGGGAACAGGTTGTCGAGAATGCGGGTCAGGCCGCCGAGGAAGAACCCTTCGAGCAGGGCGTAGGCCAGGATCAGTCCCGGGGACGGCTGCTTCTTGAAGGTGTTGACCATCGCGAGGGCGAAGCCGCCGAGGGCGCCGAGGATCATCAGCAGGGATCCCGTGCCCTGCGGGACGGCGAGCGCCACTGCGGCACCGACCACCAGGATGCCGAGGCACCCGGCAGTCTTGACGATGACGTCGTCGTACGTCATCCGGCCGAGATCAGCCGGGCCGGCCGCCGGGCGGTTGTACAGGTCCTGGAGCTGTTCCTGGGTCATGCCCTGCTGCGCCGAATTCCACCCGCCCTGGCCCGGGGCCTGGCCGTAGGCGTTCTGGCCATAGGGGTTCTGGCCGTAGGGGTTCTGGCCATACGGGGCCTGCGGGGCAGGCGGTGCCTGGGTGGCTTCGCGGAAATTCTTTCCGCTGAAGATCGGGTTTCCGCCAGTTGCCATTGCGGGTGTCCTCCAAAATAAGGGGGTGGGTGATGTTCCGGTGCGATACGGACTATCCGAAAACGGATTTTATATAGCCACGCTACCAATTCCCACGGCCGACGGGGAGGGATAGTTCCCCGGGGCAGCCGCCGCAACCGAACCGTGACCTAGCCCGCGGGATAATTAGGCCCAGGAAACCCGCGTGGGCGCCGGCCGTCCGGGACGCCCGGTGCGCCTCGCGCCGGTGCCGGCTGCCAGCACGGCGGGTGGTCCGTCACCCCGGAAATCGTCGAACCGCTTCGACGGGTCCCCCTTCGGCTCCGGCAGCGGGCCGGGAACCGGCGCCGGCGTTCCGGTGCCGCTGTTGACTATGACGTCGTCGATATAGATGTCGGCCATTTGCTGATCGTGTTCGGAGCCGAGCTGGACGGTGTCGAGCGTCGTCGCGGCAATGCTGACAGTGCCCGCGTAGACGGAACGCCCATCCCACCAGATTTGAACGTTCGTCTGCGAACCGTTGGGAACCACGTGCATGACCAGCCGGTGCCAGGAGTCAGAGGGGACATCCCGCCGCAACGTGGTGTACGCGAAGCCTGCCTGTGACGAGGTGCGGAGCACCAGCTCATGGGAGATGTTCTGCCGGAAAACATCCAGGACGCGGACGCGGCCGGAAAAGAACCGGAAGTAAGGAACATTGTTCCCCGCCATTCCCTCAGCGGCGATATTGAACCATCCGTCCGCATACGCCTCGGTGTTCCCGGGGATCAGGCCGACGGTCAGCCTGGCGATGGAGCCGGGGCCGGCGGTGGTGTGCAGGCGGGCGGCGCAGCTGCCGGAGTGCGACGGCCCGGTGGACACAGAGGCATTTCCCGTCCCGGCCGTGGAGACGCCGAATCCGTCCAAGGTGCCCGCTTCAAAGCTGGAGGCTGCCGCCCTGATCCCCGGATAGGGATCCTTGAGCGCCTCCGTGGAGGGAACGCAGGCCTGCGCCCCTGCGGGCTCCGGGCCGAGGCTCAGCGCCGGAATGCCCAGGATCGCCAGCACAAGCGAACCCGCGAGGCACAGCTTGACCACCCGGTTCATCAGTCGGCCCTCCACGATCGGCCCCTGCCATCCACGCCGCGCCTTGTCCCAGGCCGAAAGATCCGGCCAGCGGTTTCTGGACTTCGGTTCTGGGCTTCAGTTCAGGACTTCGGTTCAGGACTTCGGTTCAGGACTTCAGTTCAGGCGCTCTTCGCACCATAACGCGGGAGGACTTGGAAAAAGCTTGAATCGCCGGTTCCGCAGACCGGACCGGGCGTCCCCGGCGGGCGGCCCCTGCCCCGGGCCGGCCGGGCGGATCGGGCGCCGGAACGGCCACTGTTTAGGCATACTCGGAATCAACAAAAGTTTTCTTTAGCAGAGCTAAAGCGAGGTGCCGCCGTGACTACACGGTTGTTACCCGATCGCGACGTTAGCCCTGCTCGCGGCGGCATTCATTGCCTCGTGCGGGCTGTAGCATAGGCCACACAGGGTGACGGACATCACAACAAACAATAGTTTTGCGAGGCGCTCGTCACCTGACCGTTCGCAACGGTTGCAAAGGCGCAACCCACAGCACCCCCATGTGGAGGTTTTCAATTTGAGAAGCACAACGAGCGGCCTGTCGCAGAGACGGCGCGGCAGACTACTAAGGGCTGTGGGGGCAGTATTTGCCGCCATGGCTGCGCTACTGCTCATCGTTGCCCCGGCGTCAAGCGCCACGACCCCGTCGCCTTCACCATCCCCGTCGGCGACCCAGTTCACCAACAGCATCAGCGGCTTCTTGCGCGGCGACGACCGCGCACCGATCCCCGGGGTGACCATCACCGCCACAAGCGGCGATTTCACGGGAACCACGAAATCGGGGCCCAACGGCGCTTGGACCATTGGGGTCCCCACCCAGGGGACCTACGAGGTCAAACTCGACGAGTCCACGCTTCCGGCGGGCATCAAACTGGCTGAGGGCCAGGAGAACCCCCGCAACGTCACGTTCAGCCAGACCTCAAACCTCTCGGTGATCTTCACCTTTGGCAAGGGCATCGTCGTGGCGGAGGAGAACTTCGGGCAGAACCTGCTCAACCGGCTAGTGGCCGGACTGAGCTTCGGCCTGCTGCTCGCGCTCGCGTCCGTAGGCCTTTCACTGATCTTCGGCACCACCGGCCTGACGAACTTCGCCCACGGTGAAATGGTCACGCTGGGCGCGGTGCTGGTGTTCACCTTCAACGCCATGCACCTTCCGTTCTGGCTGGCCATCATCCTGGCGGTCATCGGCGGCGGCGTGTTCGGCTACGTCCAGGACGCGGGACTGTGGAAGCCACTGCGGCGCCGCGGAACCGGGCTTGTTCCGATGATGATCGTCAGCATCGGCCTGGCACTGGCTGTGCGGTACATCATCCAGTTCTACTTCGGCGGTGCCACCCAGCAGCTGCCGTTTGCCCAGAGCGCGGAAATCCTGATCGGCCCGATCTCGATCTCCCCCAACAACCTCTGGTCCCTCATCATCAGCGCCACCGTGATCGCCGCCCTCGGCGTCGTCCTGCTCAAGACCCGACTCGGCAAGGCCACCCGCGCGGTGGCCGACAACCCGGCCTTGGCTGCGGCCTCCGGCATCGACGTCGACTCCGTCATCCGGATCGTCTGGGTGGTCGGCGGCATGCTCGCCGCCCTCGGCGGCATCCTGTGGGCCTACTATCGGCCCGGCGTCACCTTCGACATGGGCTCGCAGATCCTGTTGCTCATCTTCGCCGGCGTCACCCTGGGCGGCCTCGGCACGGTCTGGGGCGCCCTGGTCGGTTCCATCATCGTCGGCATCTTCGTTGAGCTGACCACCGTGTTCGGCCTCGCAGCCGACCTCAAATACGTGGGAGCGTTGTTCATCATGATCGTTGTCCTCTTGTTCCGGCCTCAGGGCATTCTGGGCCGCCGCGAGCGCGTGGGTTAGGAGACAGCCATGGATTTCGGATTCATATTTTCCAGCGCCGCCGGCGAACTCTTCAGCCCGACGACAGCCGCCTACGCCCTGGCCACCCTCGGCCTCGCGGTCCACTTCGGCTACACCGGCCTGCTCAACTTCGGCCAGGCCGGCTTCATGGCGGTGGGGGCCTACGGCTTCGCCATCTCCACCTTGACGTTCCATGTGCCGTTCTTCGTCGGACTGCTCATCGCCGTCGTCTGTTCAGCCATCTTCGCCCTGCTGCTGGGCATCCCGACGCTGCGGCTGCGGGCGGACTACCTGGCCATCGTGACCATTGCGGCGGCCGAAATCGTGCGCTACATCGTCACGACCAACCAGCTGACCGCCATCACCGGTTCGGCCAACGGCCTGGCGGCCTTCGAAGGCGACTTCTACGCCATGAACCCCTTCCCGCCGGGCACCTACATCGGCATGAACAACCGTGACTTCTTCATCCGGGTTGTGGCCTGGGCCGTCGTGGCCCTGTTCTGCCTCATTGTCTGGTTGCTGATGCGCAGCCCCTGGGGCCGCGTGCTCAAGGGCATCCGCGAGGACGAGAACGCCGTCCGCTCGCTGGGCAAGAACGTGTATGCCTACAAGATGCAGTCCCTCATCATCGGCGGTGTGCTCGGCGCACTGGCAGGCATGATCTTCACGCTCCCCCGCGGCGCGGTGCAGCCGGCCAACTACGGCACAGAACTGACGTTCTTCCTCTACACGTGCCTGCTGCTCGGCGGCCTCGGCACCGTGCTCGGCCCGGTGGTCGGCGCCATGATCTTCTGGGTGGTGCTCTCGCTCACGCAGGGCATCCTCTACGGCCTGATCGAGTCAGGCACCATCACGTGGCTGAACACGGTCCAGGCCGGGCAGCTGCGTTACATCCTGGTCGGCGTGGCGCTCATGCTGCTGATGATCTTCAGGCCCCAGGGCGTTCTCGGCAATAAGAAGGAGCTGGCATTCGCATGAGCATTCCGAGCGAAGAGTCGCGCGAGGAACCCCGCACGTCGGAAGAAATCGACTACATGACGGACACCCGTCCGATCGCCGCCGGGGAGATCTCGCCCGGCTGCAAGAAGCGTGATCCGATCGTGGTGGCGGAAAACGTCACCCGCAGCTTCGGCGGCATCAACGCCGTCGACGTCCAGTACCTCGAGATCCCGCGGCACAAGATCACCGCATTGATTGGCCCCAACGGCGCCGGCAAGACCACCTTGTTCAACCTCCTCACGGGATTCGACACCCCGAACTCGGGTTCTTGGCAGTTCGAAGGCCAGAGCCTCGCGGGTGTCTCCTCCTACAAGGTGGCCAGGATGGGGATGGTCCGCACGTTCCAGCTGACCAAGGTCATGGGCAAGCTCACCGTCCTGGAGAACATGCGCCTCGGCGCCTCCAGCCAGTCCGGTGAACGGCTGTCCAAGGCCCTGTTCAAGGGCATCTGGGGCGGCCAGGAAAAGAAGATCACCCAGGAAGCCAACGTGCTGCTGGAGAAGTTCAAACTGGACGCCAAGCGGGACGACTACGCGGCCTCATTGTCGGGCGGTCAGCGGAAGCTGCTGGAAATGGCCCGGTCCCTCATGGTCCGGCCCAAGCTGGTCATGCTCGACGAGCCGATGGCCGGCGTCAACCCGGCGCTGACGCAGTCACTGCTGGACCACATCAAGAACCTTAAAGCCGAGGGCATGACCGTCCTGTTCGTTGAGCACGACATGAACATGGTCCGCCACATCGCCGACTGGGTGGTCGTGATGGCCGAGGGCAAGATCGTGGCCGAAGGGCCGCCCGCCGACGTCATGAAGAACCCGGCCGTGATCGACGCCTACCTCGGCGCCCACCACGACGTCGATCTCGGCGACGCGGAAGGCATCAAGGAACTGGCCGCGGAACTGGTCGCCGATGAGGAATCGATCGTCGGCACCGAAAACGCCGGCATCATCTCCGCCGACGTCCTCACCACCGAGGCGGAGGAAGCGGCGAAGAACGAGACAATGCGCGGCCGCCGCAGCGCCGGTGAGCCGAACCGCCCCGAGGAGCCGAACCGCACAGAGAAGGACACAGAATGAGCGCCACCAGCGCGGCACCGGCCGCCCAGCCCGCCTTCGACGGCGACTCGGTGGTGAAGGTCACCGATCTGGTGGCCGGCTACCTCCCCGGCGTCAACATCCTCAACGGCTGCAGCATCGAAGCCCGCAAGGGTGAGCTGATCGGCATCATCGGCCCCAACGGCGCCGGCAAGTCCACGCTGCTGAAGGCCATGTTCGGCCTGGTCAAGGTCCACTCCGGCTCGGTAGTGGTCCGCGGGCAGGACATCACCGGGCTCAAGGCCAACAAGCTGGTCACCAAGGGCGTCGGCTTCGTTCCGCAGAACAACAACGTGTTCGCCGCCCTGACCATCGAGGAAAACCTGCAGATGGGCATGTTCCAGCGGCCCAAGGACTTCGCTAAACGGTTCGACTTCGTTTCCGAACTGTTCCCGGAGCTCGGCAAGCGGCGCGCCCAGCGGGCCGGCTCGCTCTCCGGCGGCGAACGCCAGATGGTCGCCATGGGACGGGCCCTCATGATGGACCCGGCCGTGCTGCTGCTCGATGAGCCCTCCGCGGGCCTCTCCCCTGTCAAGCAGGATGAGACCTTCCTCCGGGTCCACGAGATCAACCGGGCCGGCGTCTCGGTCATCATGGTGGAGCAAAACGCGCGCCGCTGCCTGCAGATCTGCGACCGCGCCTACGTTCTGGACCAGGGCAAGGACGCATACACAGGTACAGGCCGGGAACTCATGAAGGATCCCAAGGTCATCCAGCTCTACCTGGGGACGCTCGCAGACACTGTCGAGTAGCACGTCGGGCAGGATCCCCCGCAGAAGGGCCGTCACCAGCCGGTGGCGGCCCTTCTGCGTGCCCCGCGTAGTTCGCTCCCGCTTAGGGGCCGTTCGGGCGCCTCCCAGCCACTGGCCCGGCGCACGCGCTCCTCCGGCAGGACGACGGCGGCGGGTCTTGGAGCAGCGCCTTGGGACAGCGTCTTGGGGCCGCACAGCGGCCGGAGGCGGGTTACCTCCGTCGGACGCCCCGGCAGGAAGACGACGCGTCACGCAGAGCAGACTTGTGGGCAGGCACTCAACGGGCTAAGCCGGAATCCCGCCGTCGGCAGCTCCCGAGCTGGCCCAAAGCCTGCTGTGCGTGACGCCCGGGCCGACGGCGGCAGCGTTGCAACACTCCCCCTCACGCAAGAAACCCCCGTCCGGACTGGACGGGGGTTTCTTGTTTGTCGGTGGGAAGCGGCTTACAGCTTGCCGAATTCTTCCTTGGCCGGCTTGTAGGTGTTGTCATCCTGGTACTCGTAGATGCCGATGTAGGCTTCCGTCGGGTCGCCGGCGTCGGAGAACGATACGGGGCCGGACTGGCCGTCGTAGTCGATGTCCTTACCGTTGCGGAGCAGGGTGACGCAGGAGGGGAAGGTGTTGCACTTCTCGCCGCCTTCAGAGACTGCCTTGAGCTGGGCTGCGATGTCGGTGCCCTTGGTGCTCTTGGCGGCCTCGGCAGCCAGGGCGATCAGGTTCACGGCATCGTAGGACTCGCCCGCGTAGCTGTAGTCCTTCAGCGCCGGGTCGATCGTCAGGAGCTTCTTCTTGAAGTCATCCTTGGCGAAGGTGCCCGGGATGGTGCCCTGGGCGCCCTTGAGGGTTCCCGCCTGGAAGTCCTTGCTGTAGTCGGACATGTTGCCGTCCACCATGAAGATCTGGGTGGGCTTGACGCCCTTGCCCGTCATCAGGGGAACGATGCTCTTGGCCTGGTCAAAGGTGATCAGGGCAATGGCGTCCGGCTTGGCGGCCAGAACCTTGTCAACCTGGCTGCTGAACTGGGAATCGCCCTCGTTGAAGAGTTCCTGGGCAACAACCTTGCCGCCGGCTGCCTCGAAAGCGGACTGGACGTTCTTCGCAAGGCCGGTTCCGTAGGCGTCGTTCAGGACGATCATGCCGACCGTCTGGGCGCCACAGGTGGCCATGTAGTTGCCGAGGACCTTGCCCTGGAGCACGTCCGAGGGGGCGGTGCGCCAGTACAGGCCCTTGTCATCCCACGCGGTGAAGTCAGGCGAGGTGTTGGCCGGGGAGAACTGGACGACGCCGGCACCGGTGATCTGGTTGATCACGGTCTTGGAGACGCCCGAGGACGCTGCGCCAACGATTGCACTGACGCCCTGGCCGAGCAGTGCCGTGGTGGACTGGGTGGCGATGTCGGTCTTGGTGTCACCGGAGTCGCGGTGGATGACCTCGACAGGCTTGCCCAGGACGCCGCCGGCATCGTTGACCTCCTTGATGCCGAGGTTGACACCAGCAATTTCGGGCGGGCCGAGGAATGCCAGCGAACCTGTCGTCGGCAGGAGCGAGCCGATCTTCAGGGGTGTGGGGGTGGTGGTGGCCGAAGCCGGAACGGTGCCGGCTTCGCCGGCGGCGCTGGTCCCGGCGCCGGTGGCGCTGGGCGCCGGGCATGCGATGCCGGCGGCCGCGGCTGAGCTGGGTCCCGACGCACTCGGGGCGGGTGAACCGCCGCAAGCCGTAGCCAGAAGGGCGACACCGAGGCTAAGCACTGTGAGCTTAGCGACGCGGGGCGCAACCCGGGGGAGTGAAGTCATGTACAAGCTCCTCGATCTAAAGGTGCGAACGGCCTTTGACGCGAAAGATCAGGTGTTCCTGATTCCACTTCAAGCTAGTGCAAATTCG
>JBKPBZ010000332.1:0-6928 GCA_046727115.1 Actinomycetota bacterium | reverse complement strand
GTGCAAATCTCCTTTATGGGCCCCTGTGGGGGCCCATTTTTGTTGGTTGCGACTGGTCTGGCGGCTCCTTCTCTTGGCTTGGACAGCGGAGTGGCTGTGTACTCCTTCATGGCCGGGAGCGCTGGGAACTGCATGACCTGCTGCGACTAGGCGTCATTCGGGCCTCCTTCCTTGCTGTGTGTGTCGGGCGTGGTTGGGCCTAGTGCCTATTCATGTCCCGGAGTTGTGGTGATGACATGACCTGCGGGAAGTTTCCCGAAGATTTTCTGGTCCTTGATTCGTCCCTATTCTTGGCCGGGGAGAGGTGGGCGGGCGCTTGTCCGGCAATGGCTATGTGGACAGTGTCCAGGCCGACGTAACGGGATGCCGTAGAACGCCGGTGACCCTCCCGCCCTCGTCCAGGCAAGAGCCGGGAAGGAACCCCAGGCTGCAGCAGGCAGAGTCTCGTGACCGCGGGCTGCCCCCACTGACCGTTGAGTCCCGCCATGACGGTCGGTATCGGCCTGCCAGTTAGTTCTCCCTCTCGTTCTCGGATAAGGGGCAAGAAGGAGCTAACGACGACGGGGAGGGCCGGGCGCCGGGGAAACCGAGCCGGCCGCACCCGATGCTGCTGCACGCGTGGCCCTCTGAGCTGCGGGTGCCGCGGCTCGACCAGTCCGAGCTGCGTGAAGCCATCGCGGCGATAGACGCGGATCGCTTCCTCGCGGCGGTGACGGGACGCGACATCGATGACGCTCCGGAACAGGTGGGGAAGCGTAAGTCCTAGGTATGGATGGAAATGATGAAAGGCACAATTACCTTCTCTCTTCACTTCAGCTGCAGTGACACCGCCTCGGGCTTCAGGCTTTCGAGGTAAGCAAATAGGGCCGTGATGCCGAAGGTCCAAGGTTGCATTTGTTCCGTTTGCTCGGTCCGGTTGGCGAGCGAGCCGAGCCGCGGGCTGCTGATCGTGACAAGGTCGCCGTCCTTGTGCGTGAAGCCGAGGCCTTCGGCACCGCGGTCCTGCGTGGGGGCGAAGAGCGTTCCTGTGAAGAGCGCGAACCCGTCCGGGTACTGATGATGTCTGCCGTGCGCCGCGTGGATCAGTTCCTCGAAGGGACGGCTGATGCGTGCCAGGCTGTTCCTGCCTTCCATCCGGTAGCCGTCCTCACCTTCCACCGTGAGATCGATTTCTTCCGTGCGGAGGGTCTCCAGCGTGAAATCGTCGCGGAAGAGCCGGATGAATGGGCCGATGGCGCAGGAAGCGTTGTTGTCCTTGGCCATGCCGAGCAGCAGGGCGCTCCGACCCTCCACGTCCCGTAGGTTCACGTCGTTCCCCAGTGTTGCACCCCGGGCCTGGCCTGCGGAGTCGAGGACGAGCACCAGCTCGGGCTCGGGGTTGTTCCAGGAGGAAAAGCTGGGAATGCCTATGCCATGTCCGTACCCAACGGAGGACAGGACCGGGGCTTTTGTGAACACCTCGGGGTCCGGGCCGAGCCCGACCTCGAGATACTGCGACCACATGCCCTGGGCCGTCAGTACTTTCTTGGCCTCCTGTGCCTGTTCGGAGCCCGGGCGGAGGGAGCTCAAGCTGCCGCCGAGGACGTCGGCGACAGTTTTACGCACCTCCGCGGCACGGTTGAAGTCGCCACCGCATCGCTCTTCGATGACCCTTTCGATCATGCTCTCAACAAACGTCACTCCGCAGGCCTTGATCGCCTGAAGATCAATAGGTGCCAGCAGATGGGGACGGTTGCGGTCCTTCTGGACTGATCCTGCCACGATTTCCGCGAGTTCCCAGCGCGGGGTGCCCATTCCGAGCAGCACCGTATTCGCCGGGTTCTCGTGTTCCATGAGTTCAGCAACGGTTCGGACGTCGGGCGTCAGATCGAAAACCTCTTCGCCCCGGACGCTAACTACCCGCGGGCCCTGGGTGGCAGGGTCCCACACCCGGCCGATGAGGATCGCGTCCTCGGCATCGACGGGAAGGATCTGCTCCACCGATGCGTGCCTCATTTGCCGGCCTCGACTTCTGCGCGGGACTCCCAGACGCCGTCGACCCGCCGGCGGATCTGCCAGGGATTGTCGTCCCGCACCGGCTCGGGCAGCTGCGAGGGCGGGAAGGAATCGTAGGCGACGGGACGCATGAAGCGACCGATTGCTGCCGTGCCAACCGACGTTGTGGTGGCCGTCGTGGCGGGGTAGGGGCCGCCGTGGTGCTGCGCGAACGATACGGTCACCCCGGTGGGCCAGGCGTTCCAGAGCAAGCGCCCGGACCGCTCCCGCAGCACGGCGAGCAGATCGTTGACGTCCTCCTCGGGCTCGGCCTGCACGGTGGCCGTAAGCTGCCCGTCCAGCAAGGCTGCAAGTTCAGCCAGATCAGTTTCCGGGCGATAACGGATCACAAGCGTCGCGGGGCCGAACATTTCCTGCTCCAAGATTTCGGGCCGTTGCCGGACTTCGTCCGCAGACGTTATCAGCACAGTAGGCCGGGGCGCCTCAGAGTCATCGCCGGCGACCAGTACGTCAACGCCCGGGGTCGAACGCACCGCATTCAGCGCCTTGTCGAAACCCTCCCGCAGCTTCGGGCTGAGCAGGGGGCTCACCTGCTTCGCGCCGAGCTCCCGGTGGAGCACTTCCGCGATGTCGTCGGCGTCGTCGATGGGGGCGAACAGCAGGCCGGGCTTCGTGCAGAACTGGCCCATACCCATGGTGAACGATGCGGCGTAGCCCGTGAGGATCTGCTCACGCCTTGCGCTCCACGCCTGCTGGGTGACAAAGACCGGATTGATGCTGCCGAGTTCGCCATAAAAGGGAATGGGGGTGGGACGCCGGGAGGCCCGGTCAAAAAGCGCACGCCCGCCAGCAGTTGAGCCTGTGAACCCGATGGCCTTCACTAGCGGATGGTCAACCAGAGCTTCCGCCGCCTGGCGCCCTACGACGGTAGAGAAGAGGCCAGTGGGCGCTCCGGCTTTCTTAAGGGCTTCCTCAACTACGGCCCCGGTCCGGAGAGCCAACTGCAGGTGCCCCTCATGGACCTTGTGCACCACTGCGCATCCTGCCGCCAGCGCCGAGGCGCTGTCTCCGCCCATGACGCTGAAAGCGAAGGGGAAGTTGGAGGCGCCAAAAACACCCACGACGCCGAGCGGGACCGAGAAGCGCCGGATGTCCGGCCTCGGCCCCATGCCCCAAGAAGGATCGGCGTGGTCGATGGTGGCGTCCAGGTGTTCGCCTTGGATGATTTCATCCATAAACAGCCGAAGCTGGAACACGGATCGCCGCAGCTCGAAACGGAGGCGGCCCTCGTCAAGATGTGTCTCCTGCTGCGCCAGGGCGACCAGCTCGTCCCCGTTGGCGTCCAGCGCTGAGGCTACTTCAGCCAACCAGTCTGCCCGTTGGCGTGGCGAGACATCCTTGGCCTGCTCATAGGCGTCGTGAGCGGCTAGGATCGTCTCGTTTGTCTGCTCGAATGTTGTGATCATTGCTCTATTCCTTCCGGGGGCCTGTGGCCCCTAGGGTCGACTGCCTCGGGCTGGGTATCAAGTTTCTGCACAGCTGCCTGAACGGCAGGGTGCGTTTTTTGTGCGAAATTTCGAACCGGCACTGTAGGATGGACTTCGGTCCCGGAAGCTCCGAGGGCCGAGAGAGGGTATTGCTGTGGCACGTCTGACCCCCGCGGTCCTTCGAAGTCTCGATGTTCTGGAACTCTTCCTGGATGCCCGCCACGGACTGACGGCTCCCGAGGTCGTTCAGCGGACCGGGCTTCCCCGGACCACTGTCCACGAGCTCCTCACTACGCTGGCCGAGCGCAGGTACCTCCGACGGGACGACGCCACCGCCACCTACCATTTGGGGCTCAGCGTCTTCCGGCTCGGCAACGCCTTCGCCGAACGACTGGACCTGCATTCCGTTGGCCTGCGAGTCGCGGAGTCCGTCGCCCGGCAGTGCGACGAAACGGTGCATGTCGGCATTCTCGAAGGACCCGACGTCGTCTACGTCTGCAAGGTCGACAGCACCCAGTCCGTGCGGATGGTCTCCCGGATGGGCGGGCGGGTTCCCGCCAGCTGCACGGCCGTGGGCAAAGTCCTGCTGGCGCATCTGGCGGAAGCCGACCGCAACCGCCTCCTGCGCAAGGGCCTGGCAAAGCTCACCGCCCGCAGCATCACCGAGCCGCACGTGCTGGCGAATGAACTTGACCAGATCCGTGCCACGGATGTGGCCTTCGAAGCCGGGGAGTCCAACCCGGATGTCTCCTGCGTTGCGGCGCCCATCCGGGACCACAGCGGAACGGTGGTGGCCGCGCTCAGTATCTCGGTCCCGGACATGCGCTGGAATCAACGTTCCCCCGCGGAATGGGCGGCCTTTGCTTCCGAGGGCGCTGCCCGGTTGAGCACCGAGCTTGGTTTCCTCTGATCCTGCACCGCGACGCCCGTGTGCGGCACCGAAGTCAGTCCACAAACGAGACATGTTCTCGGGTCACGCCTGGGGTGGACTTTACCCCAAGCAGCTGCATGGATCTAACGTACTGGCCGCGGAGGATCTCCACGGCGCGGGACACCCCTCGTTCCCCTCCGGCCATGAGGCCGTACAGGTATGCCCGGCCGACCATTGCCGCGTCGGCACCGAGGCCGACGGCGGCCAGAATGTCGCTCCCGGACATCACGCCGCTGTCAATCAGTACAACTGGATCGGAGCCCAACCGTTCCCGGACCACGGGAAGAATGCGCAGTACTGTCGGCGAACGGTCCAGCTGGCGCCCGCCGTGGTTGGAGAGCACCAGGCCGTCGCAGCCAAGCTCCACGACGCGCTCGGCATCGGCCACACTTTGAATACCCTTGACCAGGAGTTTGTGGGGCCACACTTTGCGAAGCCAGGCGATGTCCTCGAAGGTGAGCCCCGGGTCGAAGATCTGATCCGCGACCTCCGCAGAGTTACCCGAAAATCCTCGCAGCGATGCAAACTCGATTGGCGGGGTGGTCAGCTTGTCGAACCACCAGCTCGGGTGGGTCGCCATGTCGGCAAACGTTTTGACGGAAAGTGCCGGCGGAATGGTGAGCCCGTCGCGGAGTTCCCGCACCCTTGAGCCTCCAACCTGGGTGTCGACAGTCACCATGAGGGTGGTGTAGCCGCTGGCGATGACACGGTCGACAAGTTCGACTGTTTTCGCCCGGTCTTTGGCGACGTAGAGCTGGAACCAGTTGTTGCCGTCGGGTGCGGCCTCGGCAAGGTCCTCGACCGTCGTGGTCCCCACGGTGGACAGGGTGTACGGGACGTTGTAGCGGGCAGCCACCCTGGCCACGGCCTTTTCGCCGTCGTTGTGCATCATGCGGGTGTAACCCGTCGGTGCGAGCACGAGGGGGAAGGCCAACTGCTCGCCGAAGATCTCAGTGGTCGGATCAGGGCTCGAAACGTCGCGAAGAACCGAGGGTACGAACTCGATGTCCCGGAAGGCCTGGCGGCAGCGGGCGATCGTGATCTCCTCTTCGGCCGCACCGTCGGTGTAGTTAAACACCGCTCGCGGCGTGGTTTTTCTGGCCCCATCGCGAAGGTCCGCAATGGTGAAGGCGCGGGCGAGCCTGCGCTCCACCGGGTCCAGCTCTAGCCTGCGGAACTGCAACAGTTCGCGCAGTTCAGACCATTTGGGTATTTGACGATCGTCCATTGGTGCAACTCCTTCGTTGTTCGAAATTTAGTTTAGCGTCCTACTGCTGGAACGATGCAACTATGACGTGGGTCACCGTGTTGCGATCAAGCGCCCCGTTTTGGGCCAAAATGGTATGCCTCTTGACGCGCTCCTTCCGACATCTCTAGACTTTCCGGTGATCCCAGTCACCATGACCTGATCGCGGCTTGGCCATCATTTCGATCAACGTTCGAAATTTAGAACACACAAGGTAGTGTGTCCACGAAAGGAATACGTCAAATGACAGACGGTCCGGTTTCTCCCGTACAGGCGGGTAAAAAAATTGTCCTGCGCTCGGCCCAAGATGTGACAGCACTGATCAACAGCGGTCAACTGCGCACAGGCAAGTCCTTCGCCATCACCCTGATCGCCTTGGGCGGCATCTTCCTGGACGCCTACGACTTCACGTCGCTCGCATTCGGGATGCCGTATATCGCCAAAGACTTCCACCTGACGCCCGCCATGCTCGCCGTTGTCTCTGCGTCGATCATGGTCGGCGCGCTGCTCGGGTCCGTCGTCGGCGGATACTTCGTCGACAAGATCGGACGGTTCAAGGTCTTCATGGCGGACATGGTGTTCTTCGTCGTGGCCGCCATCGCCTGCGCCCTAGCGCCGGACGTCTGGACTCTCATCATCGCCCGGTTCATCATGGGCGTGGGCATCGGCGTCGACTTCCCGGTGGCGTTCAGCTTCCTCGCGGAATATGCGTCGAACAAGAAGAAGGGCGGCACGGTCTCCCTGTGGCAGCCCATGTGGTACGTGGCCGTCGCGTCAACCTTTGCCCTGCTGATCCCCGTGTACTTCCTATTCCAATCCATGAACTGGGGAGAAAACCACATGTGGCGGATCGTCGTCGGGTTCGGTGCTGTGCCGGCCCTCCTGATCATGGTCTTCCGCCAGAAGTACATGGCAGAATCGCCCTCCTGGGCCGCGCAGAACCTCGGTCTTCACGAAGCCGCAAAGATCCTCAACAAGACCTACGGGGTGGACGCCGAAGTTGCTCCAGACGCTGTCGACCCCCGCGCAGAGCGGAAGCAGTTCAAAATGACAATGACCGAGGCGTGGGGCAAGCTCGTCAGCAAGAAGTACCGCGCGCGCACGGTCCTCGCCGGCGTCATCAACGCAGGCCAGGCCATGGAGTACTATGCCGTCGGCTTCTTCGTCGGGCAAATTGTGCTGGCCATGCTGCACACCCAGAACGTCATGACGAACATTATTTCGTCCCTGATCCTCAACCTTTGCTTCGGCGTCACCGGTGGCTTCCTG
>JBKPBZ010000331.1:0-7930 GCA_046727115.1 Actinomycetota bacterium | reverse complement strand
AGCTCCGGCACCACGGGCCGCGCCACCGTGGTGGGCTACACCAAGAAGGACCTCGCCGACTGGGCCAAGCTCGTGGCCCGCTCGCTGCGCGCCTCCGGCGTCCGGCCGGGCATGAAGGTGCACAACGCCTACGGCTACGGCCTGTTCACCGGCGGCATGGGCGCCCACGCCGGCGCCGAGGCCCTCGGCTGCACCGTCATCCCGATCTCCGGCGGCCAGACCGAGCGCCAGATCACGCTCATCCAGGACTTCAAGCCCGACGCCATCCTGGCGACCCCCACGTACCTGCTGACCATTGCCGACGCGATGATTAAGCAGGGCATCGACCCGGCGTCCACGTCACTGAAGTACGCGGTTCTGGGCGCCGAGCCGTGGACCGAGGAAATGCGGCACGAGCTCGAGACCACCATGAACCTCAAGGCCTGCGACATCTACGGCCTCTCCGAGGTCATGGGCCCGGGCGTCGCCGGCGAAGCCGTGGAAACGCAGGACGGCAGCCACATCTGGGAGGACCACTTCCGGCCCGAGATCATCGACGCCTTCGACCCCACGGTGGTGCTGGGCGACGGCGAACCGGGCGAGCTCGTCTTCACCTCGCTCACCAAGGAAGCGCTGCCGATCATCCGGTACCGCACCAAGGACCTCACCCGGCTGCTGCCGGGCACCGCGCGCCCGGCGCACCGCCGCATGGGCCGCATCACCGGCCGCAGCGACGACATGATCATCCTGCGCGGCGTGAACCTGTTCCCGTCGCAGATCGAGGAGATCGCCCTGCGCATCCCCGAGCTCAGCCCGCACTTCCAGCTGGAACTGACCCGGCCCGAGGGCACGCGCATGGACCAGATGACCGTCAAGATCGAGCGCCGCGACGCCGTCACGATCGAGGGCGCGTCGGCCGCCGCCAGGGTCCTGCAGCAGCAGATCAAGATCCATGTCGGCTCCTCCTGCACGGTCGACGTCGTCGAGCCTGGCTCGCTGGAGCGGTCCAACGGCAAGCTGCGGCGGATCTACGACATGCGCCCCAAGGGCTGAGTGAGCACCCGATCGTGAGAAACTAGCCACTATGCCCAGCACAGCAACCACCACCAAGCGCGGCCGCCCCGGCTATGACCAGCAGTCGGTGCTGGTGATCGCCGTCGACGTCTTCAACCGCCACGGCTACGACGCCACCTCGATGGGCATCCTTGCCGAGAACCTGGGCATCTCCAAGTCCGCGATCTACCACCACGTGCCGTCCAAGGGCGACCTGCTCAAGCTCGCCCTGGACCACGCCCTGGGCGGGCTCGAGGCGATCCTGGACCAGCCCGGGGCCACCACCGGTTCGGCCGATGCCCGGCTGGAGTTCGTGGTCCGCCAGACCATCTCGGTGCTGGTGGAACGGCTGCCCTTCGTGACGCTGCTGCTGCGCCTGCGCGGAAACACGGAGATCGAGCGGGACGCGCTGGAACGGCGCCGCACCTTCGACCACAAGGTCGCCGCCCTGATTTCCGAGGCCCGGGATGAGGGTTCGCTCCGCCAGGACATCGACCCCCGCACCGTGACCCGCCTGCTGTTCGGCACCATCAACTCGATTGTCGAGTGGTACAAGCCCGGCGGTTCGCTGTCCCCGGAGAAGCTGGCCGACGACGTCATCACCATGGCGTTCCACGGCCTCCACGTCCCCCGCTAGGCCGGGCCCTTCCGCTCCTGCCGCGGAACCCCTCGTTGACGGCGTCGGGTCTCATTGACGGCGCTTGGTCTTATTGACGGCGCTTGGCGCTGGGTCCACGCTGAGAAGATGGCCACCAAATTATCGAAGGTGCTCATGGGCGCTTTCCCCCAGCTGCGTTACGAACCCACCGCCAAGAGGGTCCGTGCCAGCCTCGGCGGCAACGTCGTGGTCGACACGGTACAGGCCAGGCTGGTCTGGGAACCCCGCCGGGTCACCCCCGTTTATGCCGTGCCGGAGCAGGAACTGCTGGCAGAGCTGGCCCCTCCGGCCCTGCCGCCGGCTGCCGTCGAGGAACACGCCTTCGCCCTTCGGAAGGGCGAGGCTCCGACCTCACTCGATCCCGGAACAAAGTTTGGCAGGCACACCTGTGCCGGCGAGGAACTCGACGTCGGGACGGCGGCGGCAACGGCCCCCCGGGCAGCTTTCCGGCCCGAGGACCCTGACCTGGCCGGCTACGTGGTGCTGGATTTCACCGCCTTCGACTGGCTTGAGGACGATGAGGAGATCATCGGCCACCCACGTGATCCGTTCCACCGCGTTGATATCCGCGCGTCGTCCGCGGAAGTGGATGTGGCGCTCGACGGCGTGACGCTCGCCAAGACGAACGCGGCGCAGTTGCTCTACGAGACGTTGCTTCCGGTGCGGTACTACATCCCGCCGTCGGATGTGCGGCTGGATCTGATGGAGGAGAGCCCCAAGCGGACCGTCTGCCCGTACAAGGGCCAGGCGAGCTATTGGAGCTACCCGGAGTCCGGGCAGGGCAGGAATATCGCGTGGAGCTATGACCGGCGCTACCGCGACGCCGCCCAGATCCACGGCCTCATCAGTTTCTACAATGAAAGGGTGGACCTGAGGGTCAACGGCGTACTCCAGGACCGCCCGGTGTCGCCGTGGTCCCGCCCGGACGGACCGGCGGCAGGACCGGCGGCACCTCCGGGATGAGCGCAGGTCCGGACACGCAGGTCCGGACAACAGAAGGGGCGCCCCGCTGAGCCGGAGCGCCGCACTTCTGTCCACCCTGATCTTGTCCCCCCGACTTTCCAGGGCCGGACCGGACCTCAGAGCTGGTAATCAGCTGCCGTGGTGATGTTCTCGTGCACGCAGAGAATGTTGTGCTCGGAGTCCATGAACCAGGCGCACTTCTCTGAATCGGTTGTACAAATGTGGTTTTCGGTCTTGAGATCCGGGCGATCGTAGTCCTGGAACATGACGCCCTTGGCTTCCATTTCCTGGACAGTGCGTTCGATCTCGCTGACTTCGAAACTCAGAGTGGTGTGCTCTGAATGCTTTCCATCCTTGACAGGCATCAACTGCAGCATCGGGCCGTCGCCGCTGCCAAATAGTTCACTTCCGTCGTCTGCCACTCCCCTGTGCGGGAGACCGAGCGTCTCGGCGTAGAAACGCCGGGCGCGTTCTGCATCATCGACTGGCAGGACTGTTGTGGCTCTGTTGAGTACTAGGGTCATTTCGCCACCTCCTACGAGCAAAATTTTACGCCGGAGCGTGGTGGAAAGAGCCTGCAATCTGCCCCCTGAACAGGCGCCGCCCCCTCCACCCCCTCTGTGGTTGCTCTATCACTCTCGGCTGCCATTTCGACCTTTTGGCAGCCAAGAGTGATAGAGCAACAGGAGGGAGGGGAGCGTCCGGAGAGGCTACTTCTCGACCAGGGTCAGGACGTCGTAGGTTGCCACGATTTCGTCGTTCTGGTTGGTCAGGAGGGCGTCCCAAGCGACCTCGCCGTACTCGTCGGTCTCCCGCGGGGTGATCTTCTTTGCCGTCAGGGTCACCCGGATGGAGTCGCCCGCGGCCACCGGGGTGATGAAGCGCAGGTTCTCCAGGCCGTAGTTGGCCAGGACGGGGCCCGGGGCGGGCTCCACGAACAGGCCGGCGGCCCAGCTGAGCAGGAGGTAGCCGTGCGCCACGATGCCCGGGAAGAACGGGTTGGCCGCGGCCGCTTCCTGGTTGGTGTGGGCATAAAAGGTGTCGCCGGTGGAGTTCGCGAACTTGGTGATTTCCTCCAGCGAGACCTCACGCAGCTCCGAGCGGATGGCGTCGCCGATGTGCAGCGTGGCCAGAGACTTCCGGAACGGGTGCTGGCCCTCCGTCTCGAGCGTGAAGTTGCGGTCCGCGCCGGTGTGCCAGACGCCGGTGACGGCGGTCAGCATGTTGGGCGAACCCTGGATGGCGGTGCGCTGCATGTGGTGCATCACCGAGCGGATGCCGCCGAGCTCTTCGCCGCCGCCGGCGCGGCCGGGGCCGCCGTGGACCAGGTGCGGGACCGGGGAGCCGTGCCCGGTGGAACTGCGGGCGTCCTCGCGGTTGAGCATGAGCACGCGGCCGTGGTGGGCCGCGATGCCGGTGACCAGCTGCTGCGCCACGGCGGGATCGTTCGTGCAGACCGAGGCGACCAGCGAGCCGCCGCCGCGGGCGGCGAGGCGGACGGCGTCGGCCAGGTCCGTGTAGCCGATCACCGAGGACACCGGTCCGAAGGCCTCGAGCGAGTGGACCTCCTCGGTCTCCGGGTTGGCCCAGCTCAGCAGGACCGGGGACATGAAGGCGCCGCCGTCGACGACGCCGACGCTTCCGTCCGCGCTGGTGACCTTCGGCGCATCGAGCGTGCCGTAGGCAAGCTCGCCGCCGGCGTCGAGCATGGACTGGACGGCTGCGCGCACGTCAGCGAGCTGCTCGAGGGAGGCCAGGGCGCCCATGGTGACGCCCTCGGCGCGGGGGTCACCGAGCACGACGCGTTCGCGGATGCGGTCCCCCACGGCGGCGGTGACGTCGGCGACGAGTTCCTGCGGCACGATTGCGCGGCGGATCGAGGTGCATTTCTGGCCGGCCTTGGCCGTCATTTCGGTGACGAGGGACTTGATGAAGGCGTCGAATTCCGGCGTTCCCTTGACGGCATCCGGGCCCAGGATCGCGGCGTTGAGGGAGTCCGTCTCGGAGGTGAAGCGGACCCCGCCCCGGACCACGTTGGGGTGGGACTTGAGCGTGTTGGCGGTCGAGGCCGAACCTGTGAAGGCCACGAGGTCGCGGTAGTCCAGGTGGTCCAGCAGGGTGCGGACGGAGCCGGAAATCAGCTGCAGCGAGCCCGTGGGCAGGATGCCGGATTCGTCGATCGCCTTGACCACGGCGGCGGCCACGTACCCGGTGGGCGTGGCAGGCTTGACGATGGTGGGCACGCCGGCGAGGAAGGCCGGGGCGAGTTTTTCCAGCATGCCCCAGACGGGGAAGTTGAAGGCATTGATCTGCACGGCGACGCCGGGGATGCGTGTGTAGATGTGTTCACCGGCGAACGAGCCGTCCCGGGACAGCACCTCCATGGGGCCGTCCACCACCACCTGGGCGTTGGGCAGTTCGCGCCGGCCCTTGGACCCGAAGGTGAACAGGACGCCGATCCCGCCGTCGATGTCGATCATCGAGTCGATCTTGGTGGCACCGGTCTGCGCGGAGAGGGCGTAGAACTCCTCGCGGCGCCCGTTCAGGTACTGCGCCAGCTCCTTGAGTTTGAGCGCGCGCTGGTGGAAGGTCAGGGTGCCAAGTTCCGCCTGGCCGGTGGTGCGGCCGTAGTCCACGACGGCGGCGAGGTCGAGCCCCTCGGTGCTCACCTTGGCCAGGAGCTCGCCGGTGCTGGCGTCCAGGACCGGTGCTGCGCCGGTGGCAGAGGCGGCGTCGGGCGTCCACCAGGACCCCCGGATGAAGCTGGGAACGATCTCGACAGTGTCTACTGTGGGTGCGGCTGCGGTGGTCATCGTTGACGGGTCCTTCCAACGGGGGAGCAAGATCAACACGGCCGGAACATTACTGACCGTCCGTTCGGTAATATGATCTAGAGTACATGAATGAGGCCTGCCGCACACTAGCCGCGGCGGCACCGACCGTCCGGGCCCACGGCCGGCAACGAAGGAGACGCTATGACGCCCGAGACCGGCAGCACCGAGTTGTGGAAGATCACCCTCGGGGAACTCGACGAGAAGATGGGCGTGAAGATCGTCGAGGAGTCCGTGGACCGCGTGGTGGCGACCATGCCGGTGGAGGGCAACCGGCAGTCCTTCGGGCTCCTGCACGGCGGTGCCTCATTGGCCGTGGGCGAGGCCGTGGGGTCCTGGGCCGCTGTCATCCACGCCAGCACCCTGGGCAAGACGGCGGTGGGCGTCGATGTCTCGGCCACGCACCACAGATCGGCCCGCGAAGGGCTGATCACGATCACGGCAACCCCCATCCATCTCGGCGGCACCCTGGCCACGCACGAGGTGCTGATCACCAATGAGGCCGGCCAGCGGCTCTGCACGCTGCGGATCACCAACCTGCTGCTGGACCGCAAGGCCTGACAACCCGGTTTCGCGGCTCGCGGTTCCGCCCCGAGCTCTCGGGATCGCCGGAAGCTTGCGGGCTCGCCGTAACGTTCCGGCGAGTCCGCAAGTTTCCGGCGAGCCGGGCGCTTTCCGGCGAACCCGGCGTGGACCTGGACCGGGAGGCCGCCTACACCGGTCTTCCCCGGCGACGTAGGGCCGATCGACCCGGAAGGCCCGCTGCCCCGGCTGTTAGCGTGGAAGGGCTGAGTCGCCCGGCCCCACCGGGTATCACCGGTCGCACCGGAAGGATCCACCATGCTCTCGGAGACCTCGCTTTCTGTCATCAAGACAACGCTTCCCGTCGTCGGCGAGCACATCGAGGAAATCGCCAAGCGCTTCTACAAACACATGTTCGAGGCACGGCCGGACCTCTTGGACGGCCTCTTCAACCGGGGAAACCAGGCGGACGGCCGCCAGCAGCAGGCACTCGCCGGATCCATCGCGGCATTTGCCACCATGCTCGTGGAGAAACCGGACCAGGTGCCGGACCATCTGCTCTCCCGGGTGGCCCACAAACACGTCTCGCTGGGACTGAGCCCGGACCAGTACCAGATCGTCCACGACCACCTCATGTGGGCGATCGTGGATGTGCTCGGGGATGCCGTCACTCCCGACGTCGCCGCCGCCTGGGACGAGGTCTACTGGCTGATGGCAAACCTGCTCATCAACAAGGAGCGCGGGCTGTACAACGCCGTGCACCTATCCCCCGAAACCATCTGGCGGACGTGGCGGGTGTCGCAGCGGATCCAGGAGACAGCCGACGTCGTCTCGTTCGTCGTCGAACGGACCGACGAGCGCGACGTCAAGCCGTCCCTGCCGGGGCAGTACGTGACCATCAAGATGACCATGCCCGACGGCGTGCAGCAGCCGCGGCAGTACAGCCTGACCAAGGCCGACGACGGGCAGCACCGGCAGTTTGCCGTCAAGAGGGTCCATGGACATCAGGGGCCGGACGGCGAGATGTCCACCCTGCTCCACAACGATGTCCAGGTGGGCGACGAGGTGGTGCTCTCAGCACCGTTCGGCGACGTGGTGCTGGAGTACACGGACCGGCCCCTGGTCATGGCCAGCGCCGGAATCGGCATCACCCCCATGGCCGGGATGCTCTCGCACCTCGTGCAGTCCGGTTCCCAGCGCCAGGTGGTGCTCCTGCACGCCGATGACAGCGAGGCCTCCTTCCCGCTCCGCGCGCAGGTCAGGGAGGATCTCGCGAAACTGGCGGACGGGACATTGAAGACGTGGTTCCTGACTCCGGCCGAGGCAGGCGGGACATCCGGGTCCACCTTCGCCGGTTTCATGGATGTCAGCGACGTGGAACTCCCCGACGATGCCGAGTACTACCTCTGCGGTCCCCTGCCGTTCCTGAAGTCGGTTCGGAGCGCCTTGATTGCCGGTGGCGTACCGGCCAAGGACATCCAATACGAGGTTTTCGGCCCGGATCTCTGGTTGGCCGACTTCCAGTAGCCGCGGCTCGCTTGTCCGACCCGACCCCGCGGGTTCGCCCAAAACCTGCGGGGTCGCCGCAGCCTTACGGCGAGCCCGCAGTATTCCGGCGAGCCCGGGCCGGGAGGCGCCGGCTAACGCACCGCCCGGAGCCGGCCAAACGCCACGAAAGCGGCGCCAAGCAGCAGGGCTCCGGCGCCCAGACCGGCAGCGAATAGGAGCCCGCCGGCGCCCGTGCTGGCCAGCAGGCCGGCATTGCCCGGCGAATTTCCGTCCGGTGCTGTGCCGCGCACAATCACGGAGGTGTCCGACGGCGGGACGGGAGCTCCGGCGGGTTTGGCCGGCTGCGCGGGCACTCCAGGCGGCTGGGCGACAGGCGGTTCGGTAGCAGGCGGTTCGGCAGCAGGGGGCTGGGCCG
>JBKPBZ010000330.1:0-9404 GCA_046727115.1 Actinomycetota bacterium | reverse complement strand
GGCCCACCCCGGGTGGAAGGACTACGATCTGGAGCATGAAGCAGACGTGGGAGCCATCCCAGGAAGGCGTCCTGGTTCTTCCGTCCGGCCGGAGCGTTCGCGGCCGCGGGCTGCACTATGCGCTGCCGGATGGCCCGCTTCCGGAATTCGGTCTCTACCTGCTGGGCAAGCGGCCGCCCCGGGTGGAATGGGAGTCCAGGTGGCTGCTCTGGCCCGACCTGCGGCTGCCTGCCGACGAGAAGGACGCCCTCGACGCCTTCCGGGAGGCCTGGCGCCGGGCCGAGACGGAACGGGTTGAGGTGGCCTGCTGGCGCGGCATCGGCAGGACCGGAACCGCGCTGGCCTGCATCGCCATCCTGGACGGAGTTCCGCCCGCCCAGGCGGTGTCCTACGTCCGCCGCAAGTACCGGTGGCGGACGGTGGAGACTCCGGGCCAGCGGCGGTATGTCTCCCGCTTCCGCGCGGAAACGCCGTAGGCGACGCTCAAACGGCAAGGCTCAAACGGTGACGACGGCCTTGCCGAGGAGGTGGCCGCCGCGCAGGTCCCGGATTGCCGCCGGCGCGTCCGCCAGGGCATAGCATTTGCCGATGACCGGCGTCACCGCCCCCGCCTCGATGAGCCCGGTCAGGAACCGGAGGTCCTCTGCGCGCTCTGCCGACATGACGCCCGTGAGCCGCTGGCCGACGAACACGGAGAGCAGGGCCGCGCCCAGCGAGCGTCCAATTCCGCCGGCCAGCCGCCCTCCGCCTTCCCCGCCGACGATCGCGAGTGTCCCCTTCGGCTTGAGCGCCCGACGGAGAACGGAGACCGGGCGGTTGCCGGCGGTGTCGACAATGAGGTCGAACTGCCTGGCCCCGTCCGCGAAATCGTCATGCTTGTAGTCAATGACGTGGTCCGCGCCGATCGAGCGGACCAGATCGGTTTTCGCGGTACTGCACACTCCCGTCACCTGAGCCCCGAACGCCTTGGCGAGCTGCACCGCGTACGCGCCGACACCGCCGGCCGCGCCGATGACCAGGACCTCCTGCCCGGCCTGGACCCTGCCGGCGTCCCGGAGCGCCTGGAGGGCCGTGACGGCGGAGATCGGGACGGCAGCGGCCTGCTCGAAGCTGAGGTTCTTCGGCTTCAGCGCGAGCCGCCCCTCCTTGGCGCACGCGTATTCGGCGAAGGAACCCTCGCAGGTGCCGTACACCTCATCCCCCGTCCGAAAGCCGACGACGTTCCGGCCAACGGCCTCCACCCGGCCCGCCACGGCCCGGCCCCGGATGCGGGTCTTGGGTTTCCTGAGCCCGTAGCCGACCGCGCGGGTCAGGTACGGAAGGCCCGTCATGAGGTGCCAGACGCCCTGATCGACGCCGGCGGCCCGGACCCGGATCAGCACGTCGTCGTCGCCGGGGACGGGGGCTTCGACGTCGCGCAGTTCCAGCACTTCAACGGAACCGTAAACATCCTGAACGATCGCTTTCATGGTGCTTCTCCTTCAAGGTCGGGGTACTGGAAGACGTCATCGAGCGGAACTTTAAGAGCGTGGGCAATCTGGAACGCCAGCTCAAGCGAGGGCGAGTAGCGGCCTTGTTCGATCGCGATGACCGTCTGGCGGGTCACGCCGATACGCTCGGCGAGCTCCGCCTGGGTCAGCTCGCCGTTTTCGAAGCGCAGGCGCCGGATGGAGTTCGTGACCCGGGTCGGCTTCACCACGGCTGGAAGCCCCTGCGGTAGGCGACCACCTTGGCCACGGATCCCAGGATCGCCGAAAGGACGAAGGCCAGGTAGATGACGTTGGCGATCCAGAAGTGGTCGAGCTCGGCCATGGCCAGGAGGAGCGCCGACACGGCCCCCGCGACAAGGAAGGACTGGCCGATGTACTCGCCGAAGCGGTAGATCTCCTTGTCCCGCTGGTCCTTCATGCCGGCGTCCTTGGCGGACAGGGCCCGGACCACCATGTGGAGCACGATCGAAAGGCCGATCGAGGCGCCGACCGTCCACAGCAGCGGCGCCACATACGGCACTTCCGCCAGCGGCATGGTGCCGGCCAGACCCAATACGACGGCGAGGTACACGGCGTAGGTTGCGGCGGCAAGCACCCCCATGATCCAGGCGCTCTTTTCTTCAAAGGACATCTGCCGCTCCCGGGCATCCAATCGACTGCAACAACAAGCCGGATGTAAAACAAACCTGACATACTCAAAGTAAAGAAAACCTGACATTGTGTCAAGAGTTTTCGACTTTCTATTGGTTCGGGTTCGACGGCGACCGCGGCCGGAGCGCCCGGGCGGCGGCGGCCGCACAGTCTGAAATCAAAGACACGAAGTTCCCGTGAGACTCATCACAGCCCGGCCGGACATGGTCTGCTGGATAGCGATCCCCCTCCCAATGACGAGAAGGTATTCGCATGCAACAAGCCCAAACCGCCACGAAGCCGGCACCTGACGAAGCAGGCACCGGCCGCACCGTCACCGCCGTCGGCGCAGCCGTCGACTCAGTACTCAGCCGGGGGCTCAACGTCCGCCACATCCGCTTCATGGCGTTGGGATCGGCGATCGGCACGGGGCTGTTCTATGGCTCGGCCTCCGCCATCCAGAAGGCCGGACCCGCCGTCTTGCTCGCCTACATGATCGGCGGCGCCGCGGTCTTCATGGTGATGCGCGCCCTCGGTGAAATGGCGGTGCGGCATCCGGTGTCCGGGTCCTTCGGCCAGTACGCGAGCCGCTACCTGGGCCCGCTGGCCGGGTTCGTGACCGGCTGGACCTACGTCTTCGAGATGGCGATCGTGGCCATCGCGGATGTCACGGCCTTCAGCATCTACATGGGGTTCTGGTTCCCCGGTGTGGAGCGTTGGGTCTGGATCCTCGCCATCATCTTCTTCCTGGCGGCCCTGAACCTGCTCAGCGTCAAGGTGTTCGGTGAGCTGGAATTCTGGTTCTCCCTGATCAAGGTGGCGGCCATCATCGCCATGATCGCGGGCGGTGCGGCGATCATCGCCTTTGGTTTCCAGGCCGGCGGCGCCACGGTGGCACCCGGGCTCGGCAACCTCGTGGACCACGGGGGCCTGTTCCCCAACGGGTTCGAAGGGCTCCTGGCCTCCTTCGCCGTCGTGATGTTCGCGTTTGGCGGCATAGAGACCCTCGGGATCACCGCCGGTGAGGCCGCCGATCCGAAAAAGGTCATCCCCAAGGCGGTCAACACCGTTCCCGTCCGGGTCCTGCTGTTCTATGTGCTGACCCTCGGGGTGCTGATGAGCCTGTTCCCGTGGGACGAAATTGGCAGCAACGGCAGCCCCTTCGTGCAGATCTTCAGCGGCCTGGGCATCCCGGCCGCACCCCACATCCTCAACGCCGTGGTGATCACGGCGGCGCTCTCGGCCGTCAACAGCGACATCTTCGGCGCCGGCCGGATCCTCTTCGGCCTGGCCCGTCAGGGCCACGCCCCGGCGAGCTTCGGGAAGGTTTCCCGTCACGGGGTGCCGTGGATGACCGTGGTGATGATGACCGGCATCCTGCTGGTAGGTGTGGTCCTGAACGCCGTGATTCCGGAGGACGTCTTCCTGCTGATCGCCTCGATCGCCACCTTCGCCACCGTGTGGGTCTGGGCCATGATCCTGGCCTCCCATGTCGCCATGAAACGCGAGATCGCCCGCAAGTCCCTGCCGGCGTCGGAGTTCCCCTCACCGTGGTGGCCCGCCGCTTCCGTGCTGACCATCGTGTTCATGGCCCTCGTGATCGTGATTCTGGGCGTCTTCGAGGACACCCGCGTGGCGCTGTACGTTGGTGCCGTCTGGCTCGGCGTCCTGGTGATTGCCTACCGGCTCTGGGTCCGCGGCCACGGCTTGGCACGGGCGGAACTCGTGGACGAGACGGCCCAGCTCCCGCAGGTTCCCGCCGGCCGGTAGCGGCGCACCACCCTCCGGCAGCGGTCCCGGGAGCGGCCCCACGGGGTTAAGATCAGGCATGGTCCCCATTACCAACCTCCTGGCCTTTGCCCTCGCCTCTCTCGTGCTCATCGCCGTCCCGGGGCCCAGCGTGCTGTTCGTGATCGGCCGGACCCTGGCCCTGGGACGCAGGGGCGGGCTGCTGAGCGTCCTGGGGAACGCGGCCGGCGAGGTGGTCCAGATCGCGGCCGTGGCCCTGGGCGTCGGCGTGGTGCTGGCCCAGTCCGTGCTGCTGTTCAGCGTGGTGAAATTCGCCGGTGCGGCCTACCTGGTCTACCTCGGGATCCAGGCGATCCGGCACCGCGGCACCGGGCCGGCGACGGCGTCCTCCTCGACCCCGTCCTCGACCGCCCGCGTACTCCGGGAGGGCTTCATTGTGGGCGCGACCAACCCCAAGTCGATTGTGTTCTTCGTGGCCGTGCTTCCGCAGTTCGTGGACTATTCCGGGGGCGCGATTCCGGTCCAGCTCGGAATCCTGGGGGCCATCTTCCTGCTGATTGCCCTGGTCTCAGACAGCACGTGGTCCCTCGCGGCGGGAACGGCCCGCCACTGGTTTGCCCGCTCCCCCCGGCGGATCGCCGCGCTCAGCACCACCGGCGGAGTGATGATGATCGGGCTGGGCGGCACCCTTGCCCTCGTGGGCAACTCCACGGAGTTCCAGCCGGGCAACTAGTCCGCGGAGTTCGCGCCGGGACACCGAAGCCGGCGGCCAGGCCGGGCACTCGTCGGGCACTCGCCAGCCAAGTTCGGGCCGGCGGCCAGGCCGGGCACTCGTCGGGCACTAGCCGGCTACCGCGCGGACCAGCCGCCGTCCATCGTGTAGCTGGCGCCGGTGACCATGCCGGCGTCGTCGGATGCCAGCCACGCCACCAGGGACGCCACTTCCTCGGGCTCCACAAGCCGCTTGACTGCCGACTCGGTCAGCATGATCTTGGCAAGCACCTCCGACTCCGGGATGCCATGCACCTTCGCCTGGTCCGCGATCTGCGCCTCGACCAGGGGTGTCCGGACGTAGCCGGGGTTGATGCAGTTGGAGGTGACTCCGTGCGCCCCGCCCTCGAGTGCCGTCACCTTGCTCAGGCCTTCCAGCCCATGCTTGGCCGAGACGTACGCGCTCTTGAACGGCGAGGCCCGCAGCCCGTGCACGGAGGACAGGTTGATGATCCGGCCGAAGTTGTTGGCGTACATGTGCGGCAATGCGGCCCGGATCAGCAGGAACGGCGCCTCGAGCATGAGGGTGATGATCCGGCGGAAGTCGGCCGGATCGAACTCCTCAATGGGGCTGATGCGCTGGATTCCGGCGTTGTTGACCAGGATGTCGCAGTCCAGGCTGAGCGTCTGGAGGGACTCAACGTCAAGGAGGTTGACGGCCCACGCGGTGCCGCCGACCTCGTCGGCGAGCGCTGCGGCGGCGGACTCGTCCACGTCGGCGATCACCACTTTGGCCCCGCGTGCCGCCAGGGCGCGGACGCTGGCTGCGCCGATCCCGCCTGCGCCGCCGGTGACCAGGGCCTTGCGTCCGTTCAGCGTGTTTTCCATAACTCAGCCTTCCATATCAAAAATTCGATGAGGCGGCCGGCTCCAGCGTGGCTGGAGCCGGCCCAAACTCAAGCAGCCCAGTTACTCAGGCAGCTCAGGGACGCAAGCATCTCAGCGCATGGCTGCCACGGGCAGGCCTTCGCGTTCGGCGTCGGCCCGGTCCACGTCCTCCAGTGCGATGCCCTTGGTTTCCTTCAGGCTCAGCACGGCCACGGTGGTGATGGCGCAGGCGACCACCAGGTAGATCGCGGTGGGCAGCCAGGAGCCGGTGTCCTTGAGCCACTGGGTGGCCAGGAGCGGCGCCAGCGAACCGGCGAAGATCGAGGTGACCTGCGAGCCCAGGGAGACGCCGGCGTAGCGCATCCGGGTCGGGAACAGCTCCGACATGAGGGCCGGCTGGCCGGCATACATGAAGGCGTGCAGGCACAGGCCGATCGTGACGGCCAGGACGATGATCACCGGGTTGCGGGTATCGAACATCGGGAAGGCGAAGAACGGCCAGGTGGCACCGGCGATGGCACCGACGAGGTAGACCGGCTTCCGGCCCCAGCTGTCCACGAGGCGCCCGACCTGGGGGATGACCAGGAAGTGGATGACGTGGGCGATCAGCAGGGCCAGCAGCAGCGAGGAGGTGTCGTACTTGTGGACGGACTTCAGGTAGACGATCGCGAAGCTGACCACGAGGTAGTACATGATGTTTTCCGCGAACCGGAGGCCCATGGCCTGCAGGATGCCCTTGGGGTATTTGCGGATGACTTCGCGGACGCCATAGCTGGCAGACTGATCTTCCTCCAGCTGGGCCTTGGCCTCGAGGAAGATGGGTGATTCGGACACGTGGGTGCGGATGTAGTAGCCGACGAACACGATCACGGCGGAGAGCCAGAACGCCACACGCCAGCCCCAGCTGAGGAAGTCGGCGGCGCTGAGCACGTTGGACATGATGAACAGGACCAAGGTGGCCAGCAGGTTGCCGACGGGAACGGCGGCCTGGGGCCAGCTGGACCAGAAGCCACGGGACTTGTTGGGGCTGTGCTCGGCGACGAGCAGGACAGCGCCGCCCCATTCGCCGCCGAGGGCGAAGCCCTGGATGAAGCGCAGGAAGACCAGCAGCGCGGGTGCCAGGTAGCCGAGGGTGGCGAAGCCCGGGAGGCAGCCCATCAGGAAGGTGGAGACACCGATGATGACGATGGTGAGCTGCAGGGTGGGCTTGCGGCCGAGCTTGTCGCCGATCTGGCCGAAGACAATGCCGCCCAGCGGGCGGGCCACGAAGCCGACGGCGTAGGTCAGGAACGCCTGGATGATGCCGTCCAGTTCGTTGCCGGTGGCGGGGAAGAAGTACTTGCCGAACACCAGGGTGGCGGCGGTGGCATAGAGGAAGAATTCGTACCACTCGACGACGGTTCCCACCATCGATGCTGCGACGATTTTCTTGAGCCCGGAACCCTGGGATGCGGGTGCTGCGGGGGTTGTTGCAGAGCGTTCGTTTACGCTCATTCTGGTTCTCCTAAGTGTCCACGGTGACACGCGCTGTGACGCACAGCACTGAAATGGCTCCATTGAGTATTGCCGCACATTCCGGGCGATTCAATGGCCAAACCGGCACCCAGTATGTGCAGAATTGCAGATATGAATGCCAATCCCGATGACCTGTTGGTCCTGCTCGCGGTGTCCCGTTCGGCGAAATTCACGACGGCGGCCCAGACTCTCGGACTGAACCACACCACAGTCTCGCGGCGGATCGCCGCGCTGGAGAAGGCGCTGGGCGGCCGTGTGCTCTCGCGCGCCTCCGGCGGCTGGGAGCTCACCGAGCTCGGCGCCGAGGCCGTGCGGGTGGCCGAGCAGGTCGAGAGTGCCGTGCGCGCGCTGGAGCAGCCTGGCCACACCCCGGATCCCATCACCGGCGTCGTCCGGATGACCGCCACGGACGGCTTCAGCGCCTACATCGCGGCCCCGGCCGTGGCCCGGCTCCGCCGCCACCATCCCGGCCTTAGCGTGGAGATCATCACCGTGACGCGCCGGGCGCTCCAGCAGCGTTCCGGCCTGGACATCGAGGTGGTGGTCGGCGAGCCGCAGGTGCACCGGGCAGAAGCCGCGCAGCTCGGCGAATACATGCTGGGGATGTATGCCTCCCGCGGCTACCTGGCCGAGTACGGCACCCCGGCCACTGTGGAGGAACTCACCGCCCACTCGCTGGTCTATTTCGTCGATTCGATGCTGCAGGTGGACGACCTGGACGCCCCGCGGCGGCTGGTGCCCACCATGCGGGACGGGCTGAGCTCCACCAACGTCTTTGTCCACGTGGAGGCCACCCGCGCCGGCGCCGGGATCGGGTTCCTGCCCTGCTTCGCGGCCGACCTGCATCCGGACCTTGTCCGGCTCCTGCCCGAGGATTTCGCGGAGCTGCTCCCCTACTGGATGGTGCTCCGGCCCGATTCGATGCGCCGGCCGGCAGTGGCAGCCCTCGTGCAGGCACTGCGGGAGCAGACAGCGGCGCACCGCGATGCCCTGCTCGGGCGGGGAGCAACCACATCGATTGCTCCGTAGCCGCCGTTATGGTGCCGCAAAAGGGCCGTTACGGAGCAGCCGGGGTCAGCCGGGGTCAGCCGGGGCGGAACCTGCCGGGTCATGGCGGACGGCGGCGCCGGCCGCGAACGCCCGCACCTTCGCGTCGTTCCAGATGTGGGCCGGCACCGCGCCGCCGAGCAGGCGGCGCGCGAGGCCGGGATCGTCGTCGAACGGGTGGTCGCTGCCGGCCATGATCATGTTGCCGAAGCGCCGGCCCTTGAGCATGGCAGGATCCGCGATGATCACGGTGTGGGGAAAGGCGTCGGCGATGGTGGCGGCGTCCTCGCGGGCATTCCTGAGGTCCGGGGCGTCGCCGGAGTTCACCACATAGATCCCGCCGGGTGCCAGGACGCGTTTGGCGTGCTCGGTAAATTCCCGGGTGGTGAGCGGCCGCGGGGTCAGCGAGCCGGCGAAGACGTCGCGGATGATCAGGTCCCGGGTCTGCGGGGTCAGGCTCTCGGTGACTTCCCGGGCCTCCCCCACCCGCAGGCGCAGCAGCGGGGCCTTGGGCAGGTCGAACCAGCCCCGGACGTAGTCGGCGAGCTTGCCGTCCAGCTCCACCACCACCTGGCGGGCGTCCGGATAGGCGGCGTGGAAATAACGGGCCAGTGAGCAGGCTCCCCCGCCAAGGTGCAGGGCGCGCAGCTTTGGCTTTGAATCGCGCGGCCAGCGCGACTCCACGAGGGCGGCGATCCAGCGCATGTACTCGAAGTCCAGGAACAACGGGTCCGCCAGGTCAATGTGCGAGCTCATGACGCCGTTGATGCGCAGGAGCCAGCCGGTGGAATTGTCCTGGTCCGGGATCAGCTCGCAGTCGCCGGTGTCGATGTAATACACCCCGGCCACAGGTCCGGCCGGCCGGGAACCTTTGGGCACTTCCACCACACCGGGCTCGGCGGTTCCGCCGCCCCGCCCCCTGCCCCGCTTGGCCATCAGCTATCCCACGCATTGTGCATCTTTCAACCCTAGTTCACCGGCAGAGGCACCCCCGGACCGGGTTCGCGGCAGGAACTGCCCCGCACGGCCGGCCGCAGGGCGTTCGTGGGACCAAAGCCCCTACCCATTCCGGGACCGCAGGGTTCTACTGGGGCTGCACATACTGCCGGGCGAAGGGGTGCGTCCGCCGAGCCGGGAGGAAATATGTCGGCACCCTCAGGGCAGCGGGGCGGCGTCGTGGCGGTCGGTTACGGCGGGTCCGAGGCCGCCCAACTTGCCGTCCGCTGGGCCGCCGGCTACGCCGTCGCCGCCGGGCTGAACCTCCGGGTGGTCCACGCCTGGGTGTGGCCGGTCTTCACCAAGAACCTGGGCCCGGTCAAAGGCGTGGCCGGCAGCGGGTTGCGGCACGCCGCGGAGGCCATCCTCGCCGAAGGC
>JBKPBZ010000329.1:0-7183 GCA_046727115.1 Actinomycetota bacterium | reverse complement strand
CCGGCGTGTCCGCGGTGGACATCGCCGGCCCGGGCTTCCTGAACATCACCGTGGACGCAGCTGCCGCCGGTACCCTCGCCAAGGCGATCGTCGAGGCAGGTGCCGCCTACGGCACCAACACCGCGCTCGCCGGGCACGTGGTCAACATGGAGTTCGTCTCGGCCAACCCCACCGGCCCGCTGCACATCGGCCACACCCGCTGGGCCGCCCTCGGCGACGCGATCGCCCGCGTCCTCCGGGCCTCCGGAGCCGAAGTCACGGCCGAGTACTACATCAACGACGCCGGTTCCCAGATGAACGTCTTCGCGAACTCCGTGTACGCCCGGCTGCACGGCCAGGACGTGCCCCAGGGCGGCTACCCGGGCCAGTACATCGCGGACCTCGGCCACGAGGTGCTCACCGAACACCCGGACATCCGCGAACTCACCGAAGTGGCGGCCCTGCCCGTGATCCGGGGCGCCGCGTACAAGGCGCAGATGCACGACATCAAGCAGACGCTGGCCGAGTTCGGCGTCGACTTTGATGTCTACTTCTCCGAACAGGAGCTCCACGACGCCGGCGCGATCGAAGACGCCGTCGCCCGCCTACGCGAACAGGGCCACGTCTTTGACGACGGTGGCGCGGTCTGGCTGCGCACCACCGACTTCGGCGATGACAAGGACCGCGTGATGGTCCGCGCCAACGGTGAGCCAACGTACTTCGCCGCCGATGCCGCCTACTACCTGTCCAAGAAGGACCGCGGTTACACCGAGAAGATCTACCTCCTCGGCGCCGACCACCACGGCTACATCAACCGGCTCAAGGCCATCGCGGCCGCCGCGGGCGATGACCCCGAGGTCAACATCGAGGTCCTGATCGGCCAGCTGGTCTCCGTCAACGGCGCCAAGCTGTCCAAGCGCGCCGGCAACATCATCGAGCTCAAGGACCTCATCTCCTGGCTGGGCAAGGACGCCGTCCGCTACTCGCTCGCCCGGTTCCCGGCCGATTCGCCGCTGACGCTGGACCCGGACCTGCTGAAGAAGCACAGCAACGAAAACCCGGTGTTCTACGTCCAGTACGCGCACGCCCGCTCCCGCGGTGCCGCCCGCAATGCAGTGGCCGCGGGCGTGGACCGGAGCTCTTTCAATGCCGCCCTGCTGGAGCATCCCACCGAAAACGAGCTGCTCTCGCACCTGGGCAGCTATCCCTCGATCGTGGCCAAGGCCGCCGAGTTGCGCGAGCCGCACCGTGTGGCCCGCCACCTCGAAGTCATCGCCGGTGCCTACCACCGCTGGTACGACGCCTGCCGTGTGGCGCCCCTGGGCGAGGAACCCATCACGGACACCAACCGGACCAGGCTGTGGCTCAACGACGCCACCAGCCAGGTGCTGGCCAACGGCCTGGAACTGCTGGGCGTCTCGGCGCCGGAACGGATGTAACCGCCATGACGTCAAAATCAGGACAGCCCGCCAACACAGGACAGCCGGCCGACGCCCGCCATGCGGGCTCACCGCTCGCGCCGGGCTGGCTCGAGGTCCCCGCCGACCTCAACGCCCTCCACGAACCGCTGTGGGCGGGCGGTGTCGCACGCAACGACGCCGGCGAGCTCACCATCGAGGGGCTGACGGTCACCGAGCTGCAGCGCCAGTACGGCACGCCGCTGTTCGTGCTGAGCGAGACCGACTTCCGGGCCCGGGCCCGGGCCTTCAGCGACGCGTTCAACAACGCGTTCGCCGATATTTGCGGGGGAGTGGACGTCTACTATGCCGGCAAGTCCTTCCTGTGCACCTCCGTGGTCCGCTGGGTCGAGGAAGAGGGACTGCGCCTGGACACCGCATCCGGCGGGGAGCTCGCCGTCGCCTTCCGCGCCGGCATCCCCGGCGCCGACGTCGCCCTGCACGGGAACAACAAGTCCGACGGCGAAATCCACCGGGCCCTGGACATGCAGCTGGGCCGGATCGTGGTGGACAGCCTGGACGAGCTCGAACGCGTCGCGGCGATCGCCGCCAACCGGGGTGACACGGCCAGGGTCATGCTGCGGCTGACCCCCGGGGTGCACGCGCACACGCACGAATTCATCGCCACCGCCCATGAGGACCAGAAATTCGGGCTCTCCATGGCCGGGGACTCCACTGACCAGGCCGGGCTGTCCGCCGCAGAGGAAGCCGTGGCCGCGGCGACCGGGCACGCGAGCATCGAGCTGCTGGGCCTGCACTGCCACATCGGCTCCCAGATCTTCGAACCGGACGGCTTCGCCCTCGCCGCGGAGCGGCTGCTGGACTTCCTGGCGGCGATGCAGTCGAAGTACTCCATCGTGCTGCCAGAACTTGACCTCGGCGGCGGGTACGGGATCGCCTACACCCCCGTTGATACCCCGCGCCCGGCCGCCGAGATCGCGCAGGCGATGGCCGCCGTCGTCCGTTCCAAGTGCGCTGAACTGGACATTGCCGCCCCCCGGATTTCGATCGAACCCGGCCGCGCGATCGTCGGAAGCACCACGTTCACGCTGTATGAGGTCGGCACGCTTAAGACCGTCCGCGTGGATTCCCCGTCCCCGGAGGGGGCCTCTACCAGCCACGACACCGCAGGGGACGTTACGTATCCCCGCCGGTATGTGTCGGTGGACGGCGGGATGAGCGACAACCCCCGGCCGGTGCTGTACGACGCGGATTATTCGGCGATTCTCGCCTCGCGGAGCTCCGATGCGGCGCCGCAGCTGTCCCGAGTGGTGGGCAAACATTGCGAGAGCGGCGACATAGTTGTTAGAGATGTATATCTGCCCGAGGACGTGGCAGCCGGTGATCTGCTTGCTGTACCGGGGACCGGCGCCTACTGCTGGGCCCTGTCAAGCAACTACAACTATCTGGCCCGGCCGGGCGTAATCGCTGTCAGCGACGGATCTGCCCGGCTCATTGTCCGCGGGGAAACCGAAGAAGATTTGCTCAACCGCGACATGGGAGTCTGAATGACCGAATTGCGAACCCTGAAAGTGGCCCTGCTGGGCTGTGGCAACGTTGGGGCCCAGGTTGCGCGGATTCTCATTGACGACGCCGAGGCCCTCGCCGCGCGCACTGGCGCCCGCCTGGAGCTGCAGGGCATCGCGGTGCGCAACCTCGAGGCGGAGCGCGACGTCGAACTGCCGCAGGAGCTGTTCACCACTGACGCCGAAGTCCTCGTCAAGGACGCCGACGTCGTCATCGAGCTCATGGGCGGGATTGAGCCGGCCCGGACGCTGATCCTGACTGCCATGCGGCACGGTGCCTGTGTTGTCAGCGGCAACAAGGCGCTCCTGGCCCAGGACGGCCCCACGCTGTACGAGGAAGCGGACAAGGCAGGGGTGCAGCTCTCCTACGAGGCAGCGGTGGCCGGCGCCATCCCCATCCTGCGGCCCATCCGCGACAGCCTGTCCGGCGACCGGATTACCCGGGTGCTCGGGATTGTCAACGGCACCACCAACTTCATCCTCGACCAGATGGACTCCACCGGCGCGCAGTTCGCCGATGCGCTGGCCGAGGCCCAGCGCCTGGGCTACGCGGAAGCGGACCCCACTGCCGACATCGAAGGCTACGACGCGGCAGCCAAGGCCGCGATCCTTGCTTCGCTGTCCTTCCACACGCGCTTCGCCCTGGAAGACGTCTCCTGCGAGGGCATCACGTCGGTCACGGCGGCGGACATCGCCGCCGCCAAGGAAGCGGGCTTTGTCATCAAGCTGCTCGCGATTGCCGAGAAACTCGATGACGAGGACGGCAAAACCGGTGTCTCGGTCCGCGTCCACCCCACGCTGCTGCCCCGCGAACACCCCCTCGCCGCCGTCCGCGGTGCGTTCAACGCCGTCTTCATCGAAGCCGAGAACGCCGGGGAACTCATGTTCTACGGCCAGGGCGCCGGCGGCACCCCGACGGCGTCCGCCGTGCTGGGCGACCTCGTGTCCGCGGCCCGGCGCATTGTCCTCGGCGGCCCCGGCCGGACCGAAACCACCACCGGGCACGTGCCCCCGCTGCCCATCGACGCAGCGGTCACGAGCTACTACATCGGACTCGACGTCGCGGACCAGCCCGGCGTCCTGGCCCGGATCGCGCAGCTCTTCGCGGAGCACGGCGTGTCCATTGAAATCATGCGGCAGACCATCCACCGCGACGCCGACTCCAACGTGGAGTCGGCCGAGCTGCGGATCGTGACACACCGTGCACGCGAAGCCGCACTTGCAGCAACCGTCGAGGCCGTCAGGCGCCTGGACGTCATCAATTCCGTCACATCCGTACTCCGGGTAGAAGGAGTCTAAGTGGCTCACCAATGGCGCGGTGTCATCCGCGAATACGCTGATCGTCTTCCTGTCACGGAAGCCACTAAGGTCATTAGCCTGGGCGAGGGCGGCACCCCGCTCGTGCACGCCCGCCAGCTCTCCGAGCTGACCGGCAGCACCGTGTACCTCAAGGTCGAAGGCATGAACCCGACCGGTTCCTTCAAGGACCGCGGCATGACCATGGCCATGACGGCGGCGGTGGCCGCCGGCGCGAAGGCCGTGGTCTGCGCCTCCACCGGCAACACCTCAGCGTCCGCCGCGGCCTACGCGACGGCGGCCGGGCTGCAGTGTGCGGTGCTGGTTCCCGAGGGCAAGATCTCCATGGGAAAGCTGAGCCAGGCAGTCGCGCACGGAGCCACTCTGCTCCAGGTGGACGGCAACTTCGACGACTGCCTCGACATCGCCCGCAAGCTTGGCGAGTCCTACCCGGTGTTCCTGGTCAACTCCGTCAACCCGGCCCGGATCGAAGGCCAGAAGACGGGTGCCTTCGAAGTGGTGGATTCGCTCGGCGATGCCCCCGACTTCCACGTGCTTCCGGTGGGCAACGCCGGCAACATCAGCGCGTACTGGAAGGGCTACAAGGAGTACGCCGCGGCATTTGAGTCGCCCACCGCCGGGTCGCTGCCTGCCGTGTCGACCAAGACCCCTGTCATGTGGGGCTTCCAGGCCGCCGGGGCGGCGCCGTTCGTGGCAGGCCACCCCATCACCGAACCCGACACCATTGCCACCGCCATTCGGATCGGGAACCCGGCCTCCTGGGACACCGCCGTGGCGGCCCGGGATGAATCCGGCGGCGTGATCGAGGCTGTCACGGACGAGGAAATCCTGTCCGCGCACCGCTGGCTCTCCGCCCGGGAAGGCGTCTTCGTGGAGCCCGGCTCCGCTGCCGGCGTCGCCGGACTGATCAAGAAGCACGCCGCCGGGGAAGTGCCGGCCGGCAAGACGATCGTGATCACCGTAACCGGTCACGGGCTCAAGGACCCGCAGTGGGCCCTGCGCACCGAGGACGGCAGCGATGTGCAGCCGGTCAAGGTCTCCAACGACGTCGTCACCGTCGCCGCGGCACTGGGACTGGAAGAAAAATAACGTTGGAAACAACCCTCACCGTCCCGGCCGAATCAGCTGCCGGCTCCCCGGCCGTTCCGGCGGGCCAGCTGGTCACCGTGCGCGTGCCGGCCACCAGCGCCAACCTGGGCCCCGGGTACGACAGCCTCGGCCTGGCGCTCACGCTGCATGACACGCTCACCGTCGAAACCCTCGCCAGCGGTGAACTTGAATTCGAGCTCAGTGGCGAGGGTGCCGAGTCCCTGCCCCGCGATGCGACGCACCTGGTGGTCAAGGCCCTCACCGAGGCGCTCCACCGCCTCGGATTCCGGCATGAAGGCCTGCGGATCACGGCGGACAACGTCAACCCGCACGGGCGGGGCCTGGGTTCCTCGGCGTCGGCCGTGGTGGCGGCCGTCAGCGCCGCGAACGCCTTGGTCCCGGAAGCCTCGCGGCGGGGCCGGGACTGGATCCTGCAGCTCACGAGCGAAATGGAAGGCCACCCGGACAACGTGGCACCCGCCATTTTCGGCGGACTGGCGCTGTCATGGCAGGACAGTGACCAGTACAGCAGCACGTGCGCGTCCGTGGCCGCCTCGGTGATCCCGGTTGTTGCCGTGCCGGACTACGAACTCTCAACCGAGGCCGCCCGGGCACTCTTGCCGGCATCGGTGGGCCACCACGCAGCGGCCATGAACTCCGGCCGCGCCGCCCTGCTGATCCATGCCTTGACCACCAACCCGGAGTTCCTGCTGCCCGGCACCGAGGACTACCTGCACCAGAGCTACCGTGCCCAGGCCATGCGGCCCAGCGCCGACCTGATCGGCGCGTTGCGCCGGGCAGGGCACGCCGCCGTCGTATCCGGCGCCGGACCCACCGTGCTGGTGCTGGCCAACGGAGAAGCGGAAGCCCGTGAGGTGGTGGACTTCATCGGTGCCCACACCGCGGACAACACGCCGGAAGTAGGCTGGCGCGTGATGAAGCTGGCCGTGGACGTTGAAGGTGCTAAAGTGGAAGTGCACCGGCGGTAAATACGCAGGCGGTAAATTTAGTAACCGTTGTAAGACCGCGATGTTGGCCACGTAGCCTCTCTCATCTTTCACTGCGCGATATTTTCCGGTGCCACCTGCTTTCGGTCTGACGCAGGAATCAGCAGAATTGTTCTGCCCCCTGAAACTCAGCCCGCCGTTCCTCATTTCTCGGATCGTGCATGGTGAAGCAGTATCCGGCCCTGCTGGCCGAAATCCATCCGGCAAGGCCGAAATCCCGGCTGCAGATCTGAACTGCAGCCCAGATCAAATCACCGCGTCCAGCTCTTAGCCTGGACGCCGTCGAGGGGGAAGGATCCTTCGTGACCGAAACCACTGAGCTGTCTCCGGCTGTGGATACATCTTCTGCTGCCGAATCAACGGCAGCACCCGCCAAGAGCAGCGGCCTTGCAGGCCTCAAGCTCGCCCAGCTCCAGGCCCTCGCCAGCCAGCTGGGCATCTCCGGCGGTTCCCGCATGCGCAAGGGTGATCTGGTCACGGCCATTTCCGCCCACCGCGCAGGCACCCCGGTAAGCAAGGCTCCGGCCCGTGCTGCCGAAAAGGCGAGCGACAACGGCACTGTTTCCCACGCAGCCGCCCCGGCAGCGGCGCCCGCCGCCGACGACGAGTCCCTGGCAAGGGAAAACGCCGCCCAGGAAAGCCCCCGTGCCCGCCGCGGCCGCAGCCGCCGTGCAGGCAGCGACGGCGTCGTTACGGCGCCCGCCGCTGAGGCACCCGCCGCCGCGGTTGAAGCCCCCGCGGTTTCCACCGACTCCGGCGCCCGGGAATCCGCCACTGCGGAATCCGCCGTCTCCGGTACGGAATCCGG
>JBKPBZ010000328.1:0-15379 GCA_046727115.1 Actinomycetota bacterium | reverse complement strand
GTGCGGCGGGCGGCGCGCCGGGGACCTGCGGCGCGGCGGGCGGTGCAGCTTTCGCCGGCGGGGTGCTCGACGGCGGCGGGGTGCTGGTCCCCGGGGCCGTGGGTTCGGGAGTGCCGGGCTCAGGGTCACCCGGTTCGCTGGGTTCCGGGTCGCTGGGTTCCGGGCTGCTGCCGTGCGACGGTGGCCGCGAGGGGGTGTCCTCGTCCGAGTCGGCTGACGCCGAGGGGCTCGGCGTCGGGGAGCCCAGCAGGCCGTCCAGCACATCATCGAGGCCGAGGGTCAGCGAGCCCTGCGCCGACGGCGCGGTGGACGCCGCGGCGGATAACCCTGTGGCCGCATGGGAGGCCGGAACCCCTGCGGTGGCAGCAAGCACCGCCCCGAGTGCGACGGCCGCCGCGCCGCGTCGAAGGCCCCGATGGCGCCCGTTTTTCGTTGTGGACACCTTGGACCTGAAAATAACCATGGTTATCGACCCTAGCCGGAATCGACCGGCAGGAAAAACTTGCAAAATCCGCGGAAGTCCGGCAGGAAACCCCACGGGACCGGAGGGGTTCAGGGTGCCCTGGGAGCCGCTGTTATTCCTGTGACTGAGGGTGCTTTTGGGATTCAAGGGACCGCCTTCAGGGCAGCCGAATTAGAGACGGCGGCAGTCAGGGAGCCGCGTCGAAAGGCATGAGTTCAGGACAACAGGGTTTGGACCTGCCGCGGGGTGTCGGCCACGATCGCGGCCAGGCCGTTGCCGGACAGCCAGCCGCCCACGACGGCGAGCGTGCCGTCCGCGGCACAGATGCTCCGGACGGCCGCGACGCGCTGCCTGTGGCCCAGCGACGCAAAGGGCAGCGCGCCGGCCCAGCGGACCACGTCCCAGCCCGCCACGTCCCCGGCGCTGACGGGAACGCCGAGCAGGGCCGAGGCGTCAGCCAACGCTGCGCGGAACAGTTCCGCGTCAGAACGCGGCGCGGCGGCCGCTCCCCCGCCGCCGGATTCCGGCGCCGCCCCTGGGGCAGCAGCGCGTCCGTAGGAGAGCCGGAGCACGTGCCTTCCCGGGCCTGTCTGCTCCGCGAGCCAGGCCCATTTGGCGGTGGCGTGGGTCAGTGCCTTGGCCTGCACGCCCGGGCTCTGCGGCGCCACAAGCACGCCGGTGCCGCGTGGCGCCGGGTCAAGGGCCGGCAGGTCCACCACAAGGGTGACCAGGCTGACATCGGGTCCGGCGTCGGGGCGGAGGCCAGTAAGTTCCGGCAGGGTTTCCTCAAGCAGCCCGACGGCGGCAGGACCCTCCACCGCAACCACGAGGAGTCCGGCGTCGAAGGTGGCCTCATCCGTGGCCACGCGCCAGCCCTCGGCGGTGCGCCGCACGGATCGGGCCGGAGTGCCGCTGAGCAGGGTGACGCCGCGTCGGCGCAGATCAGCGAGCAGGGCGGCGACCAGCGTGTGCATTCCGCCGCGCAGCCCGGCGACGGCGGACCCGGCCTTCCGGAGTCCCGCGGACTGGGCCTTCGCAGGCCCGGCCGACCCGTCCGTGGCGGCCGCCGCTCCCCTGCGCTGGGCCGCGACCGCGGCGGCGAGGGAACCGTGCTGGCGGATGCCGGCCCGCAGCCCAGGGGCCACCATGTCGACGTCGAGCACTGCGGGATCGGCCGAGTGGACGCCGCCGACAACCGGTGCCACGAGCCGGTCCAGGACCCGGCTGCCCATCCGCCGCCGGACCAGGGCCGCCACGCTTGTGGCCTCGGCGCCGGTGCCCAGCGAGGCCGGCAGAACGGCGTCGATGGAGGCGCGGAGGGAACCCAGCAGGCCCAGTGACCGGCGGACTTCCGGGTCCCACGGGCTGGCCGGGATGCCCAGCACCCCGGTCTTGGGCAGTTCCCGCGGGCCCCCGGGCAGTTGGACCCAGGCGCCGCCGGGGTTCGGAGCGACGATCTCGCCGGCCAGCCCGAGTTCCGCGGCGAGATCGGCTACGGCGGCGGTCCGGGTGGCGAAAGACTCTGCCCCGCTGTCCAGGGTCAATCCGGCTACGGCATGGCTGCCGACGCAGCCGCCCCAGGCCTCGCTTGCTTCCAGGACAGTGGTGGGGACGCCGGCCCGGGCGAACTCGCGGGCCGCAAGCAGTCCGGAGATCCCGCCCCCAATCACGACGGCGGCGCCTTCCAAGGGCGTCCCGGCGGAGCCCGCGTCCACGCTCTTACTCCGGAGCGATGGAGTGGATGAGTTCGACCACGCGGGTGAGCACCTCAGGATCCGTCTCCGGCGGCACCCCGTGCCCGAGGTTCACCACGTGCCCGGGAGCCGCGGAGCCGGCCGCGAGCACGTCGCGGACGTGCGCCTCGAGGACCTCCCACGGTGCCGAGAGCAGGGCCGGGTCGATGTTGCCCTGCAGCGGAACCGTGCCGCCAAGGCGGCGGTTGGCCTCGTCCAGCGGCAGCCGGTAGTCGACGCCCACGACGTCGACGCCGACGTCGCGCATCGCGACGAGCAGTTCCGAGGTGCCGGTGCCGAAGTGGATGAGCGGTGCGCCAAGGTGCCGGACATGGTCCAGGGCACGGGACGACGCCGGCGCAACGAAGCGCTGGTAGTCGGCCAGTCCGAGCGAACCGGCCCAGGAGTCGAAGAGCTGGCCGGCGGAGGCGCCGGCTTCCAGCTGGGCACGCAGGAACATCCCGGAGGCGTCCGCGGCCCAGTTGGCCAGCGCAGTCCAGGTCTCGGGGTCGGCGTGCATCATGGTGCGCGGGCCGAGGTGGTCGCGCGAAGGCTTGCCTTCCACCATGTAGGCGGCGAGGGTGAAGGGCGCGCCGGCGAAGCCGATCAGCGGTGTGCTGCCGAGCTCGGCCACCGTGAGCCGGACGGCTTCGCGGATGGGCTCCAGGGCCTCCCAGGTCAGCTGCGGCAGGGCGGCAACGTCCGCAGCCGTGCGGACCGGCTTGTCCAGGACAGGTCCGACGCCGGGCACGATGTCTACGCCGACGCCGGCCAGCTTGAGCGGGATAACAATGTCCGAGAAGAAGATGGCGGCATCGACGTCGTGGCGGCGGACCGGCTGCAGGGTGATTTCGGAAGCCAGCTCGGGGCGCAGGCACGAGTCCAGCATCGCGACGCCCTCACGGATCTTGAGGTATTCGGGCAGCGAGCGGCCGGCCTGACGCATGAACCAGACCGGCCGGCGGGAGGGCTTGCCGCCACGGTAGGCGGTGATCAGGGGCGAGCCTGCAGTGCGGCCGTCCATCAGCGGGTGCCCGGCATCGAGGCGGCCGGCGGCGCCGTCCACGACGGCGTCACCGTTGGCAGCGTTGCCCTCGGACATACTGAATGTGGTGTTGCCGGCACGTGCCGCAGCGCTTGGAGTCATGCCTTCGATTGTGCCCAAATTTGTGCCCAAAAGATAACGACAGCCTGTCACGCCGCCCATCCTGGGCCGCACGGTGGCGGGAATCACAGGTCGACGTGCCTGAACCCACGCCGGACAGTTGTTCTACACGGGCGCGAAAAAGCTATGATGGTCATGCTGTGGTTCTTTTTTCATTGGTGGCTACACACGCCGACATCGACCTCGAAACCGTTGCTCAGTTGAGCACCGGCGCTTCAGGGCTCGCCACATCCGCCCTCGCCGGATCGCCGGCCGTGGCGGGTGCCGTTGTCCTTGCCACCTGCAACCGCCTTGAAATCTATGGTGAAGCCCCGCATCCTGACGCTGTCGACGCGGCCCGGGCAGCCCTCATCACCCAGATCAGTGGAGCCAGCGGGCTCAACGACCAACTCGTCTCCCGCGCCTTCAGCACCCGCACCGGCGCCGAGGTCAGCCAGCATCTCTTCGCGGTCAGCTCCGGACTGGACTCCGCCGTGGTCGGCGAACGCGAAATTGCCGGCCAGGTGCGCCGCGCCCTGATCACCGCCCAGCACGAGGGCACTGCCAGCTCCGGCCTGGTCCGGCTGTTCCAGGCCGCGTCCAAGACCGCCAAGGACGTCGGCGCCCAGACGGCGCTTGGTTCGCGCGGCCTGTCCATCGTCTCCGTGGCGCTGGATCTCGCGACGGACCTGTCAGAAAACCCGGACTGGTCCGCCAAGAAAGCTGTCGTCTTCGGGACCGGCGCCTACGCCGGAGCCACCATGTCGCTGCTGCGCGAACGCGGCTGCACCGACGTCTGCGTCTATTCCTCCTCCGGCCGCGCCGCCGGCTTCGTCGCCACCCGTGGCGGCACGGCCCTGGACGAGGACACCCTTCCGGCCGCAGTTGCCGCGGCCGACGTCATGATCGGCTGCAGCGGCTCCGACAGCCGGGTCGAAGCAGACGATCTCGCCCGGATTCGGGCCAACTCGCCCCAGCCGCTCATCGCCATTGACCTGGCCCTGACCCATGACTTCGACCCCGCCGTCGGTGATCTGGACGGCGTCGAACTGCTCACGCTCGAATCCGTCCGGCTGGCCGCGCCGCAGGAACAGGCGGAGTCGCTCGAGCAGGCCAGCAGCATCGTGTCCGGGGCCGCCAGCGCCTTTGAACAGGAGCGCGAGGCCCGGTCCGTGGACTCGGCGATTGTTGCCCTGCGCCGCCACACGATGAACGTCCTGGACGGGGAGATGGAAAAGGTGCGGGCCCGGCACGGCTGCACCGCGGCCGCCGAGGAAGTCGAATTCGCCCTGCGCCGCATGGTGAAACAACTGCTGCACATCCCCACCGTCCGGGCGCGCGAACTGGCCTCCAATGGCCAGCAGGAGACCTACATTGCCGGTCTTGAGGCGCTGTACGGCATCACGGTGGAACCCTCCGCCGGTGCGCCGGCCGCAGGTGCTGCCGGTTCCGCGGCCGCGTGCCCCGTCGACCACAACGCCGCCGTCCCCAACCTTGGCGGCCCCATCTCCGGGGACCACATCTCCGGGGCGGGCGACATCCGCGAAACCGCGTAACTGCCCCAACTGCTCCATGGCTCTCGGCGTGGCCGCCCCGTGCGCACCCGGTGCCGACCGCGGCCTACCTGGCTTACCTATCAGCGGAAAGCGTTGATCCCGGTCATTTCGGCCGACATCTGCCACAGCCGCGCGGCAGCCTCCCGGTCCACCGCATGGGCATCCACGCCGCTGATCCTCGCTTCGGGCGACCCCGGCACCGTGACTTCGGCGATGTCGCAGTCCTCGCAGTAAACACCGCCCCTTCCCTCGAGCGCCGGCGCCGTCGCGGCCCAGACTGACGTGGCGGCGCCCTGCGCCGGTGTCTTGAAGCGCGGGTCGAGCCTGCCGTGCCCGTCCATCCAGCCCGCGGCTATCATCTCCTCCCGTGGCAGGTGCCGCTGCAGTTCCGTCATGATCCCGCCCGGATGCACGGCGAAGGCGCGCACACCAAAGTCCCGGCCCAGGGCATCGAGCTGGACGGCGAAGAGCGCGTTGGCCGTCTTGGCCTGGCCGTATGCGCGCCATTTGTCGTAGCCGGCGTCGAAATTGATGTCATCAAAACGGATCCCCGAGAGCTTGTGGCCGGTGGAGGACAGCGAGACCACCCGGGCTCCCGGCGCCGCGGCAAGCGCCGGCCACAGCAGGTTGGTGAGGGCAAAGTGGCCCAGGTGGTTCGTGGCGAACTGCGATTCCCAGCCCGGACCCACCCTGCGCTCCGGACTCGCCATGATGGCGGCATTGTTGATCAGGATGTCCAGACGGCGGCCTGTGCCGGGCGCCGCCCCGGCCAGGAAGCCGGCGGCGAACTCCTTTACGCTGGCCTGGTCCGCCAGATCCAGCTCGGCAACGCTGACGTCGCCGCCTTCGGGTGCCGGCAGCAGCCCGGCCGCAGCGAGGACGTCCCGGGCGTGCTCCGGCCGGCGGGCCGGCACCACAACGGCGGCACCGGCGGAGGCCAGTGCCCGCACGGTCTCCAGGCCCAGTCCCGAGTAGCCGCCCGTGACAATCGCGGTCTTCCCGGTCAGGTCGATGCCGGCAATGACCTCGGCCGCCGTCGAATCCCGGCCAAAGCCGGAGCCGATCTTCCGCTGGGACGTCAGGGAATTGTCCTCGCTCATGGCCAGGCCTTTCGTTGGAGGGTGCCGCGGGACGGAGTGATGGCCGGCGGCCGCGACGTGACCGGCCGGTTGGCCTCAGTACACCGGCTTCCCGGGTTCCACGTCCCGGACCCAGGCGAGAATGCCGCCCTCGAGGTGGCTGACGCGCTCGTACCCGGCGGCCCGGGCTGCGGACAGGACGGCGGCGGAACGCGTTCCGGCCTTGCAGTGGAAGACGATTTCGGCATCCTGGGGCAGTTCCTGCCACGCCTCCCCGGCAAGGATGCGGCCCTGCGGGATCAGTTCCGACCCCTCAATGCGGACAATGTCGTATTCCCCTTGTTCCCGCACGTCAATGAGGTGGAAGTCCTTGAGGCCGGCCTTGCGCGAGGCCAGCATGGTGGCCAGTTGGGTCGCCGTCACAGTGTGCTCGGTGCCGGCATCCGCCGCCGGGGTTATCCCGCAGAATGCCTCGTAATCGGTAAGTTCCGTGATGCGCTCCGCCTCGGGGTCCCGGGCCACCTTGATCTCGCGCCAGGTGCCGCCGAGCGCGTCATAGAGGGCCAGCCGGCCCAGCAGGGACCGGCCGACGCCGGTGATCAGCTTGACGGCCTCGGTCACCATCAGCGCACCGACGGCGGCGCACAGCATGCCGAACACGCCGCCTTCGCCGCAGGACGGCACGGATCCGGCCGGCGGCGCCTCCGGGTAGAGGTCCCGGTACGTGGGGCCGAACTGCTCCCAAAAGACGCTGACCTGGCCGTCGAAGCGGAAGATCGACCCCCAGACGTAGGGCTTGCCGAGGATGGCGGCGGCGTCGTTGACGAGGTAGCGGGTGGCGAAGTTGTCGGCGCCGTCGAGGATGAGGTCGTAGCCGGCAAAGAGTTCCAACGCGTTGGAACTGTCGAGGCGGACGTTGTGGAGCCGGACGTCCACGAGCGGGTTCAGGGCCGCAATGGCATCGCGGGCGGACTCGATTTTGGGCCGGCCCACATCCGCGACGCCGTGGATGATCTGGCGCTGGAGGTTGCTGAGGTCGACGTCGTCGTCGTCAACAATGCCGAGGGTGCCGACCCCCGCAGCGGCGAGATAGAGCAGGGCCGGGGAGCCGAGGCCGCCGGCCCCGATCACAAGAACTTTCGCGTTCTTGAGGCGGCGCTGGCCGATCGAGCCGATCTCCGGAATGATCAGGTGACGCGAGTAGCGTTCCACCTCGTCGGGGCTGAGGTCCCCTGCCGGGTCCACCAGCGGCCCGGGCCGCGGATCCAGCTGCGTCTGGGGGGTTGCGGGGGCGCCGGTGGCGGTGAACTTGGAAGCCATACTTCAATCTATGCCCGAAGATACCGCCAGGTCATATTACCCGCGCGTAAGGTGTAATTGAGTGCAAGGTAGTTCAGTACAAATGCAGTTGAGTGCCATTGCGCGCAATGGGGTGAAAAAGGGAAAGAAGGCCGACAGTGGTTCATCAGGCACCGGTGGAGCGGGACGAGACAGGCAAGCCGCCGGCCGGACAGACGCGAAGCGGACAGCGCTCGGCCCGACTCCCCCGTGACGAACGCCGGGCGCAGCTGCTCGCGGCCGCGCAGGAAGTTTTCGTGGCCAACGGCTACCACGGAGCCGCGATGGATGAGATCGCCGAGACCGCCCATGTCAGCAAGCCGGTGCTGTACCAGCACTTCCCTTCCAAGCGTGACCTGTACCTGGCATTGCTGGACAGCCACCTCAGCACGCTGATCGATCTGTTGCTTGGCGCCCTGAATTCCACCACGGACAACGACGAACGGGTCCAGGCGGTCATGCGCGCCTACTTCCGCTTCATCGCCCACGACGACCAGGCGCACCGGCTCGTCTTCGAATCCGACCTGATCAACGATCCCGATGTCAGTGCACGGCTGGAAACTTTCAACAAGACCTTTGCCAATGCCGTCGCCCATGTCATCGCCGAGGACACCAAGCTGCCCGAACTGGAAGCCCAGCTGCTGGGCCGCGGACTGGCCGGCATGGCCCAGGTTAGCGCCCGGTACTGGCTGGAAACGGACGGAAACCTGGATCTCGATGTAGCCAGCGACCTCATCTACCGTTTAGCTTGGCGCGGAATCTCCCGCTTCCCCAAAGAGACCTAGACTACAAATAGAGATTGACCTTAGACATTTTTTGGACGTTGATTGGCTGGGAGGCCCCGCTGTGGAAGTAAAAATTGGTATTCAGAACATTGGCCGCGAACTTGTCCTTGAATCGACACAGGACGCCGACGCCGTCGCCAAGGTAGTCGGCGACGCGATCGCGAAGGGCGGCGAACTGCGGCTGAAGGACGACAAGGGCCGCCTGGTGATCGTCCCCGCCAATGTCCTGGGCTACGTGGAAATCGGAGCAGAAGAGGCCCGCCGCGTCGGCTTCGGCGCCCTCTAAACCCGGCCGGCCGGGGCCGCCCTTGGAGCAGCTTTCCGGCTGAATCCTTCAGTACCGTGTTCCTGTCGTCTTCTTCACCAGCGTGAGGTGTCCTGAATGCTTTCCCTGATTGTGGTTGCCCTCGTGACCGTCGCCGCGGGCTTTGTGGTGTGGGCCAATGACAAACGGCACACGAAATACGGTGTCAGCGTCCCGCCGGGAGTCGCTGCGTCGGTCGGCATGCTGAGCTGGATCATCTTCATTGCGGCCGGACTCGGCTACCAGCCGGGCCTGACCTGGATCCCGTGGATCCTGCCGATGGTCTTGGGCACTGCGGCGTCGATCGCGGCCGTGATGTATCTCGGCAAGACCCGCACCCGGCAGGACACCGAGCGGCTCACCGCCATCCTAAAGCTCTAGCCGGGCATCACCGCCCGGGGGCACTTTGCAGGGCAGTGCCTTAGGCCGGCACGTCCGGTCCGTGGCCGTCCTCGGTACACAGGCACAGCCGGTTGCCCTGCGCGTCCGTGACCACCACCCGATGGGGTGCGTGGTCACGGTTCATTGAGGCCCCGGTAGCCGCGGCCTGGTCCAGTACGGGGCCGGATTCGGCCGCGCTCCGGTGGATGTCCACACGGATGCGGTTGGCGCTCGGGGCGGACGTTTCCTGGAACACGAGCGAGGGGCCGCGGCCGTAGGGGTCCGTAAGATGCCCGAGCCTGCCCTTGCGGTAACCGAGGGCGACCCGCCAGACTTCCGAAATCCCGGCGGGGTCCTCCGAATCGATGGCTACTTCCACGGTCCGGTACAGCCCCGGTTGCGCGGTGGCAGCGACTGCCGCGGCCGCCGCGCTGGCCGCCGCAGCCGCTTTGACGTCCCGCGGCGTCACCTCGGTGCCGGCGTCATGGGAACTGTAGCGAAGGAAGACCCGGTTGTAGCGCCAGTCCAGGTCCGGGTGGTGGTTCTGCTCTTCGGCGAGGCGCCCGACGGCGGCGATCAGCTCAAGTGCCGCGGCCGCCGTCGGCGCCTTGTACACGGTCACCAGCCCGCCGAGGCGGTACCGCCAGTCCGGCAGGTCTGCCAGCGCTTGGTCGAGCTGGGGGCGGGTGAGGATGTCATCCGTGGCTGCCATGACAGTCTCCTTCGCTGGTTGACCGACAGGACCGGCGGCCTGCCGGGAACGGCCGGACTCAGAGGAACTCGGCCCGGCCTTCCATCGCCGAGGACGCCAGGGCGTGCTCGCGGCGCGGGATCCTGCCGGCCTTTTTTGCCAGCCTACCGGCGATGACGGCATGCTTGAAGGCCTCGCCCATGAGCACGGGATTCTGGGCCCGGGTCACGGCCGTGGCCAGCAGCACGGCGTCGCAGCCGAGTTCCATCGCCAGGGCCGCGTCCGAGGCCGTGCCGATCCCGGCATCCAGCACCACGGGAACGGACGCCCGGGAGACGATCAGCTCGATGTTGTGCGGGTTCAGGATGCCCAGGCCGGTGCCGATCGGGGCGCCCAGCGGCATCACGGCTGTGGCGCCGAGGTTTTCGAGCCGCAGGGCAAGCACGGGATCGTCGTTGGTGTAGGCGAAGACCTTGAAGCCGCGCGCCACGAGCTGTTCGGTGGCGTCCACGAGTTCGACGGCGTCCGGCAGCAAGGTGTGCTCGTCGGCAATGACTTCGAGTTTGACCCAGTCCGTTTCCAAGGCTTCGCGGGCCAGCTCCGCGGTGAGGACGGCGTCCTTGGCGGTGAAGCAGCCGGCCGTGTTGGGCAGCACCCGGATCCGGTGGTCCTCGAGCAGCTGGAACAGCGAGCCTGTCTCCGCCGGCGAATAGCGGCGCATTGCCACCGTGGTCAGCTCGGTTGCGGAGGCCACAAGTGCCGCCCCCAGCCCGTCCAGGCTCGGCGCACCGCCGGTGCCCATGATGAGGCGGGAGCCGAGCGTCACGCCGTCGACCACGAACGGGTCGGCCACCGCCCCGGTCGCCCGTACGGCCGGTGTTCCTGCCAACGTCGTCTCGTTCATGCTGGTCATCCTCCCTGGACTGCCGTGACAAGTTCGACGTCGTCGCCGTCGGCGAGCGCCGTGGCGTGCCACTGGCTGCGCGGCACCACTTCGGCATTGCGGGCCACGGCGACGCCAAGCTTGCCCCCGTCGGCGGCGCGGCCGTCGGGGCCGATGCTGCGGCCCGTGAGCTGGCTGACGAGTGTGCTGACGGAGGCGCCGTCGGCGACGTTTTGCTCCGTTCCGTTCAGTCTGATGTTCATGCTGCTTCCTTCTTGGGGCTGTCCCCGGACGTGGCCGGGATGCGGGAAAAACGGTCGGGGCGGAACCCGGCCCAGCGCGGGTCCGGCGTCCCGTCCACGAGTTGCCGGCACACAGCCGCAGCCGCGGGGGTCAGCAGGATGCCGTGCCGGAAGAAGCCTGTGGCGATGATCAGCCCAGGGATGTCCCCGCCGTCCGGGCGTGCCACGCGTCCCAGCAACGGGGCGTTGTCCGGTGTGCCGGGCCGGGCCCGGGCCGTGGCTTCCAGCAGCTCCAGCTCGGCGACGGCGGGCACCAGCTGCTGGGCGTCCCGCAGCAGCTGGTACACGCCGCCGGCGGAGACCGCGTGCGGATCCGACGGTCCGTCCTCGCGCTGGGTGGCTCCGATCACCACGGTGCCGTCCTGGCGGGGGACGATGTACACCGGGACTCCGCGGACCATGCCGCGCACGGTGGCCGTCAGCAGCGGAGACAGGCGCTGGGGCACGCGGAGCCGGAGGATGTCGCCGTAGACGGGCCGCAGCGGCAGTGCCAGCCCGGCGGGCAGGTCCTCGAGCCCGGCGGCGCCAAGGCCGTTGGCGACGACCGTTTCCGCAGCCCGCACGGATCCGCCGCCCGCCAGCCGTACCCCGGCGACATGTCCGTCCTGCCACAGCAGGCCCGCCGCGCGCCGCCGCACGAAGCTCCCACCCTCAGCGCCGAGCACGCTGGCGAGCCGGGCGATCAGCAGCCGGGGGTCCACCTGGTGGTCGGCCGGGATGTCGAAGGCGCACGAGATGCCGGGGCTCAGCAGGGGCTCCCGGCTGCGGGCCTCGCGCACTGTCAGCGGTTCCACGGTGAGGCCGCAGGCCTGCTGGGCGTCCCTCAGGTCCGCGAGCGCGCGCCGGTCCGCCGCGTCGGCCCCGACCGCGAGGGTCGGCGTCGTCAGGTAGCCGGTCCCGGCCGGGGGTTCCGTGCCGTCGGCACCGGAGTCCAGGCCGGCAGCGGTGTCGAGGCGGGCAGCGAATCCGGGCCACAACCGGGAGGACTCAAGCATCAGTTCCAGGAGCTGCTCCTCCTGGTAGTGCAGCTCGCTGACCGGGGCCAGCATGCCGGCCGCGGCCCAGCTGGCTCCGCTGCCGGGAGCATCGTCGATCAAAACCACAGACCGGCCCGCGCGGCTGGCCTCGAACGCGATGCCATGGCCGATCACCCCGCCGCCGATCACCGCAACGTCGGCGGTGATGTCCCCGGCACTCGTTTCCCCGGCGGTAATTCGCTCTGCGGTGATTCGCTCTGCGGTGTCGGGCCCGGTGTCACAAACCCTGGCGGCGGCGTCATTTGCGGCTTCGGCTGCGCGGCCGGCTCGTGTGCCCATAAAAAAATTCCTTCCCTACGCCGGTACTAACCGGATCAGGTCAAGCGGTCGGCTCTGACGCCCTCTCAGCCGTGCAGCGGCGACGTGGCTGCTGCGGGCTCCCGCGGTATGCGCCCAGTTTAGAGGAACTAGGCTGGACCCATGAGCCAGGACCCCCTCCACACCACCGCCCGCCTCTACTTGTGCACTGACGCCCGCAGGGACCGCGGCGACTTCGAGGACTTCGTTGACGCCGCCTTCGCCGGCGGGGTGGACATCATCCAGCTGCGCGACAAATCACTCGAGGCGGCCGAGGAACTCGAACTCCTGGAGGTCCTGCACGCGGCGGCCCTGCGCCACGGACGGCTGTGGGCGGTCAATGACCGGGCGGACATCGCCTCTTTGTCCGGGGCACCGGTGTTCCATATCGGCCAGAAGGACATTTCGCTCGACGCCGCCCGCGGCTTCCTGGGCAAGGATGCCGTGATCGGCCTGTCCACCCACAGCCCGAAACAGGTGGACGCCGCCATTGCTGCCTCGCCCAGCCGCAAAGGACTCGACTATTTCTGTGTGGGCCCGGTGTGGGCGACGCCCACCAAGCCGGGTCGCGCCGCCGTCGGCCTCGACCTGGTGCGCTACGCCGCCGAGGCGATCGGCCGGGCGGACGCTGAGGGAACCGGCAAGGTGGACGGTCCGGTCGAAAGCTTGTTGCCGTGGTTCGCGATCGGCGGGATCGACCTCAGCAACGTCGAGCAGGTAGTTGAGGCCGGCGCCCGGCGGATCGTGGTGGTCCGGGCGATCACCGACGCCGCTGATCCGGCCCACGCCGCGGGTGCGCTGCTGGCGGCGCTGGACGCCGCGGCATCCTAGGCAGGGTCCCCGCGGGCACTGAACCTACCCGGCGAGCCCCAGCCCTGCCATCCGGCGCGCGTGGTTCGCTGCGAGTTCGGCGGTCAGGCCGCTGACCAGCTCCCTGGCACCGGCGTCGTCAAGCCCCGAGAGCCCGGCGAGGAACGAGTGTTCAAGGCTGACCCGCTGGGCGTGGGTCAGGACCTCGGCCAGCAGCCGCCTGGCCCACAGCGCCAGGCGCGACGCCAGCCGGGGATCATCGGCCAGGGCCGTCTTGAGTCGCTCCTGGAGCACGGCCGTGGACTCGCCGGTGGAGCGGACCTGGCCGATCAGCTCCCGGGTCCCGGCGTCGACGTACCGGCCGACGGCGCGGTAAAAGTCCGCGGAAACGGTGTCGATCACGTAGGCCTTCATGAGCGCTTCATACCAGTCGGCCGGGCGCGTGCGCTCGTGGAAGTGGTCCACCGCGGGCTGGAACGGCAGCATGGCAGCCTCGGTATCCAGGCCCATGTGCTCGAGCCGGGCGCGGACGAGTTCGTAATGCTCGAACTCGACCACCGCCATCCTGCCGACCACCGCGCGGTCATGCAGTGTGGGCGAATACCGGGCACTCGAGGACAGCCGTTCGAAGGCGGAAAGCTCGCCGTACGCCAAGATCCCCAGCAGATCCGCCAGGAAGCTGTTGTAGAGGGCAGGATCGTCCGCAGTTGCGCTCATCATCCAAGACTAATAGCGGAAATCGGGCTACCCTGTTTTTCGTGTCCCATCATCGCCTGACCCCCAGTGTCCACGAGCAGCAGAACCAGCTTGCCGAGGCTCTCAAGGCGTTGCGCACCACGCTGGAACTGCCCGGTCCGTTCCCCGAGGACGTGCTGCGCGACGCGGAAGCAGCGGTGGCCGAGCACAAGCTGCCGGACCTGGACCTGACCCATGTCGAGTTCGTGACCATTGATCCGGCGTCGTCCACCGACCTCGACCAGGCCCTGTTCATCGAACGGAGCAACGGGGGCTACAAGGTGTTCTACGCCATCGCCGACGTCCCGTCCTTTGTCGCCCCGGGCGGGGCGCTTGACGCCGAGACCCGGCGCCGCGGCCAGACCTTCTACACCCCGGACGGCCGGATTCCGCTGCACCCCGAGATCATCAGCGAGGCCGCCGGCAGCCTGCTCGCCGGGCAGTTGTGCGCGGCGTTCGTCTGGGAGTTCGAGCTCGACGCCGCGGCGGAGGTGACCTCGGTCCTCGTGCGCCGGGCGCAGGTCCGCAGCCGAGCCAAGCTCAACTACAAGGGCGTCCAGGCCGAGCTCGACGCCGGCACCGCGGCACCGGTGCTGCAGTTGCTCAAAGAGGTCGGCATCAAGCGGGTGGAGCAGGAACGCCTGCGCGGCGGCGCGAGCCTGAATATGCCCGAACAGGAGATCCAGCAACTGCCCGACGGCGGCTACCGGATCGTGGCGGCCCCGCCGCTGCCGGTGGAGGACTGGAACGCCCAGATCTCACTCATGACCGGAATGGCCGCCGCCGCCCTCATGCTCCGGGGCAAGGTCGGCATCCTGCGCACCATGCCCGCCCCGGACGAGGCGTCGCTGCGGCACTTCCACCGCCAGACCCATGCCCTCGGCAAGCCCTGGGACGGGGAAATGCGCTACGGGGAGTACCTGCGGACCCTGGACCCCACGGACCCCCGGCAGCTGGCCATTGTGCATTCGGCCGGGATGCTTTTCCGCGGTGCCGGGTACACGCACTTCGACGGCACGGTGCCGGGAGCCGCCCTCCAGTCCGCCATCGGCGCGGCCTACGCCCATTCCACGGCGCCGCTGCGGCGGCTGGTCGACCGGTTCGTGCTGGTGATCTGCGAGGCCCTGAGCAACGGCACCGAGGTTCCGGCCTGGGCCCGGGAGGCCCTGCCGTCCCTTCCGGCCATCATGGGCACCTCGGACCAGCTCGCCGCAAAGCTGGAGCGGCTCTCGCTGGACACCGTCGAGGCGGCGCTGCTGGTCAACCACGTCGGCCAGGAATTCGACGCTGTGGTCATCTCCGGGCCCAAGCCGGCGAAGGGCACCACCAACGGCAGCGTCAACGGTAATGGGAACGGCGGCAAAGCCAACGGCAACGGGAACGGGCCGTCCGGGATCGTCCAGATCGCCGAGCCGGCCGTGACGGCACGATGCCCCGGCGAGCTGGAACCGGGCACTCAAGTCCGGGTCCGGGTGCTGTCCTCGGACATCGCCACACGCGAAATCGAGCTGGAGCTCGTGGGCTGACGGTCCGCTATCGGTCCGCGGCCGGCACGCTCCCGCGGCGCGATCACGGGTCCAGTCGAGGATCCGGGCCTTGTACAGCTAGACTGGAGAGGTAGAAATGGATGCCCGGTCGTTGATTTCCATGATTTTCGAATTCAACAAGCCCGCCCCTACGCGATCTTGAGATACACCCGCTGGTCCCCAGTGCCAGCATTTAGATAGCCCGCGATCGGCTTCCACTGGAAATGCTTGCGCGCCTGAGCGTGCTCCGGAACGGCCACTTTGGCCGGCCCCGTTGAGCAAGCAGCGCAGCCCAAAATGAATAAGGAAACTCCC
>JBKPBZ010000327.1:0-22416 GCA_046727115.1 Actinomycetota bacterium | reverse complement strand
AGCCGGCGTCCTTGACCTCGGTGAGGACCTCGGCCCAGGCGGAGGCGTCGGCGTCGTTGATGTGGTTGCCCTGCGCGTCGGTTCCCGGGAACTGCAGGAGCGCTGCGGTGATGGGCCAGTTTTCGGCTGTATAGGCCATGGTGTTCACTCCTTCGTGAATCCCTGTTTCCCATAGGACCTGCGCTGGACAGGATGTTGTCAACGACGCACTGACAGGCTTGGGGACACTCAAGAACCTATCGGGATTGCACCACCCGAATCAATGCCCGCGTATGATCATTTGCCTTCGGAGCTTTCCGTCGCAAGTTCGGCGTGGGCTGTCTTTGCGTAGTCGGTCTTGCCTGTCTGGTAAGCGTGCTGCTCCAGGGCCAGTGCTTTCTGGTTGATGTTCTTCAGCCCGGCGTCGGTCAGTTGTTCCGCCTTCACAAGCTTCAAGGTTTCCTGGTCCGCGCCGCCCACGGCAGTGACTTGAACCAGCCCTGTGCCGGCCGAATAGAACTTCCGCTGATGGCCAGCTTCCGGTTCCAGCGGATTGCGTTCATCGATCACCAGGACGTCCTCGTAGCACCCGGTGGGAACACACACCCGCTTGTGTTCTTCAAAGACGTCTCCGCAGTCCAGGAAGCCCACCGCCGGGGCGTGAGCTTGCGGATAGGCCGGCGTGCCAGTCCGCGGCTCGGCTGGCATCGCGATCCCTGCCTCGGCTCCGGCGATGCCGCTAATGAAGGTCTTCGGCGCGCCAACGAACTTGCCGCCTTCGAACTCCTCCGGGTACTCCCCGAAGAGCCAGACCGCCCCATCCTTCGACTGGGCAAGCATGGCCAATTCGGATTCCACCAACTCACCATCAGAGAGGTCTTGGTCCCAAATTACCTGGGTCTTGACGCCGTTGATGACTTTGGTCAGCCCGGTCACGGAGTGGACCACGGTGCGCTCGGTGGCGCCTTCGGTGTTCGTGACCTGTCCCGTCGTCGTGTACTGCATGCCGGGCGTCAGCGGGAACCATTTGTTGTCGATCTTCGGTGACTCGGGGAAGGCGGCCGGGTCGAAGTTGATGGCCGACCCTGGTCCGCAGAGGTCGGGGCCCGTCGGAGTCGGGGAAGCTGTGGGGGACGGAGTCTCCGACGCCGCCGTCGGCGATGTTGAGCCGGTGGTCCCTGGGGACGTAACCGGCGCGGGCGCCGCGTTTTGCCCGGAACACGACACGACTGTGGATGTTGCGACAAACAGGATGAGAGCGGAAGCGAGCGTTGTTCGACGCTTCTGTGGGTGGGACATTTCGGTGGCCTTCGCTGTCGGAATTCCATGGCATCCAGCGGCCCGACCACGCCACCATCCCCGACTGGAGGGCGTTCAGGCTTGCACTGACGGACCGCGCTCACAGAAGCGGGAGAAGGTCCCCGACAGGCGCGGTTTCAGGTCTCTCGGTTCGATCCACCGAGGGAAGATCGCCCCCTCTCCGTCGCTTGAGACCATGGCCGATTCCGAACTTGCTTAGCAGGAATGATGGTCCTGTTCCGGCTATTTGAGAAGGGTCCAGTGACCGGACCCCCTGGACGCGGCACTGACTTGCCCGGAGCTTGGAAGCCTCGTGGCAACTGCACGCCCTCATTCATCCCGCCAGAGACTCCGGCGGGAGGGCCGGGGTGCCCGCTTGAGGCTGGTGCTCGGGTTCGCGGCGCGTGATCATGGTCGCCGTTGCGTCGCCGTCAGGTTCACCCAACGCTGGGCCCAACGCGGCCCGGATGGTCCTGGCAGCGTCCCGATATCCGTCACCGAGACCCGCGGCCCTGATTGTGTGGACGGAGCCGCTGCCTCCAAACTGCTCTTCGATCCGCTCGCCCCGCTCAGCGAAATCGGATGCCACGGCGGCCAGTTTCTCGAGGCGGGCTAGTTGTTCCCGCACCAGTGAAAGGAGGTAGCGCCGGTCCCGGACGTTCTGCTCGTTCACCCTGTGCGGGCATTCGGCCTCGTCCGCGGCGAGCCGCGCTTGGATGGCAGCTAGTTCATCCGGGGCGCTCATTTGGTTCTCCTCTATGAAGATCTTGCCAACAGAGTAGTCCAAATACAGGCGAATGGAACCGACGCTGGACGGCTTCCTGACGAGCCGCCGCGCAGGCCAAAGTATGTCCAGGCCCTGAGTCTTTGGTGCCCAACAATCACCGTCAGCACGGTGACTGGAGGCGTCCGCCGGGCCGGGACGGCGTATCGCACGGGCCGGTGTTTAGCCGGGTTTTCTGGGGTGTGAGATCCTGCGCTTGCGCCAGAAGATAACGCTGGCCACAAGCACCACCAAAATCACTGCGCCGATAACGTAAGGGGCGTAGTCGACCCGGGCTTCCTTCGCTTCTTTGGATTCTCCGGTCCCGGGATCGACTGGCCCGCTGGGTGACGGCGATGTCGAGGACATGGGAACGAGGGCTGCTTGGAACGAGGTGGCCTGTGCTGCGACGGAAGATGACGCCGGCGGGCCGGTCCCGGCGGCTGTACCGGCGTCGGCCGGTGCGAGGGAGAAAGCGCCTCCCAGCAGGAATAATCCCAAGGCGCCCCGGATCAGGTTCTTGATCATTGTGCTTCCTTCGTTGCAAGGGGCGTGCCTGCTTGGCTCCCTCGCGCTTGAACTAATCCCCGGTGGCAAGCGCCGCTGGAGTAGGCCGTGTGCGAGGCTGCGGAGGGTGGCGGCCGGCAGCCGCACCCTCCGCGCCCCGCGGTCAGTGTTGCCCCAGGCTTCCTCCGGCCGGTGGAACAGAGCCCGGCCCGCGTTCCGTCCTCATTTCCCGGTCGGCCGCGCTGGCGGTGTCGCCCACGGCTGTTCCATCCGAATCCCCTTCGGTGTCAACAAGGCCGTTGGTCTGGTCGAAAGGCTTCGCCTCTGACCGGCCAACAGTTCCCTCCCCGGCACGAGTCGCGTCCCGGGGCAATCCCTCACCGGGGAATACACTGCCTGAAGTTCCGGTGGGCGGGACGGCTTGCGGCTCCGGGGATGGCGTCACGTGAGCCGGCGCGTCTCCGCCGGACTCCTTGTTGCCTGCCGCGGCCGCGACGCCCGCAGCGGCCGCGGCGGCAAGCCCGACTCCGGCGATGACTTTGCCCGATACACCGGCTTTGCCGCTGTCCCCGCGGGACCCGGCCGCCTCGTCAATGCCGGGCGTGCCGGCGGACGCGCTTTCGCTGACGGTTCCGCGCCAGGCGCCGGTCGCATAGCCCTCGTCTTCAATGAAGGCCTTGAACCGGTTGAGGTCACTTTCGGCTTGCCTCTCTACGATGTTCAGCTTGTCGCCGACCTTTTCCACAATCCCTTCAGGCTCATATTCCAAGGACAGCTGTACCGACGTCTGACCGCCGCCGAGGTCTTCGAACGTCACGGACCCTGCGTTCGTCGCGCCCTCTGTGGCGGCCCATGCGACTTTTCGGTCGGGTACCTGCTCGAGGATTCTGGCCTGCCACTGCCTGCGCACCCCGCCGATTTCCGCAACCCACTCGAGCTGGTTGTCACTGAGCTGCTTGACGCTCTTCACCCCGCCCATAAAGTGCGGAAATTCTTCGAACTGGGTCCACTGGTTGTAGGCCACGCTGACGGGTACGTTGACCAAAACTCGCTTTTCAACCCTGGTGCTCACGGTGTCTCCTTTGACGGGATTAGGGAAGCTGACGACGGCCGAATCAATCATCAGCATGCTTACTATAACTTCTTCGATGCGGTCCGGCCAGAGGGCAATACCGCCCGCACAGTCGGCGCGGCGCGGAGCTTGAGTCTTGCTCGCTGCGGCCTGGGGGGACAGGGCCTGAACTCCTGGGCCATTGTTTAATAAGCAAGCTTATGGTTTTCTACTGCTAAGTCTTGCCGCAGGCTTTGAACGACTCTGGTTCAGAGGAATGAACGACTATGGCAGAACCCCAGAGCCCGCCATCACGGAGGGCGCATGTCCTGGCCGATTCCGGGCAGCCCGTGGCGACCGGGCGGGCTCCAACGGGTCGGATCCGGGAGGCCTTCGAAACCCGGCTGATCCTTGACCACCTGGAACTGGCGAAAGCCCTGGCCTTTCGCTTCACAGGGCGCGGCCGGGAACACGAGGATCTAAACCAAGTTGCGTATTTGGGTCTGGTCAAAGCCGCGCGGCGTTTCGACCCAACCAAGGGAGAAAGCTTCGCGGCCTACGCGGCCCCCACGGTGACGGGCGAGCTTAAGCGCTACCTGCGCGACCGTTGCTGGGTGGTCAGGCCGCCGCGGAGGGTCCAGGACCTGCGAAGGGAGGTCCTGCGGTCCGAGCCGGAGCTAACCCAGGCCTTGGGGTATCGGCCGACTACAGGCCAATTGGCTGAGCACCTAGGGGTCCCTGTCTCATCCGTAGGAGAGGCGCTGGCCGCGGCATCGAGCATGCGTCCGGAGTCACTCGACGTCGTTGACGATCACGATGGCGGTCCGCGCCTGGCGGATGCACTGGCCTCGCGGGAGCTGCCGCTGGAACGGCTGGAGGATCTCCTGTGCCTGAACCAAGCCATCGGCGAGTTGTCCGAGCAGGACCGCGAACTGCTGTACCGCCGTTATTTCTGTGAAGAAAGCCAAGCCGAACTCGGAAGGCGGTTCGGCGTCTCGCAAATGCAGGTCTCCCGACGGCTGTCCAAGGTGCTGATGCGCCTTCAGCAACTGCTCGCCGAGGCCGACTCTCAGAGCAATCCCAGAACCCGGACAGCGTCCAAGACCTCCTGAGCCTGGACCCCAAGCAGGGCTGGATCCGGATCTCCGGCAAATGGGTCGCCCCGGCGCAATTCCGGCTTTGTCAGTACGATGTGCTGCCCTGGTGGAGGGTCCCATTGCTCGGGTCGTGCGGGTCCGAAGAGCACCACGGAAGGCCGGCGGTAGGCCGTGGCGAGGTGCGCTGCCCCGGTATCGGCGGAGACCACCAGCCGGGCGTCCGCCACGAGGGCAATTAATGCGCCAAGGGAGAGCCGACCGGCGAGGACGGATTCCTCTGGCAGGCCGGCCTGTGCGGCCACGGCCAGGGAGCGTGCCCGTTCAGCCCCGCTGCCGGTGATGACCACACGGTGCCCGGCGTCCGCCAGACGGCCAGCCACCTCAGCGAACCGGCCCTCTGGCCAGAGCCGGCTCGCAAAGGCTGCGCCCACATGGACAACGGTGGCGTCCGGCCACTGCGTGCGGACGGGCGGTGGGTTCAGCCGGACGTCGTCGGGATCCGCGGCGATGCCGTGCCATTGGAGGAGCCGGGTCCAGCGCCGACGTTCATGAATGTCCTCGACCCAATCCGGACCGTCCCACTTCTCCGAAGCATGCGAGATCACACGCCGGGCACCGACTGCCTCAACCAGCATCTGACTCTCCGGACCTCGGCCGTGCAGGTTCACCGCAACATCCACGCTGCCTTGTTCCACAGCCAACGGCTCCGACAGGCCCGTCGCAGGCAGGAGGCCATACCCGCCCACCAAGGCAACGGCGTCCCGCAGCCAGGCCGGACCCGCGTAAAGAAGGAGATGATCCGGATAAGCGCGCCGCAACGCGTGCAATGCGGGCACGGCGACGAGCAGATCGCCGAGCTGGAGCGCACGCAAGACCAGCAGCAACGGCCGGCCGTCACGCCCGGACCCTGACGGCGGCCCGTCTTGATTTCCGAACATCGACTGACCTCCTTTTCCAGGAGTGTAGCCCCGGGGCAAGGCCAGGAAGGGGACGGGCGTTTAGGCCGGGTCCTAATGGGGAACAGGGTGGGTATGGGCACTTCTGGCGCTGCACCGCTGCGGGCCGTCTTTTTTGACCGGGACGGAACGCTGATCCACGATGTCCCGTACAACGCCGATCCCGCCCGGGTCCGGCCGATGCCCCACGCACGTGAGTCGCTGCAACGGCTGCGCAGTCGCGGAATCCCGATAGGCGTCCTCAGTAACCAGTCGGGGATAGGCCGGGGGATCCTCACAACAGCTGAGGTGGTCGCCGTCAACAACCGGATCGAACAGCTGTTGGGCCCCCTCGACCTTTGGATCATCTGCCCGCACGTTCCCGCGGATCGCTGCCCGTGTCGCAAACCTGCACCGGGCATGGTCCTGCAAGCCTGCAGCACCCTCGGGGTTCCTCCGTCGGAGACGGCACTCATCGGAGACATCGGAAGTGACATGGAAGCGGCACGAATCTCGGGCGCCCGGGGCATTCTGGTACCCACCCCCGTGACCCGGGCGGCAGAAGTGGAGGCGGCCCTTGACGTGGCGGCGGACCTCGAGGCTGCTGTGGACCTGCTCCTGACGACGGCAGCCGCGGGGACGGAGCCATGACGCGGGTCCTCGTGGCCCGACTCGACAGCGTCGGCGACGTTCTGCTGGCGGGTCCGGCCATCCGAGCCGTTGCTCACGGCGGCCGTTCCCATGGAGGTGACCCCAACGACGTCGTCGTGCTGTGCGGCCCGCAGGGGGAGCCGGCGGCATCGCTCCTCCCGGGGGTGTCGGAGGCCTATAGCTGGAACTGTCCCTGGATCGCGAACCCGGCCCCAAGGGTGGAAATGCGTCAGGTGAATGCATTAAAGGCGTTCGTCACCGATTCGCGGATCACTGAAGCGGTCATCCTGACGTCTTTCCACCAGTCGCCGCTGCCCCTTGCTCTCGTCCTGCGGCTGGCCGGCGTCGGCCGCATTGCCGGCGCGTCTACCGACTATGCGGGCAGCCTCCTGGACGTTCGCCTGCGACCTGGCGAGGACTTTCCTGAAGACCAGCCCGAATCCGAACGAGCCCTCGGGATCGCACGGGCGGCCGGCTTCACCCTTCCTGCCGGGGACGACGGCAGGCTCCGCGTGGAAGGGTATCCGGACGTGCGGGACCTGGTGGGGGATGAGCCCTACGTCGTCGTCCATCCCGGGGCGTCGGCGCCGGCCCGCGCGTGGCCCGCGCTGCATCATGCGGCGGCGGTGGAACTGCTCGAGGGCGCCGGGCACCGGGTGGTGGTGACCGGCGGCCCCGCCGAAACGAAGCTCACGGCCACGGTCGCGGGGCCTTCCGCCCTGGATTTGGGCGGGCGGACGGATCTGAAGACTCTGGCAGGTGTTCTTGCCCGTGCGAGCGTCGTGGTCACAGGCAACACCGGCCCGGCACATCTGGCGGCGGCGCTCGGCACACCGGTAGCATGCCTGTTCTCTCCGGTGGTTCCAGCCATCCGATGGGCCCCCTACGGTGTCCCGCTGGAGATCTTGGGCGACCAGGACGCTCCGTGCAAGTCAAGCCGCGCCACCGAGTGCCCCGTCCCAGGCCATCCGTGTCTGGCCTCCGTTGCACCGGAGCAACTCCTGGAAGCCGTCGAACGGTTACTCGGCGGAGTGTCGTCATTGTCGGCGCGGAGAGCGCGGCACCCATGAGAATCCTGCTCTGGCATGTGCATGGGGGCTGGACTGATGCCTTCATCAGGGGGCCTCATGAGTATCTCCTGCCGGTGCTTCCCGAGCGCGGGGCGTGGGGGCTGGGCCGTGGAGGCCGGGATTGGCCCGCATCTGTCCGGGAGATTGCCCTCGACGCACTCGATCCCGACAGCGTGGACGCCGTCATCCTGCAACGGGCGGAGGAACTGACAGAAGTCGTACGTGCACTGGGCCGGATCCCTGGCAGGGATCTTCCGGCGGTGTTCCTGGAGCACAACACCCCTAAGGGCGATGTTCCCCACTCCGTGCATCCCTTCGCAGACCAGCACGTCATTCCGCTGGTCCATGTCACCCACTTCAACCAGCTGATCTGGGACAACGGCTCCGCCCCGACAGTCGTCATCGAGCACGGTATCCCGGATCCGGGACACCTCTACAGCGGTGAAGTCCCCGAACTCGGCGCCGTGGTCAATGAGCCCGTTCGGCGGGGTCGCGTCACTGGCACAGACTTGCTGGCCCGGTTCGCCGTTGCGGCGCCCCTGCGGGTGTTCGGCATGGGCGGAGCAGGACTGTCCGAGGCTACCGGGCTGCCGGCGGGGAAGTTGACGGTCTGCGGCGACCTGCAAACCGCACGCCTGCACCGCGAACTTGCACGCTGCAGGGTTTACCTCCACCCGGTCCGGTGGACATCCCTGGGACTGGCACTGCTCGAGGCGATGCACCTGGGCATGCCGGTCGTGGTGCTGGGCACGACCGAAGCTGCACGCGCTGTGCCACCCGGGGCCGGGGCAATCTCCACGAATGTCGACGAGCTCGTGCGCGTCGCCGCCCAGCTGGTCGCAGACCCCGTGGAAGCCCGGCAGCGGGGAAACGTGGCCCGGGAAGCGGCGCTGGAACGCTACGGCCTCGAGGCCTTCCTCCGCGCATGGAACGAGCTGCTCGACGACTTGACCTCGCCGCGCTTCCGGACGGGGCGGATTCTGATTGCAACGCAAGAAGGGAAGGGCCAGTGAAAATCTCCATGGTTTCGGAACATGCCAGTCCGCTGGCAGCACTGGGCGGGGTAGATGCCGGCGGCCAAAATGTGCATGTGGCCGCGCTTTCGGAGTCCCTGGCCCGCCGCGGGCACCACGTCACCGTGTATACCCGACGGGACTCGGCCGAACTGCCTGAACGGGTCCGGATCCTGCCGGAGCTGGAGGTGGTCCACGTCGACGCCGGACCGGCCCAGCACCTGCCCAAAGACGATCTCCTGCCCTTCATGGGCGAGCTGGCCGACGGAATTTCCCGTGACTGGGGCAGGCACCCCCCGGATGTGGTCCACGGGCATTTCTGGATGTCCGGTCTGGCCGCGCTCGACGCGGCACGGCGGGGATCCGTCGGCGTACACGTCCCCGTAGTCCAGACTTTCCACGCGCTGGGCACCGTCAAACGACGACATCAGGGTGCCCAGGACACCAGTCCACTCGAAAGGCGGTGGCTTGAGCCGTCAGTGGCACGGTCCGTGGACCGGATTATTGCCACCTGCTCCGATGAAGTCTTCGAACTTAAGGCCATGGGAATCGACACCGCGAGAATCTCCATCGCGCCGTGTGGCGTCGATATTCAACTGTTCGCAGGCGACGGGACGGTCGAGCCCCGCCATAGCGCCCACCGGATCCTCTCCGTAGGCAGGCTGGTTCCCCGCAAGGGCGTCGATTTGGCCATCAGGGCCTTGCCCCTGCTTCGGATGTCAGGCTTCACCGACGTCGAACTCCTCATTGTCGGCGGCGGCGACGCTGCCGCACGGGGAGACGACGCCGAAGCACGCAGGCTATCCGCCGTCGCCACGGAACTCGGAGTCAGGGACCAGGTCACGTTCCGCGGGCAAGTGCCGCGCGGTGCCATGCCCGCAATTTTCCGCAGCGCTGACGCGGTGGTGTGCACGCCCTGGTACGAACCCTTTGGGATCGTGCCGCTGGAGGCAATGGCGTGCGGAATCCCGGTAGTGGCCGCAGCCGTCGGCGGACTGCAGGACACGGTGGTGCATCAGGGCACGGGACTGCACGTGCCCCCGAAAGACCCGGCCGCTCTAGCCGCAGCCCTCGCCAGTCTGCTAGGTGATGCCAGGCTGCGCCGAGAACTGGGGCGCGCCGGACAGGAGCGTGTGCGGGTCCGCTATTCATGGGAGCGGGTAGCGGCTGAAACCGAAAGGGCATATCTGCAAACGCTGGGCGCCTGTGCTGATTCGCGGCGGCTGGATCCTGTCGAAGGAGCAGCGCTGTGAGCCCGGAGAGGTCTCTGAGCCGGGCGAATCCTCCCCTAATGCTGCTGCCAGAAGACGGTGACCGCGCGGGCCGCCCCGGTTCCCCATTCGCACGGCCCGGATCGGTGGCAGCCGTCCGATCGCACTTGGACAACGTTCTCCCGGCGTTTGAGTCGCTGCGGAGTCAGTCGTTCCGGTTGGCGGCGTGGGGGGAAGACCTCGCGCGCCGGTTGGCCTGCGGAGCGAGGTTGCTCGCGGCCGGCAATGGCGGGTCTGCCGCCGAGGCCCAACATCTGACGGCGGAGTTAGTGGGACGGTTCGACGGCGAACGGGTTCCGTTCTCGGCAATCTCCCTTCACGCCGAGACCTCAGCCGTGACTGCCATCGCCAATGACTACGGCTTCGAGGAGCTTTTCGCCCGCCAGGTGCGGGCGCACGCCCGCTCCGGGGACGTCCTGATGTTACTCTCCACCAGCGGGAGAAGCGTGAACCTGCTCCGTGCGGTCGAAACCGCAAGAGGACTGGGCGTCACGACCTGGGCGCTGACCGGCACGGGCCCGAATCCGCTGGCCGTGAACTGCGATGAAGCTGTCACGATCGACGGTCCGGCCGCCAGTGCCCAAGAGTGTCATCTAATTGCGTTGCATGCCATGTGCCGTGCCTTTGACGCCGAGATCCAGCGGCAAGGCCGGTCGGAATCGTCGTCGGGGGCCGGGTCATGAACATCGTTGTGGTCGGCGATATCCTGCTTGACGTTGACGTTGACGGCATGGCCACACGGCTGTGCCCGGATGCACCCGTGCCGGTGGTTGACGTTGCTGGCGCCCGTGACCGTGCAGGCGGGGCCGGCTTGGTCGCGACCATGCTCGTCGAAGACGGGCACCACGTGGTTCTGGTGACCGTACTCGGATCGGACGAGGCGGCTACGCGGCTCGGGAGGCAACTGGCCGGAGTCACCGTTGTCGCTGGTCCATCAGGCGCCCCGACCCCGGTCAAGACCCGGGTTCGCGCCGACGGCCACCCGATTGTCCGGTTCGATGAAGGCTGTCAACAAGCACCTTTCCCCGCTGTCACGTCGGCAATGCTGCGGGCACTGGACGGCGCGGCCGCCATTGTGGTGGCCGATTACGGCAGAGGCCTGACCAGCAACCCGTCCCTTCGTGCGGCGCTGGCCCGGCTGGCAGGCCGCGTTCCTATCATCTGGGATCCGCATCCTGCCGGGGCCGCGCCCGTCGAGAGCGTCGCCGTTGTAACGCCCAATTGGGCCGAGGCCCGCGCCGCTGCAACGCTCCTGTCCCAGGCACCATCCGCAGACAGCCCGGGAGAGCTGGCCCGGACACTCATGAGTCTCTGGCGCAGCAACGCCGTGCTCGTGACCCAGGGCGAGCACGGGGCGACCCTGGCGCGTTCCACCGGCCCGACCCCGCTGCACATTGCTGCGCCGGAAACCCGAGTCGTCGACCCCTGCGGCGCAGGCGACAGGCTGGCAGCCAGTCTCGCTGCCCAGCTCGCGGCCGGCCATGACCTCACGGAATCGGCACGCGTGGCAGTCCGTGACGCGGCATCCTTTCTCGCTGGCGGCGGCGTGCGGGCGCTGAAGGGCCCACGCCGGCCGGTACCCGGATACAGCACGGGCCTGCGGGGCAACGACGCGGCGGCGCTGGCCCGCCGGGTGCGACGCACAGGCGGAACCGTGGTGGCGACCGGAGGTTGCTTCGATCTGCTCCATGCCGGTCACGCGCGGTCGCTCGCAGCCGCCAGGGCCCTTGGCGATTGCCTGATCGTGTGCCTGAACTCGGACTCGTCCGTCCGCCGAATCAAGGGGGCATCCCGTCCCATCATCAATCAGCTGGACAGGGTGGAACTGTTGCTGGCCCTTGGGTGCGTCGACGCCGTGCTGGTCTTCGACGAAGACACCCCGGAAAAATGCCTGAACATGCTGCGACCGGACATCTGGGTGAAGGGAGGAGACTACAACGTCCGGGAATTGCCTGAAACCCCGCTGGTGGAGAGCTGGGGCGGCCGCTGCCTCACCGTTCCCTACCATCCGGCCCGCTCTACGACTCACCTCGCCGATGCCTTGGCCCGCGTCGGCTGACCGACCTCCCGTCCCGGGCCGGGGCCCCTCGGCCGGCCACAAAGCGAAAGGAATATCATGACCTACGAGATGCAAAAACGCAGGGTGCTGGTCACCGGAGGCGCCTCCGGACTCGGTGCAGCCGTCGTCGACGCCGTGCTGCAGGCAGGCGGAACGCCCATAGTGTTGGACCGCGACATCCGAACCGTGTCCGCGGCGAAGGCCATCGAGGTGGACGTCGCCGACCGGACCGCCGTCAGTGACGCGGTCAACCAGGCCGCCGACACCCTGGGGGGCCTGGACGCTGTGGTCACCGCCGCAGGCATTGATCGCTGCGGAAAACTGGAGGACGTCGCGGCCGAAGACTGGGAGCAGGTCATCTTCGTCAACCTCCTGGGCACGGTGTCCGTGGTCCGTGCGGCACTGCCACACTTGAAGGCATCACGGGGGCTGGTGGTCACAGTTGCATCGACCTTGGGAAAGAGGGCGCTGCCGGAGGCGTCCGCGTACTGCGCCTCAAAGTTTGGCGTGGTGGGTTTCAGCCACGCCCTCGCGGCAGAGACCAGCGGAGAAATCGGCGTGACCACGCTGATTCCGGGCGGGATGAAGACCAGGTTCTTCGACGACCGGCCCGAGAAGTACAGGCCGCAGGATGATTCCAAACTCAATGATCCCGCCGATGTGGCCCAGGCTGTCCTGTTTGTGCTCTCCCAGCCTCCGGGATGCGTGGTCCGCGAGTTGCTCATCTGCCCCGCGGAAGAGGGGTCTTGGCCGTGAACATCCGCACGTCCTGACAGACGGCGTCAACGCTGATGCCGGTCACGAGCGGGCTCTCATGCGGGCAACGCGGAGCTGTCCAGCCAACCTGGGTGACGTCGGCGCCGCACTCGGGGCAGCGTGTCAGCCATGACATGTGTACCCGGTGTTGCCCGCGGCCCAGCGGGCCTGCGTTGATGACGTTCCCGGCCCAGTACAGACCTACTGTCGGGGTACCCAGCGCCTGGGCAAGGTGTCGCGGACCGCTGTCGTTGGCCACCAGAACGGTTGCCGCGGCCAGTAACGACGCCAGAGCCCCCAGCTCGAGTTCACCTGCGAGTGACGTGACCTGCGCTGAGGCGGCCGCCTCGACTACCGCTGCGGCCAGGCCTTCTTCGTCCCGGGTGCCCACGACGAGCACCCGGGCACCGTCCGCTGCGCAGGCCGCAGCCACCTCGCCGAAGCTTCGCGCCGGCCAGCGTCGACGCGGGTCGGTGGCTCCCGGATGAATTACCACGACGGCGGATTCGGCTCCCAAGAAAGGCTCCAGCCCAGCGGCGTAGCGGTCTAACGGCCGGAGCCGAGCCTCCAGGCCGGCCGGGGGAGCACCGGCAAGTCCGGCGACTTCGAGGGCTCGGAGCGGTTCGTGCTGGTAGTAGGCATAGGGAAGGTTGCGCTCCAACCGAGCAGCATCAGGGGTCCGGGCGCCCACCGAGTGCCTGGCGCCCAGGCGGAGCAGAAACGGATTGGAGAAGCGTCCTCCGCCGTGCAGCTGCACAGCGAGGTCGAGCGGTTCCCGGTTCATCTGGGCGAAAAACGACTCCAGCGCCGCACGGTCTTCCGGGCCCGGCCGGATACCTTCCGCGAAGGGCACGATGCGGACGTCGTACGCGGGTCCTGCGGTGCTGGCGGCCAGTTCCTGGTGGACGGGGGTTCCCAGGACAGTGACTGAAGCCTCCGGGTAGGCGGCGCGGAGGGCAGCGACAGCAGGCAACGCAAACAGGAGATCGCCAAGCCCGCCCCCGCGCAGCACTGCTATGCGCCTGACGTCGTCGAACGGCTCCAGAATCGGTCCGACGCCCCAGCCGATAACGTCGGCGTCGCCGGATACTTCCGGACCGAACCCCTGCATCTAGTCCTCCCGCGTCCGTAACTGGACCGGTGTCCCTGCGGAGGGCCATCCGTGGCGGGCCTCGGTCGACTGTGCCGCAACCATAGTTCCATTTGGGGGCCGCTGGCTACACCACCCGCCGGCCGCAGGTGTAAACCTGCACCGAAAGGGGTAAGTGACGGGTCATAGGCGGAGCGGGGATAGCACGTGAGCATGCCCGCAGCCGCTCAGGGCCGCTCCAGGAGCCAAGGAAGGATTCCGGTGTTATAGTGACCGTCAAGTGCGCACCCGACAGATCAACGGAGCGGATGTCTTTCCGCGAACCGCTAACCGCTGAACGTGCTGGCAGAGTCCCGGCGGCTCCGTCGGAAACCCCTGAAATTGTGGGGCGAGCCCCCGGCGGAAGCCGGCGATCGTGACACCGCGCTCGTCCGCGGAGAACACTCCCGACGGCGGGGATCTGGCTGGGCAGCGTGGTTTGGAAGACTGGCTTCCCAGACGGTTGGCCGCGATCGGTCCGGCGGTAACGGTGGTTGGCGACGCAATGCTGGACGGCTGGTGGAGCGGCACCATCGAAAGACTCTGCCGAGAAGCGCCGGCCCCGGTGGTCGATATCGGCAAACGCAGTTTCGCCCCGGGCGGGGCCGCGAACACCGCCATGAACCTGGCCGCGCTCGGGGCCAGGGTGCGCCTCGTCGGGGCCGTGGGCTGCGACGTGGCAGGTGCGGAGCTGCTGCGACAGCTCGGGGTAGCCGGAGTGGACACCTCGAATATCTGCCGCGTCCCGGGTCTGACCACCACGACGAAGACGCGGATCAGCAGCGGCGGCCAGCTACTGCTGCGCTTCGATGAGTCCGCCGACAGGATTCCGGCGGCAGCCCTCAACGCCTCGGCCAAGTCCCTGCCGGCAGTTGTCCAGACCCAGGACGCCGTCGTCATCTGCGACTATGGTGCCGGTTTTCTTAGCGGGCCGGTGAAACGCGCCCTCGTCACAGCTCTCGCGGGGCGCCCGGAGTCCGTGCTGGTGGTCGTTGACGCCCACGATCCCCGGCCTTGGGCTGCACTCAGGCCGGACTTGGCCACGCCCAATGCACAGGAGGCCGCCGAAGTGCTCGGTCTCAAGTTGTCAGCTGGCTCCAGGCGACCCGCCGTCGTCATTGAGCACCGACAGGAACTGCTGCGCGCAACCGGGGCAGCTGCCGTGGTGGTGACGCTGGACCGTGAAGGTGCAATCCTGATACCCGGTTCCGGCGACGTCCACCGAACATGGGCCAAGCCGGTCACGGAGAAACAGGCTTCCGGGGCCGGGGATACCTTCGTGGCTGCACTCACGCTGGCCCGGTCCGCCTCGTTGCCGTTGACGACGAGCGTGGACCTCGCCCAGGCGGCAGCCGACATTGTGGTCCGCCGGACGGGAACGTCGGTGTGCAGCACGGATGATCTTGGCCAGCACCTAGCCAGCTTCGCAGATACGGCACTCGACGCCGGCGAGCTCGCCCGGCAGATTAACCGCCACCGGGCCGCCGGGCAGACGATCGTGTTGACCAACGGTTGCTTCGACGTCCTGCACCGCGGCCACACACGGTATCTCAACCAAGCAAAGCAGCTGGGCGACATCCTCGTGGTGGCCTTGAACAGCGATGACTCCGTCCGGGCACTCAAAGGGCCGGATCGGCCGATCAACACCGTCACGGACCGGGCCGCCGTGGTTGGCGCGCTCAGCTGCGTGGACTATGTCACGGTGTTCGACACACCCACGCCGGTGCCACTTATCGAGGCGCTTCATCCGGAGATCTATGCAAAGGGCGGTGACTACTCCCCGGAGATGCTTACGGAAGCCCGGGTCGTGGAAGGGTATGGCGGCACCGTGGCGATTCTCGACTACGTGGCCGATGCGTCCACGACCGCCGTCGTGAAGCGCATCCGCCACGGCGGGGGTGCCGTTCCCGTCGAACCGACGTGAGCACTAGATGATCGAAAACCATCGTCCCCGGATGAAGCGATGAAGCGGGCCGGGCTCTAGGCGGCCGGGGCAGAGACCGGGCCTTTTTCTGCGGCCGGTTCCCGGCCGACAGGGGCGGTTCGGTCATCGTCGGCACCACCCTTTTGGACCTCGTGGGGGAGCGGTGCAAGGGGGAGTTCTCGATGGACGATGTAGTCGCAGGCGGCGGGGCCCGTCATCGCCAGGCCTTTACACAAGCCGCCGCGGTGTTCGGGCTGGATGTTCGCCTTGCGCAGTCCCGCTCTGAAGGTTCTGGTTGGGGCGGGCGTGGCGCCCCGGAGGGCGCACCAGCTGAGGTATAGACCGTACAACTCTTCCAGGGTGAGCCCGTCAGCGTCCTGATTCCGGACGATGCAATCGTTGACAAACTCCTGTAGCGGTGACTTCAACATCTTGGCCTCCTGCGTCCGGCGGCGTAGCCGCTCAACTGGCACAGCTATCAAGGGGTGAAGCAAAACCGTCCCGGACGACGCCGGAATATAGAGAAAATTTTAGATGCCGGGCTCCACCTGTCAACCGGGATCTTTCGCTTTGATTCATTGCCCGCCCGTGGACGGGCCCGGCGGGGATCGGGCGCGGCAGGGCACCCTGGCTGCGGCCTTTCGTTCAGCAGTCCGCGGCTAGGGAAAGGCCGGTATCGCGATGTACTGGTTGATATTCGTGGACTGGAAGGTCGCAAACGACAGCGTCTCTTGGCCGCCCTCCGGATCTCCCACCACGACGGTTTGGTCGGAGGAGTTCACGCCCAGCAACGCGTAGGAATGGTCGGACACCAGCTTGCCGTCGGAGTTGGACGTCCCAAGGGTAATGAGGCCGCTGGCGAAATCTTCCGCGATCTGCGCAAAGCTCACCTCTGTCATGGGGCCGCCGGGGTTGCGGTCGACGCCGGCCTCGCCGGTGATGGCATAGAGGCCATTATGCACATCGTGGTCCTGAGCGTTGCTGAGGTCGGTGCCATCGATGCCCTTATAGCTGTTGCCGTTTGCCGCCGCCCAGCCTTTCTCGATAATCGCCGCCCATGAAACGTTTTTGCCGTCAATATTTTCGATGCCATTCTCGAAGGGTTTGCCGCGGCGATAGGGAAGATCCCCGTTGACGGTTACCGTTACCGGATTGGGGACGCCGTCGTACTTGCTGTGGAAGGAAATGGTGTAGGTGCCGTTCCCGTTATCGTGGACCATGTTCAAAACGGTCTCCGGCGATCGTGCTGCCACTGTCATCAAGGCTGCCAGGAAATAGCAATCGCCCGCGTCGCCTTGCTTGATATTCGTCAGGTCTCCGGAAATATTCGGTTTACCGGCACTATCAAGGGCAAACAGAACCTGATTCGGGACTTTCTGGTAAGTGGCACGCCCAGACACTGTTGGATTATTCCCCGGAGGCCCGGACACCCCCGGATTCGGTGCAACGGCCCACCGGGAAATGAAAATATACACAATTCCGAGAATTACGATCACGGCAATCAATGAGTAAGTGATGATGGCGCGAAATTTGGCCGACATGGATCCTGCACGTTGCATGGTGCGTGCCCTCCCGTTCTGCGGGTTCATGCCCGGGCGGCGGCATCGCCGCGGCAAAGTCCGACAGCACCCTCGCAGTCGGTCTCCTTATACTTGATCAATTCACCAAGTGAGCAACAGCTTGCCGCAGGCAACCAGACGCGCGCAAGGACCGGCGGATTATTCACAGGCAAAACCAAGGAAGTCCAGCTGTGAGGCGGCAGGGCATGGCACCACAAGTGAGTGCAAGGCCGTCCTCCGCGGCCGGGGCAATGGGTGTTCCGGGACACGGCGGGGCGTTTCCGCTGGTCCAGCGGCCCTCGCCCCGGACCACTATGCCGGCTGCCAGATGCCGCCTGCCGCTCCGTGGCGAGCCGGGAATACGGGCGCCCAAGCCTGCGTTGGACTGGAGTCAGACATGATTGTCCGAGAAGATCACCAAGGAAGAGAGAATCACCGAAGTGGCAACCGATTACGACGAAGTCCGTTCCGACGTCAAGGAATCACAGGACAGGTCTCTCGAGGCGCTGCAGTCCGCGAACGCCCCCGATGCCCGCAGCGTCGTCCGCGAACTGGACGAATCCGACGCACTGGATGACGCAGTCACCCCCGGCGGAGAGTTCGTCGCCGAGGAACTTATCGTTCAGGTCATTCCCCAGGCCGAGGACGAGTTCACCTGCGCGTCCTGTTTCTTGGTCCGGCACCGGTCCCAGCTCGCGCGCGAAAGCAACGGCCGCTCGTACTGCATCGAGTGCGAAGGCTAGTGCGCTCCATCAGGGCGCAGGCGCACACCTGAGGCCTTTCTGGCCGACGTCGACACCTCCATCATCCGAGCTGCAGGCTCCCTCACGCATCCAACGCGGCTGCGGCCGATTTTCGCTGCCGTTCTCAGCGGCATCTACGCCCAGGGCCGCTGAGCGACGCGACGCTTTACCGCAGTGTTCGCCGGCCCGCAGCGCGGCAGGGGAGTGATGCAGAACTGGCGTTACTTCAGCGTGCTCACAACGCGACGCCACCCGTTGATAAACAACTGGCAGTGTGCTTCTTTAGCAAGGAGCGCAGATTCAGAGGGGGTGTCACCACGACATGAGGCTGACGACCACGACCAACGTCTCCGTGGACGGCGTGATGCAGGGGCTGGGCGGACCTGACGAAGATCGCAGCGGCGGCTTCGACCGCGGGGGATGGGCCATCCCACTCCTCGATACCGAAACCGGGGACTATCTCAACCAGGTCTACGGCGGTGCGGCCGCGTTCCTCCTTGGCCGGCGGACCTACGAGATCTTCGCCCGCTACTGGGGAGCCATGATCGATCCGAGCACGAGCCCGATCGCCGCCGCACTGAACAGCCGGCCCAAGTACGTGGCATCGACCAGCCTCACCGGCCCGCAGTGGGCGGGCACGAGTGTCCTGAGCGGCGACGTCGCCGCGGCCGTCCGTGATCTGAAGGCCCAACAAGACGGCGACCTGCTGGTGCCCGGCAGCGGTGTCCTCGTCCGATGGCTGCTCGCCAATGAGCTGGTCGACGAGTTCGACCTGCTCACCTATCCCGTCGTCGTCGGCCAGGGCACCCGGCTGTTTCCCGATTCCGGTCCGGACATCGCGCTCGAACTGGTCACCTCGCGGACCACTTCCCGGGGTATAACCATCCAGACTTATCGGCCCCTTGGGCGCCCGGAATACGCAATGTCCACGGCCGTCCCGAACGCCTGAGCAAGCCGCGCTGCCGGGCACTTGCTCTGCACTAGCTCGGAGGGCAGGAATAATCTGTCAGGGCCGGCGGCTTGTCGCTGGTGGCCGACGCGGCTTATCGCTGCCGTGCACATAGCGCGCGGCCTGCCGGGCTGGCCGGTCCGCGGCATGAGCAGCACACAGCAAAAGGAGCAACATGACTATGGGTACAGGAACAATAAGTGGCACGGAACGGACGGCTCTCATAGTAGGAGCCACCGGCATCGCCGGGTCCGCGCTCGTGGACACCTTGGCCAGGGAGGGGTGGACCGTCCTTGCCTTGTCCCGGAAGCCCGGAGCGCAGCGCGCCGGGGTTCGGTGGCTCGCCGCAGACCTGACCTCCGCTGCATCCCTGACAGCTGTTCTTGGGCCCGAGAACCCCTCGCATGTCTTCTTCACTGCGTGGTCGCGGCGTGACACCGAGGAGGAGAACATCACCGTCAATGCCGGCATGGTGCGTGATCTGCTCGCTGCACTCCGGGGTAAGGACGTCGCGCACGTTGCCCTGATGACCGGACTCAAGCATTACCTCGGACCGTTCGAGGCGTACGCGGCTGGGGAGATGGCCGACACGCCCTTCCACGAGGAGGAGCCCCGCCTGCCGGTGCGGAACTTTTACTACGCGCAGGAGGATGAACTCTGGGCCGCGGCGGCCGAGCAAGGGTTCACGTGGTCCGTGCACCGCGCGCACACGGTGATTGGGCACGCGGTGGGCAACGCCATGAACATGGGTCTCACGCTCGCCACCCAAGCATCTCTATGCAAGGAGAGCGGGGAGCCGTTCGTCTTTCCAGGATCCGCGACGCAGTGGAACGGTCTGACCGACATGACAGACGCAGGCCTGCTCGCCGAGCACATGCTCTGGGCATCCACAACATCGAAGGCCGCGAACGAAGCCTTCAACATCGTCAACGGCGACGTGTTCCGCTGGCGCTGGATGTGGCCGAAGCTCGCGGCCTACTTCGGTGTGGAGTGGGAGGGATTCGACGGGGCGCCCCGTCCCCTCGAGCAGTCCATGGCAGGGCGGGAGAACCAGTGGAGAGAGCTTGCAGAGCACTATGACCTCAGCGAGCCGGAGTTGGATCGCTTGGCGTCCTGGTGGCACACGGACGGTGACCTGGGGCGCAACATCGAGGTGGTGACAGACATGGGCAAGAGCCGGGATGCCGGGTTCACCGGCTACCGGCGGACGCTGGACGCCTTTATCGCACTTTTCGACCGATACAGGACCGAGAACCTCATTCCCTGATCGTGACGGTCCTGGACGCATATGCGTTACAAGTAATGCTCGGAAAACGATTCAGGTGGTGCGCCAGCAAATTCGAGATAGGCGGGCGCGGCTACTTGCGACTCTGCGGGCCACCGGGGGAGCATATTTCGCATGACGATGCCTCTGCAGCTCCGGCGTTCCGTTGACGGTGAAAGCGTCGCGATGGAAGACGATGTCTTGTCGGACAAGCGTGAGTTCAGCGTCGATGCGGGTACCTCGCTCAGTGCCATGATCCAGCGCTACGCCAGCCGCGATGTAAAGGGGTCCAGCGCGTGCTGACGCAGGTCGCGGAGGGTGTGCTGATCCACGAGAGCGAGTTCTGCCAAAGCAACGCCGTTGTCGTCCAGGGCCGAGGTGGCGTGCTACTCATCGACCCCGGGGTGCACGAGGATGAAATGAACTGTCTCGCGAACGACCTGTCGGAATTGGGGCGGACCGTGGTGGCAGGCTTCTCGACGCATCCGCATTGGGATCACCTGCTGTGGCATGCCGGGCTCGGCACGGCGCCCCGCTACGGCACCGCGCGCTGCGCGGCGACCGCCCGGGATAGGCTGTCCGCCGGGGTGGATGCGGTCGCAAAGGCCGCCGGCATCCCCGAAGGGGTGTCCCTCGACCTGCTCGGCCTCATCACGGGCCTGCCCGCCGGGACGACGCAGATTCCGTGGGACGGCCCGGGGGTCCGAATCATCGAGCACCAGGCCCATGCCCCGGGTCATGCGGCGCTGTTGATCGAGGAATGCGGAGTCCTCGTCGCTGGCGACACGCTCTCTGATGTCCTGATTCCGATGCTGGACCTGAACGGCCCTGCCGACCCGATCGAGGAGTACCTCAGCGCGCTTCGGTTGCTCGAGGACGCTGCGGGCGACGTCGAGGTTGTTGTGCCGGGCCACGGGTCCGTCGGCGGAGCTGACCATGTGCGTGCGCGGATCGACCAGGATCGGGCATACGTGCTCGCCTTGCGTGACGGCAAGGATCCCAGCGACCCGCGGATTGGTCCGTCGGCCAAGCCCGGCTGGGAATGGGTGAGCGACGTGCACCTGGGGCAACTGCAACGCCTGCGCCAGTGAAGCGAGCTCGACGGAACGCCCAGTTGGCAAGCGGGGCGTGACCTGATGACGGACGTGGACGCCAGTTAGGGCGCCTGACTGCGCCTCCGACATCGACCTATGTCGGGCTCTCGCAGTCGAACAAACCAAGCCGTCTCTCAGCCCTGCCGACGTCGATTCAGGACACGCCGGCAAGAACCCCCTCGATCCGGGAAAGCAGGCCCGGCCATCCGCTGCCCATGCCCTGGAAAGCCTGCTGGCCCAGCGGAGTGCCGAGGTTGAAGCCCGCATGCTCGAGGTGCAGGACGGTCCCGTCTTCGACGGCTTCGAGACGCCAGGTCACGGTAGTGTCCAGCTGGCCTTCGGAAAAGAGGAACCTCAACAACTCGCCGGGGATCACGTCCAAGACTTCACACTGCTGCTGGCCCCAATTGCCCATGTCCATGGTGAAGCGGTGGCCTACGGTCGGTGCGATATCGCCGGGCGCCCACCATCGGGCCAACAACTCCGGCGTGGTGAGCGCGGCCCATACCTCTGTGGTCGGGTGGGGTATGCGGCGCTCAAGGCGAATAGCGTTCTCGGTCATAACGTTCTCTCCTCATCTAGAAGGTCTGCCAGCGAGTCGAGGCGCTGGTTCCAGTAGTGCTCGAAGTGCTTGACCCAGCCACCGACCTCAGCGAGGCCTGCAGGCTGGAGGTGGTACAGCCGATGGCGGCCCCGCCGCTCTTCCCGAACAAGCCCCGCCGCCCGAAGGACGGTCAGATGTTCAGACGCAGCCGAGCGGCTCAGGTCAAGAAGGCCAGTGAGTTCTCCGGCCGTCCTTGGCCCGTTGCAGAGTTCGTCGAGAATGACGCGCCGCGAGGGGTTGGAAACAGCGCTGAACACATCAGTAAGCACGGGACGAGTATATGTCGGATAATTCCGACATATCAAGTGCGCTGACGCCCGCGGCCCACCCTGACGTGCACGGGCCGGGGGAGCGGCGCCCGGTGCCGGGCAGGGCGTAGGTTGGGCTCATGAGCATCCGCCGCCGCCGACAACAGACTGTCATGTGGACCCTGGCCGCCCTGGCCGCCCTGGCCTCCCTGGCCTCCCTGGCAATAACGGCCGCGGGATTGGCGATGACGTTCCCACTCATTCACACCCCGGGGTCGTTCGCCAGGGAAGGTCCGGGCCATGCGCTGATTCTTCACCGGAACTGTTGTCTCGGCATCCGCGGCCGCGTGGGCGCGCCTCAGCGATCTGGGATGGCTGGTGACCCTGGCCGTCGCGGGACCGGCGCTACTGGTTGGCTGGCCGGACCTCATTATGCCCGACAGCCTCGTTC
>JBKPBZ010000326.1:0-12510 GCA_046727115.1 Actinomycetota bacterium | reverse complement strand
GCGTGCATCGTGGCGGCGGCTGCGGCGCCGGTACCAGTGCCCGTGGTGGCCCAATAGGCGTAGGCGGTGCCCCCGCCGGCCAGCAGGCAGAGCGCGGCGGCAGCGGCGGAGGCAGATCCGGCGAGCCTGGTGCCGCGCAGCATGGATCGTGTGGATTGCATGTCAGTTTCCTTGCCCTGATCCCGAATAAGCCAGCTGGAGGACGGCACCCTTGCAACCGTCCTGCAGGCGAGGAGTGTCGAGCATGGCGATCCGCGGCCATTGGGCCTGCGGAACGCCAAGTTGTGAGAGCGAGCTGCTGCCGGAGGAAACCGACAAGGGATAGCGCCCGCTGTATTGCACCACGGCGTAGTCCTGCGCTGTGCAGGGCAGGTTGGCCGCGGTCGCCTTCGCCGTTCGGACCACGCCCGTGATCGAGACCGTCAGGTTGCCGACGTCGATGCCCTTGTCCGGGTTGTTGAATCCGAGGTCCAGGGACTGGCTCGTGCCCGGCGCGAGCAGGCCCGACACATCGGCCGAGAGTCCGAACACGCGCAGGGGCGCCTTAACCCGAAGCTGGGTTTTTGCGGCAGCCGACTGGATGGTTCCGCTCTGGCCCGTCAGTGTCAGCTCGTAGTCTCCGGCCGCCGTGCCGGAAGCGGTGGATACACTCATGCTGAGCTGGGCCGTGCTCCCAGCCGTCAGCTTTACGGACGACGGCGAGAAGCTGGCCGCTGCCCCCGCAGGGAGGCCTGTGACAGCCGGCAATACCGTTCCGGCGAACCCGCCCGTGGAGCTGAGGGTGGCGGAGTAGCTCGTGGCCTGTCCCTGGTCCACGTTCCTGCTGGTCGGTGTGATCTGCACCAGGATTCCGGGCTTTTGTGGGGCCGACTGTTGCCCGGCTGCGTAGAGCGTGCCGGCCGGCAGGAAGATGGCCAGCAGGCCAATGATGAGGACGCGGCCGGCGAGGCGCGCGTGATCTCGGGCGAGCCGGACGAACCGCAGTGGATGCTGCATTTCCTATCCTCCTTCGACCGGCGGCATTGCGCGGATCGTGGGGTATCGACGGTTGCTGATGTGTTGTTGGGATGGCCCGAAGGCCGCCCGGCGGGCCGGGTGTCCGGCCCGCCGGGACACCAGCTACTCGCTGCCGACGGTCACCGTGACGACGGCCGACTTGCAGGCATCCTGATTGGCATCGTCGTTGAGGAACGTCAATGTTCCAGACCCCACGGGGGTGCCCGTGCTGTTCGCCGCGACGGCGGAGTTCGATGTCGCGGCGTCGACCGTGAACCATGCCGGCAGGCACTCGGCCACGCTCGTGGTGACGCTCGCGGTGAGCGCGCCGACCACGGTGCCGGTGTTGGTGCTGTTGTCGGCCGTGTATGCCACGGGCACCGAGTTGCCCGGCGCCAGGCCGGTTGCGAAGCTGGCATGCAGGGTCACGGTGCCGTTGCCCGCGGAGTTGGCCGCGGTGCCGGCGCCGGAGCCGGTGGTGGTCCAGTAGGCGTAGGCAGTGCCGCCGCCGACGGCGACGAGGGCGACTGAGGCCGCAACGGCGATGACCTTGCTCTTCTTGGTGAGCTTGCGCATTTGTGAGACTCCTTGTGTGGGTGGCACCCGGACAGGAGTCATCAGGCCGGAGCCGCATTCCCCCAATCCTGCGGTTGCCGCGCTGAATCGATGGCCTAATCGTTGCGGTGAACCGGGGGCCGGACAACGCGTAGTTGTACTCGTCTTTTCGGCCCGGTACTACTTGCCCCCGAGCAAAGTAACCGTGTTCCGGCGCGGCGCGCCTCTGGTAGCGGGCTAGAAAACACGCGCCCGGCGGCACCCAGTGGCACTTCATAGTGCCAAACGGCCTGTCTGGCGTCGGTGCCGAGGTGCTTGGTCCGGCCACCAGGTTTGGAGCAAGTAGTCTGCTTTTTTGTTGGAGCCGGCCGAAGCGGGCTCCGGGGCCACCCGCCCGGGCAAGTAGCCGCAGGTGCGAACTGAGTACACCTGAATGCAAACAGGTAACCGGCCATCCGATAGTCGGGTACCTGATTCGCGTGACTTCATGCCCGTGCCGCGGGTTGAATTGGAGTGTCAGAAATGGCTGGCTTGAGACGCCCACAGCTCCTACGGGAAGCCCGGGCGCAGAGCCAGCGCAGGAGCAGCGTAGACGCCGGGGGGCATCGCATGCACGATTCAGCCGAGTTCGATCCGTCCTTTGTTGATTCCTCGCTGTCTGATCCGCCGCAGCGGGGCTGGTCCCGGCTGCGGCCTGCGACATTGCCGGGCACGCCGTGAGCCCGGGACTCCAGGCGACCGTCCTGTTTGCCGGTTCGCTGCCGGGGCACATAATGATGTCCCTGGGACAGGCCCTCGTGGTCGTCTGCCTGTGCTTTGACTTCGTCCGCGCGGTGTCCGTGCCGCGGTCCCACCGCCGCTACGTGGCCAACACCGGGTTCCGGTCCCTTGCCCTGCCTTCCATCCTGGTCATGGCGTTCAGCGTGCTCATCGATGCCGCATCCGGCTCCTGGCAGAGCGTCGGCGCCGGAGTGTTCGTCCTGGTGGCCGTGATCTTCCGGTGGCACCATGACACCGACGAGGACAACTGGTGGAAGGGCAAAGGCAAAGCCCTGGGCCGGTGGCTCCGGAACCGGGCGGCCTCCGGGTCCATGGTTGCTCCGGCCGCGGCGTGAAAAAGCCCTTGCTGTCCGGGCGTCCCAGGGTGTCCAATCCTTAACACAAGGCCCTGCAGGGCACGAGTGGATGCGACGCCGGGAGGTTCTCATGCCGTCGAAGGGCGCCAAGGCCCCGTCACGGGGTCCGGTCCGGGGTACATCTGACCTCCGGCGGGCCGACACCAACGGCGTCGCGCCGCCGGAGCAGCCGGACAACATCCGCAATGTGGCCCTCGTGGGGCATTCCGGTGCCGGAAAAACAATGCTTGCCGAGGCCTTGCTTGCCGCCACCGGGGCCATCACCCGTAAAGGCTCGATCGCAGAGGGCACTACGGTGAGCGACTCGGATCCCTCTGCCATCGCGCAGCAGCGTTCCGTGGCGCTGGCGGTCGTGCCGGTGACGGTGGGGGAGACCAAGGTGAACCTGCTGGACACCCCGGGCTATACGGATTTCATCGGCGAGCTGCGGGCTGGCCTCCGTGCGGCGGATGCGGTGCTGTTTGTCGTTTCGGCCACGGACGACGTCGACGCCGCGACCACTGCGCTCTGGAGTGAATGCCAACGGCTCGGAATGCCGCGGGCCGTGGTTATCAGCCGGCTGGACCATCCGCGTGCGGATTTTGACGCCGCCGTCGCACGCTGCCGTCTGGCATTTGGCGACGCCATCGTTCCGCTCTACCTGCCGGTCCGCGCGGCCGGTGCCGTGACCGGGTTGCTCGGGCTGCTGACCGGGACGGTCTCCGAGTACGGTCCGGCGGACACCGCGCCGGCCACCCGGGCGGCGACCGGCGCCGAACTTGCCGCGGCGGAGGCCGCGCGGGGGGCGCTGATCGAGGGGATCATTGCCGAGAGCGAGGACGAGTCGCTCATGGACCGCTACCTCGGGGGTGAGGAAATCGCTCCCGATGTCCTGATCGACGATCTGGAGACGGCCGTGGCCCGCGGGTCCTTTCACCCGGTGCTGCCGACGTCAGCGGAGTCCGGGCTCGGCCTGGCGGAGCTGCTCGAGGTTCTGGTGCGCGCGTTTCCGACGCCGGCGGAGCACGGCGTTCCCGCAGCGACGGACCTCGACGGGGCGCCCGCCGGCCCGCTCGGCTGCGATCCCGCCGGCCCGCTGCTCGGTGAAGTGGTCCGCACGACGATCGATCCGTTCCTCGGCCGCGTCTGCCTGGTGCGCGTCTTCTCCGGCGTTGTGCGCGAGGACGCCGCCATCCATGTGGGCGGCCGCGGAATGGCGGACCGCGGCCACGAGGACCACGACAGCGACGAGCGGGTCACACATCTGTATTCACCGCTGGGACCGGGACTGCGGCCGGTGCCGTTCTGCGTCGCCGGGGATATCTGCGCGCTGACCAAACTGGGCAGCGCCGAGACCGGGGACACGATTTCGGCCAAGGAACTGCCGCTGCTGGTGGCCCCCTGGGACATGCCGGACCCGCTCATGCCGGTCGCCATCGAAGCTGCCACGCACGGCGACGAGGACGCCCTGGCCAGGAACCTGGGGAAGGTCACTGCCGGGGACCCCACGCTGCGGGTGGAACGCAACTCCGAAACCCACCAGCTGATCCTGTGGTGCATGGGCGAGGCCCACGCCGACGTCGTCCTGGGCAGGCTGCGGGACCAGGGCGTGAACCTGCAGACCGTCCCGGTGATCACGCCGCTGCGGGAGACGTTTGCCGCGCCGGCGGCCGGGCACGGGCGCTATGTCAAGCAATCGGGCGGCCACGGCCAGTACGCCGTCTGCGATATCGAGGTGGAACCCCTTGATCGCGGCGCCGGTTTCGAGTTTGTCGACAAGACTGTGGGCGGGGTGATTCCCGGGCCGTTCATCACCTCGGTGGAAAAGGGCGTGCGTGCCCAGATGCAGAAAGGCGTCGCTGCCGGGTTCCCCGTAGTGGATATCAAGGTCACGCTGATCGGCGGCAAGACGCACAGCGTGGACTCCTCCGACGCGGCCTTCCAGGCTGCCGGTGCGCTGGCCCTCCGGGAAGCCGCGGCTGCAACCCGCATCCAGTTCCTGGAACCGGTCTCGTCCGTGACCATCAGCGTTTCGGAGGACCACGTGGGCGCTGTGATGAGCGACTTGTCCTCCAGGCGGGCACGCCTGACCGGAACCACCTCCGCCGGGGCCGACGGCACCGAGATCAGCGCCGAGGTTCCGGACCAGGAACTGTTGAAGTACTCGGTGGAGTTGCGGGCCCTGACCGCCGGCAGCGGCCGGTTCCGGCGCAGCTATTTGCGGCACGAACCCGTGCCCGCCACAGCTGCGCCGGCCGGTATCAGCCGTTGATCACCTGCGGCACACCGAGGGCCTTGAGGCCTTCGACGCCGAATTCGAGGCCGTAGCCGGACTGCTTGGCCCCGCCGAAGGGGACGCGGGGGTCCACCGCGCCGTGCTTGTTGATCCAGACGGTCCCTGCCTCGATCCGGGCCGCCACCTTCCGGGCTTGTGCGGGGTCGGCGGACCACACGGAGGCGCCCAGCCCGACGTCGACGGCGTTGGCCAGGGCGACGGCCTCGTCGACGGTGCTGTAGCGGATGATCGGAAGGGCGGGCCCGAACTGTTCCTCGGCGACGAGCGGGTTGTCGTTGGCGATGTCGGCCACGAGCGTGGCGGGATAGAAGTGGCCCGGCCGGTCCGGGTCCGGGTTGCCGCCGAGCAGAATCCTTGCCCCGGCCTCGCGGGCGGCGTCAACGAGCGCGGCCACAATGTCGTACTGCGCCCGGTTCTGCAGCGGGCCTAGGACGTTGGCCTCATCCAGGCCGTTGCCCATCGGCATGGCGGCGGCGACGGCGGTGAGTTCTTCGCAGACGGCGTCGTAGATGGCGTCGTGCACGTAGAGGCGCTTGAGCGCCGCGCAGGTCTGCCCGGTGTTGATGAAGGCGCCCCAGAACAGGCCCTCGGCGATCGCCTTCGGGTCTGCGTCGGGCAGGACGATGCCGGCGTCGTTCCCGCCGAGCTCCAGGGTGAGGCGTTTGACGGTCTCCGCGGAGGACTTGATGATGGCCTTGCCGGTGGCCGTGGAGCCGGTGAACATGATCTTGCCAATTGCCGGGTGTTCGGCCAGCCGGGCGCCGACTTCGCGGCCGCCGGAGACCGCCGTGAGGAGGCCTTCCGGGAGTTCCTGGTTGAGGATTTCGACAAGGGCCAGCACGGACAGCGGGGTGAATTCGGAGGGTTTGACCACCACGGCGTTCCCCATCCGCAGCGCGGGAGCAACCTGCCAGACGGTGATCATCATGGGCCAGTTCCAGGGGCCGATCGCGCCGACGACGCCGATGGGCCGGTAGTGCAGTTCGGCGCGGGTTTCGCCGTCGTCCACCACGGTTTCCGGGTCCAGGGGCGTGGCGGCCGCCGCACGGAGCCAGGCGGCGCAGGCCCCGACCTCGAAGCGGGCGTTCGGGCCGTTGAGCGGCTTGCCCTGCTCGCGGGAGAGCAGCCGGGCCAGTTCCTCGGCGGAGCGTTCGACGGCGTCGGCGGCCCTGAGCAGCGAGGCGGACCGGGCGTCGTGGCCCAGGGCAGCCCAGGCCGGCTGCGCGGCGGTTGCGGCGGCGATGGCCTGCTCGAGGTCCTCGACGGTATGGACCGGGGCTTCGCCGACCGGCTCACCGGTGGCCGGGTCAAGAATTGTGCGGGTCTCACCAGACACCGGGGTGATCGAGGCGAGAAGGGCGTCGTAGGTTTCCATGGGTACTCCACATCGAGTAGTTGAGGCGCTGAGTCGTTGAGACACATGTCCGAGTGTCCTCCGGTGCCAGGCGTGCAGTCTTGTCTTTGCGCGAACTGCAGTTGACCGGGTGCGAATGATCGCCAGGGCCCACGCCGGCCGTTGCGCTGGGTTCAAAGTGCGCTGGGTTCCATTGCGCTGGGTTCCATTGCGCTGGGGAACAACAACCGATCACGGATCGACAAGAGAGTGACGGGCGTCACCTGCCATGCTGGATTTCACGGTGCACAGCACCCTGTTTCTCAGACAATCATTTCCCAGACTCATGACCATTAAGAAGGATCCGATGAGTATTTCAAATTCCGAGTCCCGGACCGCGGAAGCCCGTCCCCGCACGGAGCACTCCACCGCGCTGCGCGCTGGCAGCGTCGGCGTCATGGGCATTCTCTTCTTTGTCTTGTCCGCCCAGGCGCCTTTGACCGGAATCGTCGGCGCAGCACCGCTGGCCGCGGCCCTCGGGAACGGCGCCGGGGCGCCGGGAGCGTATCTCGTGGTGGGCATCGTCATCGTGATCTTCGCCGTCGGGTTCGTCGCGATGAGCCGCAAGATCCAGGCGAACGGCGCCTTCTACGCTTATGTGACCGCCGCGTTTGGCCGCAAGACTGGCGCGGGCGCCGCGTGGCTCGCGCTCCTCGCGTACAGCACGGTCCAGGCCGCGATGTACGGGCTGTACGGTGCGGCCTTTTCGGGGCTCCTCGGATCGGCCGGCGTTGAGGTCCCCTGGTGGCTGCTGGCCGTGATCACCATGGCGGGCGTACAGGTGCTGGGATCCCTCAACATCGAACTCGGGGCGCGGGTTCTGGCGCTGCTCGTCGGCCTGGAGGTCGCGATCCTGCTCATGTTCGGGTTCACCGTGCTGTTCCGTGGCGGCGGACCGGAAGGAATCAGCCTGGCGGCGTCCTTCTCGCCCGAGGCAATCGCCACCGGAGCCCCGGGCGTGGCCATCATGTTCGCTGTCGCGTCCATGTTCGGCTTCGAATCCACGGCCATCTACTCGGCCGAAGCCAAGGACGCCCACCGCACGGTGGCCCGCGCCACGTATCTGTCGGTAGTGGTCATCGCGGTGTTCTTCTCCTTCATTTCGTGGATGCTGGTCAGCTATTACGGCCCCTCGCACGTCATCGATGCCGCCGGCGCGGCCCTCGAATCGGGCGACTCCACCTCGTTCGTGCTGACGCCGATGGTGGAGCTGTTCGGGCCGTGGGCCGGAACAGTCACCGGTATCCTGCTCGTGACGTCCCTGCTGGCCGGCATCATCGCCTTCCACAACGGCATCAACCGCTACCTCCATTCGCTGGCGCTGCGCGGGTCGCTGCCCGGCGCCTTGGCCCGGACCAACCGGCACCGCGCCCCCGCCGTGGCCGCCCGGGTCCAGACCGCGATCGCGCTCCTGCTTGTGGCGCCGTTCGCCCTGCTGTCCTTGGATCCTGTCCTGACCCTCTTTTCCTGGTTCAGCGGGCTGGCCGTGGCGGCGCTGCTGGTCCTGTATATCCTTTGCTCCCTCGCCGTCGTCGCGTACTTCCGCCGGGAACGGGTGGCGGGCCAGATCTGGCAGACGGCGGTCGCGCCGATCCTCGCCACCTTGCTGCTGGGCTGGGTCCTGTACCTCGTGGTCAGCAACTTCACGGCACTGATCGGCGGCAGCGCCGAAACGGCCGTCGGCCTGCTGACCGCAGTCCCCGTGGTCTTTGCCGCCGGCGTGCTGGTGGAAGCCGGCGTGGAACGCAGGGCCATGCGGGCAGGGATCCCGGCCTAGGGATAGGACCTGACGTCGGGCACTGTCCTGCTCCGAATGTCTTATTTCGACACGTTTATCCTCATCGGTGGGGCTCCGTCCGTAACATTGGAGTCATTAGAGGCTTCGGCTTGCCAAGTTCGCTGTAAAGGACTAGACGCATTGTCACTCGAATCATTGCCCGTCCTGGACTTCTCTCGATTGAGTGCAGGGCCAGAGGAGGCCTCCCGGTTTCGGGACGAACTGCGTAATGCCATGCATGAAGTCGGGTTCCTTTATCTGGCCGGCCATGGCATCCCGCAGGAGCTCACTGACGCCATACTCGACGTCTCACGCCGCTTCTTCGAACTGCCCGAGGAGCAGAAGCTCGCCGTCGAGAACGTCCACAGCCCGCAGTTCCGCGGCTACACCCGCGTCGGCGGCGAAATCACGGACGGGGCGGTCGACTGGCGCGAGCAGATCGACATCGGCGTCGAGCGTGCCGCTGTGGAGCCGGTCGCCGGCATGGCTGACTACTGGCGCCTGGAGGGGGCCAACCTGTGGCCGGAGGCGCTGCCGGAAATGCGGGCGATTGTCTCTGAGTGGACCGAGCGGCTGAGCGCCATATCGCTCGCTCTCCTGCGGGCGCTCGCCGTGTCCCTCGGAGCGCCCGAGGACACCTTCGACGCGGCGTTTGCCGCGCGGGCTTTTCCTCTGCTCAAGGTTGTGCGTTATCCAGGGGAGTCCAATCCGGAGCCGAAGCAGGGCGTCGGGTCCCACCGCGACGGCGGCGTCCTGACGCTCCTCCTGGTCGAACCCGGAAAGGGCGGACTCCAGGTCGAGTACCAGGGAAAGTGGATCGACGCACCTCAGGTGCCCGGAACCTTCGTGGTGAACATCGGCGAGATGCTCGAGCTGGCCACGAACGGCTACCTCAAGGCGACTCTGCACCGCGTGATCTCGCCCCTGCGTGGCACTGACAGGATCTCTCTTCCGTTCTTCTACAACCCTGCGCTGGACGCCACCATGCCCAGGCTCGCGGTGAGCCCGGAGTTTGAGGCCAAAGCCCGCGGCCTGTCGGTCGACCCGACCAACAGCCCGATTCTGGAAACCTACGGGGATAACGCCTTGCGCTACCGGCTCCGGGCCCACCCGAACGTTGCCGCAGTTCACCATCCGGATCTGATCACAAACTGACGTCCCCGCGGGAGCCGCAATCTGAAGCCCGGAGTCCCGCCGGCGAAGCTAGCCCGCACAGCGGCCCGGCAGCCTTGCCGGGCTGCATCGGCGAACCATCGCAGGTGCTGACCACAGCAGGTGCACTCAGCCGCGGCCGAAAGCCAGCCTCAGGCGCCGCGCCGCCAGTCGCTCGGGGATTCGCCGAAGGCATCCCGGAAGGAGCGGCTGAAGTGGGCCGCATCCAGGAAGCCCCAGCGGCCGGCCACGGCCCCTACCGGCATGCCGGCAAGGAGCGGATCCCGCAGCTCGCGGCGCGCCCCTTCCAGCCGCTGGGTCCGGATCCAGCTGGCCACCGTGGTCCCGGATTCATGGAACACGTTGTGAAGGTGCCGTGTGGAAATGAAATGGGCCGCCGCGATGGAGGCGGGGGAGAGCAACGGATCGGCCAGGTTGGCGTCAATGTACTCGCGGACGGAGGCCGCCAAGAGGGCCTGCGGCCTCATCCGGTCCGGGGACATGTCCAGTTCCGAATGCAGCATGGTGGACACGAGATCGAGGGCATTAGTGGCGAGGCGGGATCCGCTGGGGCCGCTCAGCGCGTCCAGGTTCTCTGCGAGGTGGGCGATGAACGGCCCGACGATCGCGGCGAGGCCGCCGTCGGAGGCCATCCGCACGGCCGAAAGCTGCGCGATGCAGTCCGGCGGCAGGGACAGCGCGTCCCAGGGGAACATCACCACCATGAGCCGGGCGTCCCCCTCGAATGCCAGCGTGTAGGGCCGGCTGGTGTCGTAGATGGAGAGGTCGCCCGGGCGCAGGAGGGCCTCGCGGTTGTCCTGGATGAGGAGCCCGGTGCCCTGCAGTTGGAGATTCAGCTTGAAATAGCGCTGGTTGGACTGGGCGATCAGTGCCGGCGTGCGGTGGACCTCATGGCTGGTGGAGGAGACTTCGACGACCGCCACGCGGTCCAGCCTGCGTGCCCGCATGCGGCCGCGGAAGTTCTCCGCATCTGTGCTCGACGCGGCCAGGGGTACGAAGGACTCCGCGACCAGGTGCCTCCAGTGCTCGAACGAGGCGGCCGTGCTGGTGCGGACGTCCTGCCCGGCGGGGCTAAGGGATGGGCGGGCTGCAACTGCGGTCATCCAAAGATCCTGACGCCGTCGTAATTCGGGGACTGTGCCGTTTCCGGGGACTGTGCCGTGGGACACAGTCCTTTCAGAGTAGCGGCGCGGCCCGCCGCTGTCATCTTTTTTCGACAACCGGCGAAAAAAGAATGCGCAGGGGGCCTAGCTGCGGAGCAGGGCCAGGAAGCCCTCCAGCTGTTCGGTCAGCCCGAGCTCCACCTGGCCATCGGGGGCGAGTGCCGCCGCGATCTGCGCGCCGAGGAGGAAGTTGAGCAGCTGCCCGGCCAGGGCGGCATCGGCGACGGCTGAGGTGACGGTGCCGGATTGCCGCGCCTCGGCAAGGTGCTGGCGGATGGCCGACAGCCACTGCTCCATCGAATCCCGGTGGATCCGCGCCTTGTCGGGATCGTTGATGGCCTTCTGCCAGAACGGAATGACAATCCGGGCCTCGTTGATCCGTTCCTCATCCAGGGGCAGCACCTCGACGCAGAATGACCTCAAAGCCACCAGTCCGGACTGTCCGGCGGCGACTTCCGCAATGCGTTCGTTGGTGCGGTTGAAGACATGCCCGAACGCGAACGTCAGCAGGTCATCCTTGGTGGGGAAGTACGGCTTGAGGGCCCCGTTCGCGAAGCCGGCCTCGAGGGCGATCTCGCGCATCGTAGCGCTTTCAATGCCGAGCCGGGCGATGGTGCGCCACGTCGCATCGACAAGTTCAAGCCGCCTTTGGTCGTGATCGACAATCTTTGGCACCGGGCAGCTCCCCAAAATATTTTGCGTCGGACTCTTGTGGCACATCTTACGTTTCCGTATTCTCTACAAGTATAGAAAATAAAGTTCTGACCCGCCAGGGTCCCTGAACGAAGGCTCCAAAGATGCCCGTACAAACTGACACCCGCACCTCGTTGAGTCCGTACAGCCCGTACAGTCCGTACAGCCTGGCCACAGGCGCCGAAATCACCGCAGTCCAGGGCATCCTGCGTGCCGCGGGCCTGCTGGGCGACACGCACCGGATCGCGTACCTCGGCCTCGTGGACCCCGCCAGGAACGCGCCGGCCGACAGCGAGGACCGCCGGTTCCGGATCTTCCTGCACGACGTCTCCGGCGGACGGCCGGCCGACGTGATCGTCTCGGTTTCCAGCGGCACGGTGATTTCCGCCGTCGAGCTGGACACGGCAATGACCGGCGAGCTTCCTGTCCTGGAGGAGGAGTTCGAAGTGGTCGAACAGCTCCTGGCCACGGACGAACGGTGGCTCAAGGCACTGGCCGCCCGGGGCCTGGACGTCAGCAAGGTCCGGGTTGCCCCGCTGTCCGCCGGGGTGTTCGAGTACCCGGAGGAAAAGGGCCGCCGGATACTGCGGGGCCTGGCCTTCGTTCAGGATTTCCCGGAAGACAGCGCCTGGGCGCACCCCGTGGACGGGCTGGTGGCGTACGTCGACGTCGTCAGCCAGGAAGTCACGCAGGTGCTGGACACCGGTGCCGTCCCGATTCCCGCCGAACACGGCAACTACACCGATCCGGAGCTCACCGGCCCGCTGCGCACCACGCAGAAACCCCTCAACATCACCCAGCCGGAAGGGCCCAGCTTCACCGTCACCGGCGGCAACCACGTCGAGTGGGAAAAGTGGAGCGTCGACGTCGGCTTCGACGTCCGCGAAGGGGTGGTGCTGCACAACCTCGCGTTCCGGGACGGCGACCGCAAGCGGCCCATCATCCACCGCGGATCCATCGCCGAAATGGTGGTCCCGTATGGGGACCCGTCGCCGATCCGGTCTTGGCAGAACTACTTCGACACCGGCGAATACCTCGTTGGCCAGTACGCCAACTCGCTGGAGCTGGGCTGCGACTGCCTCGGCGAGATCACCTACCTCAGCCCCGTCATCAGCGACGCCTTCGGCAACCCCCGGGAAATCCGCAACGGCATCTGCATGCATGAGGAAGACTGGGGAATCCTGGCCAAGCACAGCGACCTCTGGACCGGCATCAACTACACCCGCCGCAACCGCCGCCTGGTGATCTCCTTCTTCACCACCATCGGCAACTACGACTACGGCTTCTACTGGTACCTCTACCTCGACGGCACCATCGAGTTCGAGGCCAAAGCCACCGGCGTCGTCTTC
>JBKPBZ010000325.1:0-16338 GCA_046727115.1 Actinomycetota bacterium | reverse complement strand
CGAGACGAGAGAAGGATGAGGCGAATTATGGGCAACCATAGTGACGGCAGTCCGAACCACTCGGGCACCGTAGCTACGGCTGGTCAGAATGAGGTGGAGAAGTTCCAGGATCCTGGAATTCCCCCGCACCGTTTGCGCCTGGCTGACACGGACCCGAGGGCCGCAAAGAAAGCAGAACGGCAGGTAGCCCTTCTGTTCGGCACCTCGGTCGTTGGCACCCTGATATTCCTGGTGGCGTACTTCGCGATCGATCTGGGGCCCGGCTCCACGATCGCGACGATCCGCCTCCAGAATGCCTTGCTGGGCCTCGGCACCGCTTTTGCGATGCTGGGCATCGGCACCGGCATCGTCCACTGGGCCAAGGCCCTCATGCCGGACCACGAGGTCTCGGAAGAGCGCCACGCGATCCGCACCGAGGAAGACCGCCAGGCTGCCGTACGCATCGTCGATGACATTGTGGAAGAAACCGGCATCAAGCGCCGGCCGCTGATCCGCAATACCCTCCTCGGCGCTATGGCCCTCGCGCCTTTGCCCGCCCTGGCCATCTTTGGTGACCTCGGTCCCCGGCCGGACAACACGCTGGCCCACACGATGTGGGCCCCGCAGGACGGCAAGCTCAAGCGACTCACCCGCGACCCCGATGGCACCCCCATCAAGGCCTCGGACGTCACCATCGGCTCGGCCTTCCACGTCATTCCCGAAGGCCTGAACGAGCTGCACGAAGGCAAGCTGAACGAAAAAGCCAAGGCCGTAGTGCTGCTCATGCGCCTGAACCCTGACTCCCTCAACCCCTCCCCCGGGCGCGAAGACTGGGGCTACAACGGGATCGTCGCCTACTCCAAGATCTGCACCCACGTCGGTTGCCCTGTTGCCCTGTACGAGCAGCAGACCCACCACTTGCTGTGCCCGTGCCACCAGTCGACCTTCGACCTGACCCAGGAATGCAAGGTCATCTTCGGCCCGGCCAGCCGGCCCCTGCCGCAGCTGCCGATCGCCGTCGACGCTGAGGGCTACCTGGTCGCCACGAGCGACTTCCATGAACCTGTTGGACCGAGCTACTGGGAGCGTGATGAGCATGTCCGCAACGTCAACGCCTGATGCCCCCGCCTTCACCGCCAAAACTAGCGGCGGCCGCATCACCGACTTCGTCGACCAGCGCGTCGGCGGCTCCGGCATCCTCCGCGAATTCGGCCGGAAGGTCTTCCCGGACCACTGGTCATTCATGTTCGGCGAAGTGGCGCTGTATTCCTTCGTCATCCTGCTGCTCTCGGGCACGTTCCTGACATTCTTCTTCGATCCGTCCATGGCGGAGACGCACTACGCGGGCTCGTACACGCCGCTGAAGAACGTTGAAATGTCCGTGGCGTACAGCTCCTCGCTGAACATCTCCTTCGATGTCCGCGGCGGCATGTTCATGCGCCAGGTGCACCACTGGTCAGCGCTGCTGTTCGTCGCTTCCGTGTCCGTGCACATGCTCCGCGTGTTCTTCACCGGCGCGTTCCGCAAGCCCCGCGAGCTGAACTGGGTGGTGGGCAGCGTCCTGCTCATCCTGTCCATGGCTGCGGGCTTCACCGGCTACTCGCTCCCCGATGACCTGCTCTCCGGTAACGGCCTGCGCATCATCGACGGCGTCATCAAGTCCATCCCGGTCATCGGCACGTACACCTCGTTCTTCCTCTTCGGAGGCGAGTTCCCGGGCACCATGATCATCAGCCGCCTGTACATGCTCCACATCCTCCTGGTTCCCGCGCTCATCCTGCTGATGATCGTGATGCACCTCTTCATGGTGGTTGTGCACAAGCACACGCAGTACCCCGGCCCCGGCCGCAACGACGGCAACGTCGTCGGCTACCCCCTGGGACCGGTTTACGCGGCGAAGGCCGGCGGCTTCTTCTTCATCGTGTTCGGTGTCGTTGCCCTCATGGCGGCGTTCTTCACCATCAACCCGATCTGGAACTACGGCCCGTACGACCCCTCGCCGGTATCGGCAGGCACGCAGCCTGACTGGTACATCGGTTTCGTTGACGGCGCCCTGCGCCTGATGCCGGGCACGTTCGGTGACTGGAAGGTGGAGCAGGTGTGGTTCGGCCACGTGTTCACGTTCAACGTGCTGCTGCCGGCCCTGGTCCCCGCGGGCATCCTGTTCACGGTCATGTTCACCTACCCGTGGATTGAGCGCTGGATCACCAAGGACAACCGCGAGCACCATGTCCTGGACCGTCCCCGCAACGCGCCTACCCGTACGGCGATCGGCATGGCCGGTTTCGTCTGGTACTGCGTTATGTGGGCCGCGGCAGGGTCCGACCTCATCGCCACGCACTTCCACGTGGCCTTGAACGATGTGACCTACTGGCTGCGCGCACTGTTCTTCATTGGCCCGGTCATCGCGTTCATCGTCACCAAGCGCGTCGCCCTGGCGCTCCAGCGCAAGGATCGCGAGATTGCCCTGCACGGCCGTGAAACCGGCCGCATCGTGCGCCTCCCGCACGGCGAGTTCATCGAGGTCCACGCCCCGCTGGACGAATACAAGCGCTACAAGCTGGTCGGCTTCGAGTCACCGGTCCCGCTGCCCGCGGTGCCGAACGAGCACGGCGTCGTGGACCGCAAGGAGAAGCGCCGCGCGTGGCTGTCCCGCTGGTTCTTCGAGGACCGGGTTGCCCCGGCCATCCCGGCAGAGCTGGAGGCCGCCCACGGCCACCACGGCGCCCATGAGGCCGTCGAAGCGGCAGAGACTCAGAGGACACTGAGCCACTAGGCTGCAACAGCACGGCAACGGAAGGCCCGGTCCCCTTGGGGACCGGGCCTTCCTGTGTTTCTGCCGCCAAGGTTTCTGCAGCCAGGCGGGCGTCGGCGTCGTTGTGGCTACGGCCGGTACCCCGAGGCGTAGTTGCGGGTGGGCCGGACGCCGGGGCGCTGCAGGGGCACCCAGAGCTTGTAGCGGTCCGCCCGGTAGTAGGACACGGAGTAGTCCACCATGGCGCGGGCCACGAACGCGTGGCGCTGGATCTTCAGCAGCGGCGTTCCGACCTCGACATTCAGGAGCCGGGCCGTGGACGGCGATGCGGCCGTCGCCTCGATCATGTCCTCGCCCCATTCCATAACCAGCCCGTAGCGTTCGCTCAGCACGTTGTAGAGGGATGTGGGCGGCTCGCCGTCCAGCAGGCCGGGGACGCGGTGGGCCGGAATGAAGTTCTCGTCCACGCTCATTGGTTCGTTATCGGCCAGCAGGAGCCGCCGGAACCGGACCAGGGGCGTGCCCTCCTCCAGCTGCAGCTCACGGGCCAGGAAAGCGCTGGCGCTGATCTGCTCGAAGCTCAGTACCTTGGCGGCCGGAACCATGCCGCGGCGCTGCATCTCTTCGCTGTAGGAGGTGAGCTTTACCTGGAGATCCAGTTTGGGTTTGCGCACAAACGTGCCCAGCCCCACGACTCGCTCAATGACTTCCTCGCCCACAAGGGCATCGATGGCCTGGCGGACAGTCATCCGGGCCAGGCCGAAGCGCTGTGCGAGGTCACGCTCGGACGGCAGCGCGGAACCCGGCGGGCAGGCGGCACCGATGTGCGCCCGCAGGATTTCCCGCAGCTGCACGTAGATCGGCACCCCGCTCTGGCGGTCGATCTCACCGATCATCTTGGACGCATTAGAGGACGCCACGGGTCAGCCTCCGATTGGGGCCCGGCGCGGGAAAAACACTCATATCTCAAGAGTAAGCCCGCACCCCCGCAGGTCTAGACCACAGCCCCGACGCAAGTCGTGCGTGCGCTCCCCCGCGGCTACCCTTGAGATACAGACCGGAACCGGGCAACGGAGCCCGGCGCGTCTGATGGAAGGCCAGTCGAATGGAACGCCTATCGAATGGCACAGCCCGTCCGGTGGCACCGCCCAGAGAACCAACACCAGCATGAGGGAGTCCCGTTGCCAGTTCGCAAGGCAATCGTCACGGCCGCAATCGGCCTCCACGCCCGGCCAGCGGCAGTATTTGTCCGGGCCGTCACGGCCACAGGCCTCCCGGTAACCATCAGCAAGGACGGCAGGCCCGGCGTTGACGCCCGCTCGCTGCTGGAGGTCATGACCGAGGATTTCGAGTGTGGCTGCGAAGTGGAGTTGGCTGTCGCGGCGGAGGCCCTCCCGGCCTCCTGCAGCCTCGCGGAGGCCGAGAATGCCCTGGAGGACCTCCGGAACCTCCTGGAGGCGGCAACGGCCGCCTGAGGGCTCTCGCGCCCGGCTCCCCCGCCGGCGCCGGACACCGGCGCACGCAGGCACGCAACACTGAGCCCGAAGGCACCAACGACGGCGGGCCCCACCATTGGTGGGGCCCGCCGTCGTGCTATCTGAACTTTTAGTCCGCGTGGGCGCTAGTGCGCGTGGTCACCACGGCTGTACTCGTAGACCCAGCCGACGAGGGCAACCACTGCCATCCCGCCGGCGATGAAGACGATCCACCAGCCGACGGCCAGGCCGAGGAACCCGGCGGCGCAGGACAGGCCCAACATCAGCGGCCACCAGCTCCAGGGGCTGAAGTGTCCCTGTTCGCCGGCGCCTTCGTGGATTTCGGCGTCGTTGCGGTCCTCGGGGCGCATGCCTACGCGCCGTCCGGTGAAGCCCAGGTACGCGCCGATCATGCCGGCGAGGCCGCCCACGAGCAGCACACCGAGGATGCCGACCCATTCGGTCCAGTTATTCAGGTAACCGTAGATGAATGCCACGGGCACGAAGAAGAAGACGCCGAGGCCAAAGATCCTTGATTCGATTTTCACTTGGCGGTGTCCTTCTGGTCGGCGTTACCGAGAGCCGCTGCTGCCGGAGCAGGCGAATCCACGGTGTAGGACTGGGAGAGCTCCGGGTGGTGCAGGTCCAGGGCGGGACGTTCGGAGCGGATGCGGGGCAGGGACGTGAAGTTGTGGCGCGGCGGCGGGCAGGACGTGGCCCACTCGAGCGAGGCACCGAAGCCCCACGGGTCATCAACTTCCACACGCTCGTTGCTGCGCCAGGTGATGTAGACGTTCCAGAAGAACGGAATCAGTGAGGCGCCGAGGACGAACGAGGCGATGGTGGAGAACTGGTTCATCCACGTGAACCCATCCTGCGGCATGTAGTCGGCGTAGCGGCGGGGCATGCCCTCGACACCGAGCCAGTGCTGGATCAGGAACGTGCCGTGGAAGCCGAGGAACAGCATCCAGAAGTGGATCTTGCCGAGGCGCTCGTTGAGCATCTTGCCGGTCCACTTCGGCCACCAGAAGTAGAAGCCGGCGAACATGGCGAACACGACAGTGCCGAAGACAACGTAGTGGAAGTGCGCCACCACGAAGTAGGAGTCCGAGACGTGGAAGTCCAGCGGCGGCGAGGCCAGGATGATGCCGGTGAGGCCACCGAAGAGGAACGTCGCCAGGAAGCCGATGCTCCACAGCATGGGGGTCTCAAAGGTGATGGAGCCGCGCCACATGGTGCCGATCCAGTTGAAGAACTTCACGCCGGTCGGAACGGCGATGAGCATCGTCATGAAGGAGAAGAACGGCAGCAGGACCGAGCCGGTGACGTACATGTGGTGTGCCCACACGGTCACGGACAGGGCGGCGATGGAGATGGTCGCGTAGACCAGGCCCTTGTAGCCGAAGATCGGCTTGCGGGAGAAGACCGGGAAAATCTCAGAGACGATGCCGAAGAACGGCAGCGCAATGATGTAGACCTCGGGGTGGCCGAAGAACCAGAAGAGGTGCTGCCAGAGGACGGCTCCGCCGTTTTCAGGATCGAAGATGTGCGCACCAAAGCGACGGTCGGCACCAAGGGCAAACAGCGCGGCGGCCAGCGGCGGGAAGGCCATCAGGACCAGGATGGACGTCACAAGGGCGTTCCAGGTGAAGATCGGCATCCGCCACATGGTCATGCCCGGGGCGCGCATGCAGATGATGGTGGTGATGAAGTTGACCGCACCAAGGATGGTGCCGAAGCCTGAGAGCGCCAGGCCGAAGACCCAGAGGTCACCGCCCACGCCGGGGCTGAACGTCGTGTTGGACAGCGGCGCGTAGGCGAACCAGCCGAAGGACGCGGCGCCCTGCGGGGTGATGAAGCCGGAGACGGCGATCGTGGAGCCGAAGAGGAAGAACCAGAAGGCCAGCGCGTTCAGTCGCGGGAACGCGACGTCGGGGGCACCGATCTGCAGCGGCATGATGACGTTGGTGAAGCCGGCGAACAGCGGCGTCGCGAACATCAGGAGCATCACGGTGCCGTGCATGGTGAAGAGCTGGTTGTACTGCTCTTTGGTCTGCAGGATCTGCATGCCGGGCTCGAAGAGCTCGGCACGGATCAGCAGCGCCATGATACCGCCGAAGCAGAAGAAGATGAACGACGCGATCAGGTACATGTACCCGATCGTTTTGTGGTCGGTCGAGGTGATCCAGTTGACGACGATGCGCCCCTTGGACTTCGGTACTACGGGAGCCTCGAGGATCCCGGCGGATTGAGTGTAAGTTGCCACGTCGCTCGCCTTACTTGGTTTCGGTCGGGGCCGGGTTGCGGTCGTACTCTTCACCGAGCAGGCCGGTGTTCCCGTCCTGGCGCAGCTGGTTCATGTGCGCCTGGAACTCCGACTCGGAGACAACCTTGACGCGGAACAGCATTTCGGAGTGGTACTCGCCACAAAGTTCGGCGCACTTGCCGTCGTAGGTGCCCTCCCGGGTGGGAGTCAGCCGGATGTAGTTGGTCTTGCCGGGAATCATGTCCCGCTTCTGCAGGAAGGCGGGCACCCAGAAGGAGTGGATGACGTCGCGTGCGTTGAGCTCGAGGTCAACCGACTTGTTGACTGGCAGGTACAGGGTGGGCAGCTTTTCCTTGTCCACGTCGTTACCGGTCAGGTGCGCCTGGACGCCAGCTTCGTGGACGTCCTCGGTGACGACGTCGCCCTTCTTGTAGTTGAAGTCCCAGGCCCACTGCTTGCCGCGGACGTCGACGACGACGTCGGCCGGCTTTGAGCGGTCATCGATCGACTGCTGATCGCGGTCGGTGAAGTAGAAGAACACCAGGACCATGAACAGCGGGATCGTCAGGTAGAACACTTCAAGCGGAAGGTTGAAGCTGTTCTGGCGCGGGAAGCCTACGGTGCCCTTGCGGCGGCGGTAAGCGACGATGCACCAGATCATCAGGCCCCAGGTGATGATGCCGACGACCAGCGCGGCAATCCATGAGTTGACCCAGAGGTCCATGATGCGGTCGGTGTGATTGGTGGTGCCACGCTCGGTGGGCAACCAGCCCTTCTGTACCTCTGGTGAACATCCAGTCAAAGCCAACGCGCCGGCTAGTGCCAAGCCAGTGATCGTAGTGATCTGTTTGCGTCGGCTGCCGGTTCGGTTCTGCGAACTCACAGACGGCCCTTCCTACTTGTTGCTGTTGCCCCGCGAATTACGGGCAGGGCAAACGAAAAGTTTTACTACTCGGTGTAGAGCTTACCGCTCTCCGGGAGTTTTCGCCCACATGTCCACACCGTGCGTCGGGAGCTTTTTGCCGGTGCCGCTCGTTGAGGTTCCTGCGGCACTAAGGCCGGGCAAAATGCCCGGCCTTAGTGGAAGGAATTAGTGGAAAGAATCTCCGCAGGCGCAGGACCCGCCGGCATTGGGATTGTCGATCGTGAAGCCCTGCTTGGCGATGGTGTCCTCGAAATCGATGCTGGCACCGCTGAGGTAAGGAACACTCATCTTGTCGACGACGACTTCCACGCCGTCGTAGTCGCGCACAGCGTCCCCGTCGAGCAGCCGCTCGTCGAAGTAGAGCTGGTAGATCAGGCCCGAGCAACCGCCGGGCTGCACGGCAACGCGGAGGCGCAGATCGGTGCGGCCTTCCTGTTCCAGGAGGCTGCGGACCTTTCCGGCCGCGACGTCGGTCAGCTTGACCTCATGCGTGGCCAGCTCGCCGGCCTGGGCGGCAGTGGTGTCGGCGCTGTTTTCATTGGTTGTAGTGCTCATGGCCTACCTTCTTGCAACGGTGGTGGCGGCTCCGCTTGCACGGTGCCCGCCCCTACTTAAACGGTATGGGCTATAGCTACATGCTACTTCGCGCAGCCTTCTAGCTCTAACTTCTGACGTAACCGTGTGAGACGGCTGGATGTTCCCCCGGGCCCGAAGGGGCCGGGCGGCTAGAGCGCACCTTCGGTGTTGAGGCGCGCGAGCAGCAGCGCCTCGGCGACAATCGCGTTCCGGAAGTCGCCCAGGTGCAGCGATTCGTTGGCGCTGTGGGCGCGGGAATCGGGATCCTCGACGCCGGTCACCAGGATCTGCACGTCCGGGTACAGCTCGGTCAGGTCCGCGATGAACGGAATGGACCCGCCGATCCCCATTTCGACGGCGGGCACGCCCCAGGCCTCACCCAGGGCCCACATGGCCGCGGACGCGGCCTTCGAGCTGGTGTCCGTCAGGAACGAGCTGCCGCTCTCCCCCGGGGTGAACACCACCTGCGCGCCGAACGGCGCGTGGTCCTCGACGTGCTTGCGGACAGCATCCATGGCGGCTGCGGGGTCCTGCCCGGGGGCCAGGCGCAGGCTGAACTTGGCCCGCGCCCGCGGCAGCAGCGTGTTGGACGCCACGTCCACGGCCGGGGCATCGAAACCGATGATGGACAGGGCCGGCTTGGTCCACATGCGCGAGGCAATGCTCCCGGTCCCGGCGAGCTTCACGCCGTCGAGCACGGACGCGTCGGCGCGGTACTCCTCCTCCGTGAGGTCGACGACCACGTCGTCGCGGCTTACCAGGCCCTTGATCGCGACGCTGCCCTCATCATCGTGGAGGGTCGCGATCAGGCGGGCCAACAGGGTCGGCGCGTCGAGCACCGGGCCGCCGAACATGCCCGAATGCACCGCGTGGTCCAGGACCTTGACCTCAATGGTGCCGTCCACCAGGCCGCGCAGGCTGGTGGTCAGGGCCGGGATGCCCACCTTCCAGTTACTGGAGTCGGCCACGACGATCACGTCGGCGCGGAGCAGCTCGCGGTGCGTCTCCAGGAACTGCCGGAACGTTGGCGAGCCGGCTTCCTCTTCGCCCTCGAAGAAGAATGTCACGCCGAGGCCCAGGTCGTCCCCGAGCACGCGCGCCACGGCCGAGTAGGCGGCGACGTGGGCCAGGATGCCGGCCTTGTCATCCGCGGCACCGCGGCCGAAGAGCCGCCCGTCACGCTCGACGGCGGTGAAGGGCTCGGTTTCCCACAATGCAAGGTCACCGGTGGGCTGGACGTCGTGGTGGGCGTACAGCAGAACTGTCGGCTTGCCCTCGGCGGCCGGGCGGCGCGCGACGACGGCAGGACCGCCGGGCGTGCCGTCTTCCTTGTCGCAGCGGAGGATCTGGACATCGTCGAAACCGCTGGCCCGCACGAGGGCGGCGACGGCGTCGGCGCTGCGGTTCAGCGGGGCAGGGTCAAAGCTTGGCCAGGCGATGCCTGGAATGGCAACAAGTTCCTTCAACTGGCCGATCGTTTCGTCGAACGATTCTGCAACGGCCTGGCGGAGAGCCTCGGCATCGATGGTGCCGTCGTGGTCCATGGTGGTCAGCGGGTTCCCCGCGGTTGATGAAGTCATGGCCAAAACACTACCCGTGCGCTGGATCACGCTGAACCTTGAACTCAGACATCGCGGGGTCTGCGCCGTGTGGGCTGGGTCTCGGACCCGTGTCAGCGGGGTATTCTTTAGGGGTGTTTGGACGTAAAAAAGAAGCGCCATCGGCGCAGGACGTAGTTGACCAGCAGGCAGCCGAGGCAGCAGCCCGGGGCACCGTTACCGGCAAGGGCGCACCCACGCCCAAGCGCAGCGCCCAGGTGGCCGCCCGCAAGCGGCCCCTCGTGCCCGAGGACCGCAAGGCTTCCAAGGCAGCCGAGCGCGCAGCCGTCGCGGAGCAGCGGCTCAAAATGCGGCAGGCTATGGACAGCGGTGATGAGAAGTTCCTGCCCTTGCGCGACAAGGGACCGCAGAAGCGGTTCGCCCGTGACTACGTCGATGCCCGCTTCAGCCTGGGCGAGTACCTCATGTTCGGGGCGCTGCTGTTCGTCATCATCTCGCTGCTGGTGCCGGCCTCCAGCGCGCAGATGATCTACGTCCTGGGCGGCTTCTGGGTCATGTTCCTCGCGGTCTTCGTGGACGTCTTCATCCTCTCCCGCAAGCTCAAGAAGCGTCTGGGCGAAAAGTTCGGCGAGGTGGAGCGCGGCACCGTCTGGTACGGCTCCATGCGCTCCCTGCAGTTCCGCCGCCTGCGCCTGCCCAAGCCCCAGGTCGCCCGCGGCCAGTTCCCCGCCTGATCTTCCCTCCCCCTCTTTTTCAACCGAGAAGCCCCCGGCAGTCACCTGCCGGGGGCTTTTGGTTTGCAGCGGTCGGCCCTGGGGCTGGCTGCCCCGGGATGCCTAGCGCCGGCTCGGGTGCATGGCCAGCAGCCGGTTGATGCGCGCGGCCCAGAAAGGGCCCTCGTAGAGGAAAGCCGTGTAGCCCTGGACCAGGGTGGCGCCGGCGTCCAGCCGCGCCTGCACATCCTGCGCGGTTTCGACGCCGCCCACCGAGACCAGGGTCAGTGCTCCGCCCGTCACGGACTTGAGCCGCGCCAGGACTTCAAGGGACCGTTGCTTCAGGGGCGCCCCGGAAAGGCCTCCGGCCCCGCACCCTTCGACCTTGTCCGGGCTGGAGACGAGCCCGGTGCGGGCAATCGTGGTGTTGGTGGCAATGATGCCGTCCAGGTTAAGGTCCAGCGCCAGGCGCGCGACGTCGTCGATATCCTCATCGCTGAGGTCGGGCGCGATCTTGACCAGGAGGGGAACGTGGCGGCCTGCGGCCTTGTCCGCCTCCTCGCCCACTGCGGCCAGCAGCGGGCGCAGCGTCTCCACGTCCTGCAGCAGCCGGAGGCCGGGCGTGTTGGGCGAACTGACGTTCACCACGAGATAGTCGGCCGCGGGGGCCAGGCTGCGCGCGCTGATGAGGTAATCGGACACCGCATCCTCGAGTCCAACCACCTTGCTCTTGCCGATGTTGACCCCGATCACGGGCCGCACACCGGGCCGGTGGCGCTGCAGGGCGGCTCGGGCGGACTTCAGCCGCGGGGCTACTGCCGCGGCGCCGTCGTTGTTGAACCCCATCCGGTTGATGACGGCCCTGTCCTCCACGAGGCGGAACAGCCGCGGCGCCGGGTTCCCGGGCTGGGCCTGCCCGGTGATGGTGCCGACTTCCACATGGCCGAAGCCGAGCTCAGTCAGGGCCTCGATGCCGTGGCCTTCCTTGTCGAAGCCGGCCGCGAGTCCGAACGGTGACGGGAACGTCAGTCCGAACGCCTGGGTCTGCAGGGACGCCGCAGGGGCGGTGAACTTCTGCAGCAGCCGCCCGGCGCCGCAGCTGTGGGCGAGCCGGATGGCTTTGAAGCCGATCTTGTGGGCGCGTTCGGCGTCCATCCATGAGAAGGCCAGCCGGAAGAAGGTGGGATATACGCGCATGCCTCTAGTTTTCCGGTTCGGGCCGCGCAGACCAAACCAGCACGCGCGCCGGCGCGGTTGTGACTGCCGTCGTGACTGCATGCGTCACTGCGGCGCCCCGCGCCCCGGATGCATCGGCCGCAAGGGCGCCGGGGCGAGTTAGCATGAAGCCATGACCAGCAAAGATAGTGCCGGAACGGGCGGCCGCGGGGCGCCGGGGCCCGGGATCGAGGCCGACGTGGTGGTGGTCGGGGCGGGCCTGGCCGGGCTCGTCGCGGCGGCCCAGGCCTATGCAGCCGGCCGGCGGGTGGCGGTGCTCGATCAGGAACCCGACGCCTCTGTCGGCGGCCAGGCGCACTGGTCCTTCGGCGGCCTGTTCCTGGTCAACTCGCCGGAACAGCGGCGGCTCGGGGTGCACGACAGCGAAGAGCTGGCCCTCGCCGACTGGCATGCGTCCGCGGGATTCGACCGGCCGGAGGACGCCCTGGCGAAGGAGTGGGCGGCGGCGTACGTGAACTTCGCCGCCGGGGAGAAGCGTGCGTGGCTCGCCTCGCTGGGCGTCCGGCTGTTTCCCCTCGTGCAGTGGGCCGAACGCGGCGGCTACGGCCCTGACGGCCACGGCAACACTGTCCCGCGCTTCCATGTCGCGTGGGGCACGGGACCTGCCTTGGTGGCTCCCTTCCTTGCCAAGCTGCGCGAAGGCGAAGCCGCCGGGCGAGTGTCCTTCCATTTTCGTCACCGCGCCACTGAGCTCGTGAAGACCGCGGGCCGGGTGAGCGGCGTGCGCGGCCAACTGCTCGAGGCCAGCAACGCGGGGCGGGGCGAACGTTCGTCCAGGCGCCCGGCCGGCAGCTTCGAGGCCGCGGCTGCGGCCGTGGTGGTGACGAGCGGCGGGATCGGCGGCAACCACGATTCGGTCCGCAGGCAGTGGCCCGGCGTGGCGCCGGAGCGGATGTTGAGTGGGGTGCCCGCCTCCGTGGACGGGGACTTTTTGCCGGCCGTGGGACGGGCCGGCGGGAGCCTCATCAACGGCGACCGGATGTGGCATTACCCGGAGGGCATCCACAACCATGCCCCGGTCTGGCCGCGGCACGGCATCCGGATCCTGCCCGGGCCGTCTGCCCTGTGGCTGGATGCGACGGGGCGGATGCTCCCCCCTCCCCTGTTTCCGGGCTTCGACTCCCTCGGCGCCCTCCGCCACATCCTGGCCACCGGGCATGCCCATTCATGGTTCGTCCTCAACAGGACCATCGCCCTGAAGGAGTTCGCGCTGTCCGGATCGGAGCAGAACCCGGATCTCACGGGCAAGGATGTGAAACTTCTGGCCGCCAGGCTGAAGCGCGGCAGCGACACCCCGCTGCAGCGGTTCCTGGACCGTGGGGTCGACTTCCTGCGGGCGGAGACTCCCGCCGGGCTGGCCGGCCAAATGAACGAATTGGCAGGCGGACAGCTCATTGACCCCGCAGCCCTGGACCGGCTGGTCCGCGACCGGGACCGGCAGTTTTCCAGCGGGATGGGCAAGGACCCGCAGCTGGCTGCCATCCGGGCCGCGCGACGTTTCGCCACGGACAAGATCATGCGGGTGGCGCCACCGCACCGGCTGCTGGATCCGCGCCACGGTCCACTGCTTGCCGTCCGGCTCTCCGTCCTGACGCGCAAAAGCCTCGGCGGCCTGCACACGGATCTGCAGTCGCGGGTCCTGGACGTCACCGGACAGCCCGTGCCCGGGCTGTTCGCCGCCGGTGAAGCAGCAGGGTTTGGCGGCGGCGGAATTCACGGTTACCGCGCCCTCGAGGGGACGTTCCTGGGCGGGTGCCTGTTCTCCGGACGTTCCGCGGGCCGCGCCGCGGCGGCCGCGGCATAGTCAGCAGCGCAGGAGGAAAGCCGATGCAGTGGCGGACCGACATACTGGGGGATGATTTCCAGGCGTGCGCCTTCGAGGCCGCCGGCCCGGACGGCGTGCTGCGCACTGCCACCCTGGTCCGCTATACCCCGCTCGAAGCGGCACCGGCCGCGTTGCCGACCCGGGCCGTGCTGTTCCTGCACGGCTGGAGTGATTACTTCTTCAACGAGGAACTCGCGGAATTCTGGGCCGGGCAGGGCTTTGAGTTCTTCGCTCTCGACATGCACAACCACGGCCGCAGCCTGCGGCCGGGCACCCACGGCGGCTACGTCACGGACCTGGACAACTACGACGCCGAAATCACCGCAGCGATCGGCATCATCGACTCGCTGCGGCCGTCCGGCGCGGCGCCGCAGCTGATCCTCATGGGCCACTCCACCGGCGGCCTGATCGCGGCGCTGTGGGCCGACCGGCATCCGGGAGTGGCATCACAGCTGGTCCTGGACAGCCCGTGGCTGGAGGTCCACGGCAGCCCCGCCCTGCGCCGGGCCGCGCGGACCATGGTGGAGCCGTTCGCCCGGTTCTGGCCCGAGTCGGTGATCCGGCTGCCCGAGCGTGCCTTCTACTGGCGTAGCATCAGCAGCGCCGCGGAGGGCGAGTGGGCCCTGGACGATGCCTACCGTCCGCCGCGGGCCTTTCCGGTCCGCGCCGGCTGGCTCAGCGCCGTGCTGAGCGGACAGTCCAAGGTGGCGCGCGGCTTGAACATCGGTGTGCCCATCCTCGTGCTGATTTCCAGCGCCAGCGCCAACGGGATGTTCTGGAAGGAATCCATGCGCCGCACCGACGCGGTCCTGGACGTAAACACGATCGCCCTTCGCGCGCTGAGCCTAGGCCGGACCGTAACGCTGGAACGAATTGACGGCGCCCTGCATGACGTCTTCCTCTCCGCACCGCGGGTCCGCGCGGACGCCTATTCCCGGCTGTCCCGGTGGCTCCGGGCATACGTGTTCGACTGACGCCAACCACGACGGCGGCAGGTCCCGCCCCGCGAGCGAGAACTCACGACACGCTAATATGGGGGCACCCCAAAGCAAGGGAGAGCCCCGTGGGCAAGGTGGTCCTGTACAGCTCGGTGTCGGTGGACGGCTTCATCGCGGACGAGAACGACCAGCCCGGACCGCTGTTCGACTGGCTGTCCAGCGGTGACGTCCCGTTGGACGAGAGCGGTGAGGTGAAGGTGTCGCAGACGTCCTACGACTACACCCGGCCGTACTGGGACCAGATCGGGGCGACAATCGTCGGCCGCCACGTCTTCGACATGACGGACGGCTGGGACGGTAAGCCTCCGGGCGGGGTCGACCACGTGGTCGTCGTGACGCACCGGCCGAAGCCCGAGGGCTGGGACCCCGAGACGCCGTTTCACTTCGTCGACGGCGTCGAGGCAGCCGTGGCCAAGGCGCAGAAGCTCGCGGGTGACCGCATCGTCGAGGTCGCCGCTGGTGACGTCGGTGGCCAGGTGCTTGCCGCGGGCCTGGTCGACGAGGTGCGCATGGACGTCGTACCCGTGGTGTTCGGGTCCGGCAAGCGCTACTTCGGGTCGGTCCGCGCACAGCACCTGTTGGAGGATCCCGACGTGGTGATTCAGGGCAACCGGGTGCTTCACCTGCGCTATCGGGTGCGCCGTTGACCGATCTGAGCCGTTAGGCGAAGAAGTCCACTGCGAACGGTGCCACAAGATCGGGCCTCCGACTTTCAACTTGAGCCTGTTGCGACGATGGGTGGACCCCGCCCAGGAGCCTTGCCCGGCAGGCCGGTCAGGTGCCTGAGGTGCCGTGCTTGCCCGCCGCGGGAGCGGCATCGACCGCTCCGCCGTAGCGGCGGTCCCGCTGGGCATAGATCTCGACGGCGTCCCACAGCGTCCGGCGGTCCACGTCCGGCCACAGGGTATCCATGAACACGAACTCGGCGTAGGCCGACTGCCACAGCATGAAATTGGAGAGCCGCTGCTCGCCGGAACTGCGCAGGAACAGGTCAACGTCGGGCAGGTCCGGTTCGTCCAGGAACTTTTGGATGGTCCGTTCGGTGATGGCGCCCGGCTTGAGCCGGCCCTGCGCCACTTCCTCCGCGATCGCGGCGACGGCGTCAGCGATCTCGGCGCGCCCGCCGTAATTGACGCACATGTTCAAGGTGCACGTGCTGTTGCCGCGGGTGTAGTCCTCGGCCTCTTCGAGTTCGCGGATCACCGAGCCCCACAGTTTCGGACGCCGCCCGGACCAGCGGATGCGGACTCCCCAGTCATCGAGCTGGTTCCGTTGCCGGCGCAGCACGTCCTTGTTGAAGCCCATCAGGAAGCGCACCTCCTCGGGGGACCGCCGCCAGTTCTCGGTGGAGAAGGCGTACACGCTCACATGCTCGATCCCCAGCTCGATCGCACCCGCCATGACGTCCAGCAGGGCGGGCTCCCCCGCCTTGTGGCCGTCCACCCTCGGCAGGCCGCGCTGGTTCGCCCAGCGCCCGTTGCCGTCCATGACGATCGCGACGTGTCTCGGAATGAACTCCGCGGGAATCGCCGGCGGAACAGCGCCGGACGGGTGCGGATAGGGAGCCACCACCGGGGCGGTCCGCCGCCGGATGCTTGCCTGCTTCCCCTGGCTCTTCTCCAGGCTTCTTCCCAAGCTTCTTCCCAATGCCACTATTACGTTCGCTCCACATGTTTGAGGGATTTCAGGACTCGCTCCAAGTGCCATTGCAGGTAGCTGGCCACCAGGCCGGCCGCTTCCCGGCGGTGAACGGGCGCGGAGGCATCCGCCGTCGTCCAGTTCCCGGTGAGCAGGGCACCCAGCAGGAGCACTGTTTCCGCGGCCGGGGCCGGGGAACCCGGCGGCCGGCACTCGGCGCAGACCATGCCGCCCAGCGGCGCGGAAAAGGCAGTGTGCGGCCCGGGCGCACCGCACCGGGCACAGTCGGTGAAGCTGGGCGCCCAGCCGCCGGTCGCGAGGGCGCGGAGCAAGTAGGAATCCAAGATGAGTTCGGAGGCGTGGTCGCCCCGGCTCAGGGACGCGAGGGCACCA
>JBKPBZ010000324.1:0-10156 GCA_046727115.1 Actinomycetota bacterium | reverse complement strand
CGGCTCATCGTCAAGAGCGATCGGGGCGCGTCGCCGGTGAACAAGTTGGAAATGGAGACGCCGTCGTCGCAGAGCAGGCCTTGGCCGGTGCTGTGCCTTTCCTCGATCACCCGGGCGTCCGCCGGACGGTTGGCCACCAGGACCCGTTTGAGCTCACGGTCATACCAGCGGAAGGCGGGGATCCCGTCTACGGTGCCGTGCAGGATGCCCAGCTGGCTCGCCGGCGTGGTGCATGGCAGCTGCGGGGTCCATTCCCGGAACTGGTAATCCCCCGATGTCAGCCAGCGCCGGATATGGGGCACTGCCCCGGACTGGACCGCCCACTGCAGCACCGGGAAGGGGACACCGTCGAGCTGCACGAACAGGACGCCGTCAACCTCCGGATCGCTGACCTTTTCCTGCCGGCGTGCCCTTCCGGCCAGAGAGGTGATGAGTCCGTCGTCGGTGCCGGCCGTAGTGGCCCACGAGATCAGCGTGCCCACCACGGCACTGACCCAGGTCGCGGCAAAAGCGGTCCATGCCGTCGACTCGATGCCGGGCACCAGGCGGATGGCGACGTACATGATCAGCGCCTGCCCGATGAAGGCAATGAGAAGCACCGCCAGCCAGCCAACCCTGGCGGAGACCTCCACCAGCGCGGGGCGGAGGACCAGACCGACGATGCCGGCGACCGCTGCCACGGCGGCGTAGGCCCACCAGCTGGTTGCCGAGAAGCCCGGCAGCAGCGCGCCGGTGATGATGAGGGCTACCGTCGAGGCAGCCCAGGCAACGGCCAGCCTGGCCAGGTCGGTGACTCGGGCGCCGCGGGTGCGTACAACGCTCGTCGGCATTTTCTCAGTATGGCTGGCCGCAACCGGCTGGCACTCACCCTCACAGGGTGAGAATGACTGACGGAGAAAAATCAGTCCCCGTGCCCGGTGGCTGCCCGCGGTTGCCTGGGGATGCCCTCACTGGCGCGGCAGGCGGGACGGGCTAGTCGTCCTCGTCCTTGTCCCACGCCTCGTTACGCGCCTTGACCTTTTCCAGCGCGTGTTCGGCTTCCTCACGGGTCTTGTACGGTCCGATCAGCTGACTCCAGTCGGACAACGCGTCTTCCTCGATCTCGTGAGTGTTGACGTTGTACCAGTATTCGGGCATCGGGGTTCCTTCACTGTTTGTCCGGCTGATTTCCTGCGGATTCCCTGCTGTTCCGGAGGTATTTTCCGGGCTCTATTTTCCGGGCTCTATTTTCCGGGCTCTATTTTCCGGCTCTGTCTTTCCGGCTCTGTTTTTCCGGGCAAAGCCCGGGGGCTTATATGATCAATCTATGCCTTCTCTAGCCTCAACTGCACCCATCGGCACACTTGTCCCGGGGACAGTGAGCCCGCAGCTTCCCGTACCGCCGTCCATCCCGCGTCCGGAATATGTGGGCAAGCCGGCGCCGGCAAAGTTCACAGGTTCAGAGGTCAAGTCGGCAGAGATCATTGAAAAGATCCGAATCGCCTCCAAAATCGCTGCCCAGGCCATCGTTGAGGTCGGCAAGCACATCGAACCCGGCGTCACCACGGACCGGCTGGACCGGGTAGGCCACGAGTTCCTGCTGGATCACAACGCGTACCCGTCCACCCTTGGCTACCGCGGATTTCCGAAGTCCCTGTGTTCCTCCCTCAACGAGGTCATCTGCCACGGGATCCCGGACAGCACGGTGGTCCAGGACGGCGACATCCTCAACATCGACATCACGGCCTTCGTCGGCGGCGTTCACGGGGACACCAACTACACCTTCCTGGTCGGCGATGTCGACGAGGAATCCCGCCTCCTCGTCGAGCGCACCCGGGAATCGCTGAACCGCGCCATCCGGGCCGTAGCTCCGGGACGCGAGATCAACGTGATCGGCCGGACCATCGAGTCCTACGCAAAACGCTTCGGCTACGGCGTGGTCCGTGACTTCACCGGGCACGGAGTCGGCGAAGCTTTCCACACCGGGCTCATCATTCCGCACTACGACGCCGCGCCCGCATACAACACCACCATAGAAACCGGTATGGTGTTCACGATCGAGCCAATGCTGACCCTGGGCACCGTTGACTGGGACATGTGGGCCGATGAATGGACCGTGGTGACCCGCGACCGCAAGCGCACTGCCCAGTTCGAGCACACCCTGCTCGTCACGGACTCCGGTGCCGAGGTCCTCACGCTGCCCTGACCGCCCGCTCCACACGCTGTTTCCCTGAACCTCCCGCTCTTTCACCTGCCGGCCCGCCCGGTCACCCCAGCCCGCCCCTGCCACGAACGGAACGACATTGGCCAAGAAGGACGAAAAGTCGAAGAAGCACGCACCCCTGATCGGCATTGACATCGGCGGGACCGGTATCAAGGGCGGGATCGTGGATCTGAAGAAGGGAAAGCTGATCGGTGACCGCGTGCGCTTCCCCACGCCGCAGCCTTCCACCCCGGAGTCCGTGGCCGAAGTCGTCGCCCTGGTTGTCGCCGAGCTCACGGCGCGTCCTGACGCCCCCGATCCTTCAAGCCCCGTCGGAGTCACCTTCCCCGGTATCATCCAGCACGGCGTGGTCCACTCGGCCGCGAACGTGGACAAGTCCTGGCTGGAAGCCGACATCGATGGCATGCTCACGGCCCGCCTGGGCCGCCCCGTGGAGGTCATCAACGACGCCGACGCCGCCGGCCTCGCGGAGGCCCGCTTCGGTGCCGGCGAGGGCATCGACGGCACCGTCCTGGTCATCACCCTTGGCACCGGCATCGGTTCGGCCTTCATCTTCGACGGCAAGCTGGTCCCCAACGCCGAGCTCGGCCACCTGGAGATCGACGGCTTCGACGCCGAGACCAAGGCCTCGGCCGTGGCCCGAGAGCGCGACGGCCTCAGCTGGGAACAGTACAGCGTGCTGCTGCAGCGCTACTTCTCCCACGTGGAGTTCCTGTTCTCCCCCGAACTCTTCATCGTGGGCGGCGGCATCTCCAAGCGCGCCAACGAGTACCTGCCGCACATGAAGCTGCGCACTCCGATCGTCCCGGCCGAACTGAAGAACGACGCCGGGATCGTGGGCGCGGCCATCGAGATTGCGCTGAAGCACAAACTGGCCAAATAAAGGCCGCTTGGGCATTAAACGCCAATTGAGCTATCACTCCGGGTCGTTCTGAACGCTGGGAACGACCCGGAGTGATAGCTCAACTTTTTTGGTGGAGCCGGTGGTGGCCGCGGCTTCCCCTCCGCTGCCACCACCGGAGTCTGTGGTGGATCCTAGGACGCAGTCACCAGGACAAATGAAGCACAAGAATTACGACGGCGCCTGAAGCGGGCGCTTGTCCGGGCTCTTGCCGTCCCGGCCTTTGGTCTCGGCCTCGTGGCGCAGCAGGGAAATCGCCGATTCGAAGTCCTCCAGCGACTCGAAGGCCTGGTAGACGCTCGCGAACCGCAGGTAGGCGACCTCGTCGAGGCGCTGCAGCGGCTCCAGGATCGCCAGCCCGACTTCGTGGGCATCGATCTCGGCGGCGCCGGAGCCCCGGATCGTCTCCTCGACTTCCTGCGCCAGCAGGGCGAGGTCGTCCTCGGTGACCGGACGGCCCTGGCAGGCCTTGCGGACGCCGTTGATGACTTTGCTGCGGCTGAAGGGCTCGCCGACGCCGGAGCGCTTGATGACGGTCAGGCTGGTGGTTTCCACGGTGGTGAACCGACGGCCGCACTCGGGGCACTGCCGGCGGCGCCGGATGGCGGAGCCGTCGTCGGCGATCCGGCTGTCCACAACGCGCGAATCGGGGTTTCGGCAGAACGGGCAATACATGTCGGTTCCTCCCCTGTCGCAATCCGTCGAGTCAGTGCTGCATCGGGTCCGGTGCCGCAGCCGCGGAAACCGCGGCAGTCAGCACTGCCCTGGATCCCAGTTTACGACTAGATGTAGCTGAATAACAAGCCTGTAATTACTACATGTAGTGGTCCGGGGCCCGGCTACCGGGCGGCGAACCGCACCGTGACGGCCTCGCCGTGCGCCGGCAGGTCCTCCGCGCCCGAGAGGCTGACGATGTGGCCGCTGACCTGTTCCAAGGCCGCGCGGGTGTAGTTGATGACCTGGATGGCGCGCAGGAACGTTGTCACGTTCAGTCCGGAGGAGAAGGCCGCCGTGCCGCTGGTGGGCAGCACGTGGTTCGAGCCGGCGCAGTAGTCGCCCAGGCTCACCGGGCTGTAGTCCCCCACGAAGATCGCACCGGCGCTGCGGATCCGGCCGGCCACCCGGGCGGCATCGGCGGTCATGATTTCAAGGTGTTCCGCGGCGTACGCGTCACAGGCGGCGATGCCCTGCTCCAGGTCCTCGACCAGGACGACGCCGGACTGCGGGCCCGAGAGTGCCTCGCGGACGCGGCTGGAGTGTTTGGTGGCTGCGGCCTGCCGTTCAAGTTCCACGCGGACGTCGGCGGCGAGGGCCTCGGAGTCGGTGAACAGCACCGATGCCGCCTTGGGGTCGTGCTCCGCCTGGCTGATGAGGTCCGCGGCCACGAGCGCGGGGCTGGCCGTGGAGTCCGCGAGGATCGCGATCTCCGTGGTGCCGGCCTCGGAATCGATCCCCACGACCCCCTTGACCAGCCGCTTGGCGGTCGCCACGAAGATATTGCCCGGACCGGTCACCACATCAACGGGGTCGATCCCGGGAAGGTTGCCGGCGTCGGACGGGTCCACTGAAATGCCGTAGGCGAACGCGGCGATGGCCTGCGCCCCGCCGATCGCGTAGACCTCTTCGATGCCCAGCAGGCAGGCCGCGGCCAGGATCGTGGGGTGCGGGAGGCCGGCGAAGTCCTTCTGCGGCGGCGAGGCCAGGGCAATCGATTCGACGCCGGCGGCCAGGGCCGGGACCACGTTCATGATCACCGAGGACGGGTAGACCGCCAGGCCGCCGGGGACGTAGAGCCCCACCCGCGCCACCGGCACCCAGTTCTGGCTGACGACGGCGCCAACGCCCAGTTCGACGTCGATGTTCGCCGGGCGCTGGGCGTCAGCGAAGGCGCGGGCCCGCTTGATGGACTCCTCCAGTGCCGCGCGCACAGCGGGATCCAGGCCCTCCAGGGCCGCACGCAGCGCCTCGGCCGGGACCCGGGGGTGCGCCTGCTCGACGCCGTCGAAGGCAAGGGCCAGCTCCCGGAGTGCGCCGAAGCCGCGGGTGCGGACGGCAGAGATGATGTCCAGGACCTTGCCCTCGGCGTCGGCCACGGTGCCGGCCTGAGCCCGGGGCACGGCGGCGCGGAGCCCGGCGAGGGACAGTTGCTTACCGCGCACGTCCACCGTGCGGAAGTTGAGGGCGGCGGTCATCGGGGTCACAGGGCTGTCAGGAGTTAGGCTCACCCGATCATTTTACGGGTCCTGCCGCGGCGGGCCGGCACCGGCGTCAGCGGCGGGGCTTGCCGCCGGAGCCCGGGAAGAGGCTGTTCAGGAAGATAGCCAGGGCGATCGCCGCGGGCCAGATGGCCAGGACCGGGTAGGAACGCAATGAGAAGGCGACGCTGGCACTGGCCGAGGTATCCGCCGGCGCTCCCCACATTTGGGCGCTGAGCACGCCGGTTCCCCACGCGATGAGCCCCCCGGCAGCGCCGGCGAGGACCACCAGGATGACGGTGCCGGCGCCGGGCTGGTGGTGCTTGGTACCGGCGACGAAGGACCCGGCGATGCACCCGGCGAGCAGGCACAACCCTGCCAGCACCAGGTCCCTGGGCAACCAGGTGGCGGTGTTGGTGCCGGCGGCGAGGTCCGGGTCTCCCGTCAGGAGATTCAGGCCCGACGGCGCCAGCAGCCACCAGAGCAACCCCACCGGGATGCCGGCCGCCGCGATGAAGGCGGCCTTCCGCCACGTGGTCCCGCCGGGTCCGGGCTGCTGCTCGGGATTCGCGGGCCGGACCGGCTGCGCGGACTCCCCGGCGTGGTGGACGGGGCCGTCTATTGCGGGCTGTGTCATGCAACAAACGGTAACAAGGATTCTGCCGGCGCATGGCGCAGCCAGGCAGCACATGACGGCGGACGTAAGAAAATGCCGTACCTCGATCAACGGCGCAATACGCTGGCAGAGTAGGAAGTACGACACGCACGTGCAGCAGGGAGTTGGATCACAGTGGCCACAGATGAAGGAATCTTCGAGGGGACGTTCAAGGAGATGTTCCGCCGGCATGCGGCGGGCGTGGCCATCATCACGGCCAACCACAACGGTGTGCCGTTCGGATTCACAGCAACCTCAGTGGCCTCGCTGTCCGCCAAGCCGCCGCGCTTCACGTTCAACATGGCCAGGACCTCCAGCTCCTGGCCGGCTGTGGCGAACACGACCTACATTGGCGTGCACATGCTCGGGCTGGAAAACCAGGAGCTCGCCGACCGCTTCGCCCGGGCCGGCAACCGGTTCGACGGCGACCACTGGGAGCTCGGGCCCCACGAGGTGCCCGTGCTCAAGGGAGTCAGCGGCTGGCTGATCGGCAAGGTCCAGATGCGGCTCTCCTTCGAGAACAACGCCGTTGTGGTGGTCGAGGTGGTGGAGGGCCAGGTCGGCGACGACGGCACTCCCCTGCTCTACCACTCCGGGGCCTACAGCCAGCCCGTTCCGCTCGACTACGAAATTTGAGCTACTAGATCTGACGGCCCCGGCCGGCCACCCACCCGCGCTAGTTATCCAGGCACGTCGGGCCGAGCAGCACCTTCAAGTCGCCAAACAGGGACGGGCTCGGGTTGACGCGCAAATGCACCGGCAGGCCCATGACCTCCACCCGGGTGTCGCCCTGCAGGTGCAGCCGGACCTCGGAGTTTCCGCGGTGGGTGCGCAGCACGTCGCCCAGCTCGGTGACCACGGCCTCGGTCGCCTTGTGCGTGGCCATGGTGATCACCACGGGCCCGTTCTGGCTGTCGCTGAGGTCCGGCACGGAAAGTTCCATGCAGTTCAGGGTGACGGCGCCGTCGTCGCGCCGCTGCAGGCGGCCCTTGACCACCACGATCAAGTCCTCCGCGAGCACCGAGGCGATGGGGCCGTAGACCTGGCCGAAGAACATGACCTCCATGGAACCGGCAAGATCCTCGATCTCGGCGCGGGCGTAGGCGTTGCCGCTGGCCTTGGCGATCCTTCGGCTGAGCGAGGTGATCATGCCCGCGATGGTCACGATCGAGCCGTCCGGCGGCCCGTCCTCGGCGATGATCGAGGTGATCGACCGGTCGGCGTGCTGGCTCAGGAGCCCTTCCAGCCCCTGCAGGGGGTGGTCGGAGACGTAGAGGCCCAGCATGTCGCGCTCGAACGCCAGTTTGTCCTTCTTCTCCCATTCCGGCAGGTCCGGGATCTCCGTGCTGAGCGAGGCCTCGGGCTCCTGGTCCTCAAAGCCGGCGAAGAGGTCGAACTGGCCGATCGCCTCGTTGCGCTTGAGGGTGATGACGGAGTCGATCGCCTCTTCGTGGATCATGGCAAGGGCCCGCCGGGGGTGGCCGAGCGAGTCGAAGGCGCCTGCCTTGATCAGGGATTCGATGGTGCGCTTGTTGCAGACCACCGCCGGGACCTTCAGGAGGTAGTCCTTGAAGGACGTGTAGGCGCCTTCTTTTTCGCGCGCCGCCACCATGGCCTCGACGGCGTTCACGCCGACGTTGCGGATGGCGCCCATGCCGAAGCGGATGTCGGTGCCAACAGGTGTGAAGTTGAGGGCTGACTCGTTGACGTCGGGCGGCAGCACCGTGATGCCCATCCGCCGGCATTCGTTGAGGTAGATGGCCGACTTGTCCTTGTCATCGCCCACCGAGGTCAGCAGGGCAGCCATATACTCCGGCGCGTAGTGCGCCTTCAGGTACGCGGTCCAGTAGGAGATCACGCCGTAGGCGGCTGAGTGCGCCTTGTTGAAGGCGTAGTCGGAGAACGGCAGCAGGATGTCCCAGAGGGTCTTGACCGCGGCCATCGAGTAGCCGTTGTCCTGCATGCCCTGGGAGAAGCCGGCGAACTGCTTGTCCAGCTCGGACTTCTTCTTCTTGCCCATGGCGCGGCGCAGGATGTCGGCCTGGCCCAGGGTATAGCCGGCGAGCTTCTGCGCCACGGCCATGACCTGCTCCTGGTACACGATCAGCCCGTAGGTCCCGCCGAGGATTTCGGAGAGCGGCTCCTCGAGCTCCGGGTGGATCGGGATGACCTCTTGGATCTTGTTCTTGCGCAGCGCGTAGTCGGTGTGCGCGTTGGCGCCCATGGGCCCGGGCCGGTAGAGGGCCAGCACGGCGGAGATGTCTTCGAAGTTGTCAGGCTTCATCAGCTTGAGCAGGGAGCGCATGGGTCCGCCGTCGAGCTGGAAAACGCCCAGCGTGTCTCCCCGGGCCAGCAGCTCGTAGGACGCCGTGTCATCCAACTCGAGGGTTTCGAGGTCGAGGTCGACGCCGCGGTTCATCTTGATGTTTTCCAGGGCATCGGAAATGATCGTCAGGTTTCGAAGCCCGAGGAAGTCCATCTTGATCAGGCCGAGGCCCTCGGACGTCGGATAGTCGAACTGGGTGATGACCTGGCCGTCCTGGAAGCGGCGCATGATCGGAATCACGTCGATAATGGGGTCCGAGGACATGATGACGCCGGCGGCGTGCACGCCCCATTGCCGCTTCAGGCCCTCAATGCCCAGCGCCGTCTCGAAGACCTTTGCGGCCTCCGGGTCAGTGCTGATCAGCTGGCGGAAGTCCCCCGCCTCGCCGTAGCGCTTGGACTGGGGGTTCTGAATGTCGGCCAGCGGAATGTCCTTGGCCATGACGGCCGGCGGCAGCGCCTTGGTCAGCGTCTCGCCCATGCTGAAGGGGTAGCCCAACACGCGCGAGGAGTCCTTGAGGGCCTGCTTGGTCTTGATGGTGCCGTAGGTGACGATCATCGCCACGCGTTCGTCGCCGTACTTGCGGGTGACGTAGTCGATCACTTCGGAGCGGCGCCGGTCATCGAAGTCGACGTCGAAGTCAGGCATGGAGACGCGGTCCGGGTTGAGGAAGCGCTCGAAGATCAGGCCGTGGTGCAGCGGGTCAAGGTCGGTGATGCGCATTGCGTACGCCACCATGGAGCCGGCACCGGAGCCACGCCCGGGACCGACGCGGATGCCGTTGTTCTTGGCCCAGTTGATGAAGTCGGCCACCACGAGGAAGTAGCCCGGGAAGCCCATGGAGGTGATGACTTCCAGCTCATAGTCGGCCTGCTTGCGGACCTTGTCCGGGATGCCCTGGGGATAGCGGTACTGGAGTCCCTTGTCGACTTCCTTGACCAGCCAGGATGTTTCGTCCTCGCCCTCCGGGCAGGGGAACCGGGGCATGTAGTTGGCGCCGGTGTTGAACGAGACCTCGCAGCGCTCGGCGATCAGGAGGGTGTTGTCGCACGCCTCCGGGTGGTCGCGGAACAGCTCCCGCATTTCCTGCGGTGACTTCAGGTAGTAGCCGCTGCCGGAGAAGGCAAAGCGCGAGCCGCCGTTGTCGTAGGTCGGCTCCAGGAGGGTGGAGCCGGACTGGATGGCCAGCAGGGCCTCATGGGCCTTCGCGTCGTGCTCGTGCGTGTAGTGCAGGTCGTTGGTGGCCACGAGGGGCAGGTTCAGGTCCTTGGCCAGGCGCAGCAGGTCACCGGTGACGCGCCGCTCGATGTCCAGGCCGTGGTCCATGAGCTCGCAGAAGTAGTTCTCCGCGCCAAAGATGTCGCGGAACTCGGCCGCGGCCTCAAGCGCTTCGCGGTACTGGCCCAGGCGGAGCCGGGTCTGGACTTCACCGGACGGGCAGCCGGTGGTGGCGATGAGCCCTTCCGAGTACGTGTTCAGCAGCTCACGGTCCAGCCGGGGCCATTTGCCGAAGACCGAGTCCAATGAGGCGATCGAGGAGGCCCGGAAAAGGTTCCGCATGCCCACGTTGTTGTAGCTGAGCAGGGTCATGTGCGTGTAGGAGCCACCGCCGGAAATGTCATCCTTGCGCTGGTGCTCCTCGCCCCACCGCACACGGGTCTTGTCCGTGCGCGCGGTCCCGGGAGTCACATAGGCTTCGACGCCGATGATGGGCCTGATGCCCTGGTCGGTGGCCCGCTTCCAGAAGTCGAAGGCGCCGAACAGGTAGCCGTGGTCCGTCGTGGCGAGGGCCGGCATGCCGAGCCGCTCGGTTTCGTCGAACAGCTCACCGAGCCGGGCGGCACCGTCCAGCATCGAGTACTCGGTGTGGTTGTGG
>JBKPBZ010000323.1:0-8534 GCA_046727115.1 Actinomycetota bacterium | reverse complement strand
GAATAGTCCGACCTCCAGCGCGAACATGCCGAGTCGGTGTAGGCACAAGGATTCACCAGAACATAGACCGCTAGCCGGCCATGGACCGGTGCTCACATTTCGCTTCGCCTATGCAGATCCGACGCCAGCATCCACGCCCCGCAAAAAAGGACCGGCGCCAGCGGGAGCGCGGCCCAGGCCGTCGTGTAGTACCGAGGGTGGAATGACCGTACCGCTGAGCCGTCCTCCATAGTGAACGTGCAGTCAATTCCCAACGGAACCGCTCTGTAGCTTCCCAAGGGCATGCTGGGCCAACCTTCAGGATTGTGGATGGTATTGGGTGGAAGGTAGCGGCTGAGACACACGTTGGACGCGCCGATGTCGGTGTGGTTCATCAGGAGCTGGTCAAATAGGCCAACAAAGAAATACCAGCCAAAGGCCAGCACGGACACGACGAAAAATACTCTCCACTTTGCCGCCATTTTCCTCCCAACAGCGCGTGGCGCGATTGACATCGGCTTGATCCAATTCTGGCGGTTAATAGCAGGATTGACCCTGTGGCCCGGCGTCCGTCACTTACACGATGCAGATCGTGGTTCACCGCTACCTTACTGAGGTCGAGGCGCTCAGGCTCCTGAAGCGCCATCCGGACAATGTACGGTGGGAGCCGATGACTCTTTCTGAAGAACTTCTTATGGCCTACGACCAGCAGCTCCGGACGGATGCCGAGACACCCAGTGCGCTCGCCGTTGAGCGGCTGGGACCACTGCGCCTGGTGACCTTCGCAGGCGGCAGAGGGTTCGTCACCTATCAGGACCTCGACGGGGCCAGCGCCCGGACGATCGCGCATTGGGTGGTGGAAGCGCTCGCGGTGTACCGCAGCGATCCGGCCATCGTGCGGGTTGAATGGAAAACCCGTGGCCACGACCACGCGCCTGGACTCCACGACGCATTGCTCGACAACGGGTTCGAGCCGGATGAGACCGAATCGGTCATGATCGGGCCGGCCAGCGCGTTGAATGTGGATGTGCAGCTCCCGCCCGGCATCAGCCTGCGGCGGGTGACCGACGAACAGGACATCCGCGCCATGAGCGCAATGCAGGACGAGGTTTTCGGCACGGACGTCTCCGAGGGCACTGCCGACGCAATCCTGCGCCGCGTGGCCCTCGACGACGGTATGGAACTGTGGGTTGCCGAACACGACAGGGGAATTGTCAGTGCGGGCCGCCTCGAGCCGGTACCGGATACCGAGTTCGCGGGCATCTGGGGCGGGGCAACACGTGCAGAATGGCGTGGCTTGGGTATTTATCGGGCCCTTACGGCGGCCCGGGCTCGAGCCGCGTTAACGCTCGGCAAACAACTCATCCACAGCGACTCGACAGAATATTCGCGACCGATACTGGAACGCTACGGCTTGCACCGGGTGTCAACCACCACCCCGTACCGCTGGCGGCGCTGACGGCCCAAGCACGTCCGCCGGGATTGTTGTCCAGGTCCGCACGGGCGAGAACGCGATAGGGGCAGCGGAGGCCCCGGCAATCAGCGTGGGAACGCTTTTCCTAGCCGCCGGAATAAAAGGTTGCGGCCGGCCCGGGGAACGGTCCTCCACTGCCCTCGATGTCGCCACCGGCGCCGCTGCCGAGAAGGCTCCGGGTGAGGGCGGCGCTGTCGGCCATCAGGTCTTCCACAGCCTTCGCCAAATGATTGTCGCCGACCGGCACGTCTTCCAATGCGCCGGCGACAACCGCCCGGCGGACGAGTTCGCGTGCGAATGAGGCCGTGGTGCCTTCGGTACGGGCGGCGGCATCGTCAATCGCGTCCGGGCTGAAGGGGATACCCCGGGCGTACAGCCTGATCAGCGAGACCCGCTCCGGCTGGGCCGGCAGGGGAATTTCCACGGCCAGGTCCACACGTCCGGGACGCTGTGCCAAGGCGCGTTCAAGCATGTCCACCCGGTTGGTGGTGAGGACGAAGGCGACGTCGGCGTCGCTGGCCAATCCATCCATGGCGTCCAGCACCTCGAACAGCAAGGGCTGGGATCCGTGCCCGAAGCTGCGGTCCTCGGCGATGAGATCGCAGTCTTCAAGAACGACGATGGACGGCTGCAGGGCCCTGGCCATGGTGGCGGCTTCTGAGATCCTGGCGAGCGATCCCCCCGAAAGAAGGATGGCCGTAACCCCTTCGCTCCGGCTCAACAAATACCGGACCGTGTGGGTCTTGCCGGTGCCCGGCCTGCCATAGAGCAGGACACCGCGTTTGAGGTGCTGGCCGTATTTGTTGAGGGATTCCCGGTGCTCGGCGATGCCTAGGGCATGGTCCGACACTTTCTCCAGCAGGCCATCCGGCAGGATGACATCGGACGCGGCAAGCGCCGGCCGGGCGTGAAAGGTCACCCCGGCCGCGCTGGGACCGTACTCGCCCATCACCAGGGAAATGACCTGCCCCTTGAGCACGCTGCGGTGCTGCATCCGCCGGCGGAACTCCGAGAGGAAGCGTGCGGCCTTATCCGTAGTGTCGGCCAACACTTCAAGGGAAGCGGACTGCCGGCCATACCGGGGGTTGGCGTCCCGCTGCAGCACTGCGATTGGACTGCCTGCGTGGCTGAACAGCCACAGTCCCAGGGCGACGGCCTGCCGCTGCTGGTCCGGACCGACAGCGAGGTTGGCGTAGTCCGGCTGGGACAGGGGGTATTGGGGAAATAGCTGGGACTGCTGCAACATGTCGCTCAGTGAGTGATGGTGCCTCTGGTCGCCGCCGCCGATGCCCACGAGCCGGAACTCGGGGTCCTCTGCGGCGAGTTCCTCGATCAGGATGTCCGCGTCCACGAACCGGTGCGGCGGAATGTCCTCAACCACCACAGCCACTGATTCTGCGTGGACCGCCAAATGGTCGGTGAGCGTGGCCAGCAGTTGGGTTCCCCGTTGAACCCTGTGCTGCCCGGACTGTGCAAGCTCCACCAGCCGCGCGAAATTGTCGATGAACTTCCCCAAATTTTCATCCATGGGCTGACCCTATCAGCGCCGCATTCCTGTGTTGTTGCCCGGACTTCGGACTGCGCAAGACGGTGATCCAAAAACCGGCGTCACGGAAAGTCGCATGTGAATTGTTACTCTCTTTTCCTTTTGCGCGGCAAATGCAATTGATATTCTGAATTTGGTCAGGAAGAGGCCGCTCACCTCGTTGCGGGAGTTCTTGCCTCATGCCCACCAGAGTCGATGTCACCGTCGCTGCCGACGCGGACTCTTTGGTTGCGGCCGTGAAGCCACTTGACTACATGACCGCCCGCAGCATCGCCGCCCCCGAGCCCGGTTGGGGCGTTGCGGCATGATCGACACAGGGTCACAGCGGCGCCCCGGCAGCAGGATCTTTTACACGTTCCGGCACTTGCCGCAGGTGCCCACTGGCGACCTCCTGCAGCTCCGGCAGGCGCTGGCGAATAGCCGGGAACCGGCAGATGATGATGTAGCGTTCGAGCTCCTGCAGATCATCAACGCTGAACTGCGCGGGCGCGGCCGGCGCCGCGAGTGGCGTCTGAACCTGGGGGCGCGGTCACGCCGCCGTCAGGCGGGCCGACGGTCCGGCAATCAGGACCAAAAGCCTGATCCAGGCCTCCCTTAGACCAGCGCGGATGCGGCCCGTAAGCAACGTATCGGGGGTGGCCGCATCCGCGCTTAAGCACTCAAAGTGCAAGGCATGCCGTGTACCCGGCTGGCGCCCGAGGGCGCGGACGGAGATGCCGCCCGCGAACCGACCACATCACGGGCGCTGGTCCGGTTCGGTGCCCTCGTCTGCCGTGCCCGTAGCCGGCCTGCTGTACGGCGCCCGCGGGGCGGGGGAGTCCAGCGCGTCCAAACGCTCGTTGACAGCATGGGCCAGGATGTCGCGCTGGAGGTCCGGCAGCGACATGGCACCGTGCAGGTAGGCCTCCACCTCCAACTCGCCCGCCTGTCCACCCAAGGTGAAGTACTTCAGCCAAAGTTCATCGAGGTTGAGCCCAGTGTAAGGAAGCGAAGCAGCAATCCCGCTTCGTTGCTCGCTTTCGTCATTGCTCAAGGCCATCGTTCCGCCTTGTGTTTACGTGCCGGACGACGCAGAGAAGCGGACCAACGCCGCTGCAGTCTCATGCATAGTTTCCCCTGACCGGCGGGACATGGCGATCAGGGTTCGGAAGGCGTCGTCCTCTCCGGTCTGGTCCCGTGCCATCAGCATGCCTTTGGCCACGTTGATAGTGTCGCGCTGAAACAGGGCGTGCTGGAGCTGCTGGCTCAGGACCGCGGCAGCTTCACGGGCCTGCGCGTGGACGACAAACAATGCTGCCTGTTGCGCAAACAGGGCCAGCAGCCGGACGGTGTGACCGTCGAACCGGTCCGATTCGCCGGCATAGACCTTAACCGCCCCCACCGCCGTGCTCCCGGTCAAGAGCGGGCTGCTGGCTACCGAACCGATGCCCATGGGTGCTACGGCCGCACTCCAGGCCGGCCAACGGTGATCGGTAGAGGCATCGCTGACCAGCACGGGCTCGCCCGTTGCCCACGCCGTCAGGCACGGACCTTCGCCCAGTTCAAATTGCAGCGCGTCCGCCCGCGAAACGACCTCGCCGCCCGAGGATGCCGCCGTGAGGCGCTGGCCCGTGGGTTTCATCAGGCTGACCCCGGCTCCCACCGCTCCGGGAATGGCCGCGACGGCGGCGTCCGTGATCAACTGCAGGGCATGCGCGACAGTTTCCTCGGTCAGCAGCATCCGGGATGCACGGGCGAAGACCGCGGTGAGTTCCTCTGCCAAGGGCAGGTCGATATCCATGTTATACCTCGACAGGTTTCGCTGTGCCGTGTTTACGGTGCCGTGGCGGGGCGCTGCGGCTGCGAATTCCAGCATAACCGGCTGCGGGCCGCGGGACACCTGTTCACCGCGCTGAAGCGCGCGTAGTCTGGAAAAAGGAGATAACCCCCCGGATAGATCGAACCGGCCGACGTTCTTCACACCCAGGTTGCGTACGAACCAGAGCGCGCATCCGTAAAAGTGGGCTCCTGTCACGGGCGGCCCAAAGGAAGAGGACGCCGTCACTTCACAGTCAGGGGCTGCGCCGAGCGCGGAGCAGCTCCAAGACCTGTTGCTTGAGAGCCCAGGTTTCACCGATTTCCTCCTCAGCCTTTCCACACTTGCGGCTGCCGCACTTGGCGGCACTCATCCCTTGATGTGCGCCATCACCGTTGAACGCAATGGAACTCCCGCTACCGTCGCCAGTAGCGGACCGGAAGCGCAACGCCTTGATGAAATCCAGTACAGCCTCCACGACGGGCCATGCCTGACCGCGTTGCGGACGGCAGAAACCATCCTGGTGACCGATGTGGAAACGGATCCGCGCTGGGCTGCCTACGCGCGCGACATGTCCGATGAAAACATCCGGTCGGTACTCGCCGTGCCGATCCCCACGGACACCGGAGCCGGAGCTGCCCTGAATTGTTACTCCCCTGAATCGGGGGTGTTTGAATCAGGCACCGTCGCACATGTGCAGGAGTACGCGGCGTCGATCTCCACCATTCTCCGTCTTGCCCTCAGGGTTCATCATGCCCCGCCCTACCCGGAACATCTACGGTCGGCCCTGCAGTCGCGTGCCGTGATTGATGCCGCCGTCGCACTCGTCATGGCCCAGAATCGGTGCAGCCACGACCAGGCCTTGACGTTGATAAGCCGTGCATCCACCATCCAGGGCACACGGATGCATGACATTGCCGCTGACATCATCGCCGGGGCCGCACCGGACGCCGGGCGGGCTGATCGCGTGGGTGAAGACCCAACCGGCAGGTAACCGGGCCTCGGGGTAGCATGATTTGGGGGCATGCGGCCGGAAGGAGCCGAGGTGGAACTTGCAGAGCAGCGTTTTGTTGACGGGACCGCGGAGCAGCTTCAAGATCTTGTGCTGTCCAGCGGGGACCTGGAAGAATTCTTGGGCGAGCTGGCCCAGTACTCGGCCGTTGGGCTATCCCACGCAGACCGGGAAGTCATCTGCGCCGTAACTGTCGCGAGGCCTAAGAAGCCCGCCGCGACAGGCGCCGGCAGCCAGAAGGCACTCGAACTCGAAGAGCAACAGGTCGAGGCCGGTGAGGGCCCCTGCATCGCCGCCATGAGCGGAGCACGCACGGTATATGTCAGGGACGTGAGGCGCGAGAGCCGGTGGCCGGAATTCGGTCAGGCGGCTGCGGAGCGGGGATACGCTGCCGTCTTGGTGGTCCCCATCGACCTGGACGACGAATGCCGGGCCGCCGTGAGCTTTTATGCCACGCGCGGTGCCGGATTTTCGGACAGGGAGATCCTCACCGCAGAAGACCTTGCCCGGCAGGTCTGCCGGCCGCTGCGTCTGAGCTTGCGGATCGGGCGCCTGCAGGACGCCCGCGACGACCTCGCGTCCGCCATGAAGTCGCGTACGGTCATCGACATGGCTATTGGCGTGGTGATGGCCCAGAACAGGTGCCCCCCGGATGAGGCGTTCACGTTGCTCCGCAAAGCCTCCAACGCCCGCAACACTAAGCTGCGCGAAGTCGCGGCATCCATCGTTGCCGCAATAGCCGGCACCACGGATATTCGTTCACGCTTCGACTTGTAGGGGCGGGGCGGGCGGCGCGGGCGCCGTCAGGAGCGGGCCGCGAGGATCTGCTCGCGCAGAATGTCCGCGTGACCGCAATGCTGGGCGAGCTCCCTGAGCATGTGCAGGTAGACCCAGCGCAGCGGCAGCGGACCGCGCCGGTTGCCCGTGACCATGTCGTCCAAGCCGACGGAAGCGGCCCGGCGGCGTGAATCCGCACAGGCCTGGTTGTAGGCGGCCAGGAGGCCCGGGATGGTGTCTTCCTCTGCCAGGATGAATGATTCATCAGGGCCGGCCGGGATGCCGATCTCCCGCCGGGACCTACACGTGATGGCCTCGTCAAACCAGACCTTTTCCACAAAGGTGGCGTGCTTGACCAGCCCCAGAAGGGTGGTCCGCGATGGCACAAGCGAGGCCCGGGCCTCCCGCTCCGAGAGCCCGTCGAGGCAGCTGTTCAGTGCCGTCCGATGCTCATCGAGGAAGGCATCGAACTGGGTCCGCAGGCCTGCGGTGAAGGTTGTGGGTTCCATGCTGGGGGATGGGCTCATGGCCCCACATCCTATGCCGCGGGGGTCCGGTCCGGAAATCTGGACCGGACCCCCGGCATGAATGGCTGCGGGCGCGGTCAGTGCCCGCGCGCTATCCATTCCTCAAGGTGAGGGGCCTCGTCGCCGATGGTCGTCGGATCCCCGTGACCGGTCCGGACCACTGTGTCCGCGGGGAGCGGCAGGAGCCGGTTCCGGATGGACTCGATGATGGTCGGGAAGTCGCTGAAGGACCGGCCGGTCGCACCCGGTCCGCCCTTGAACAGCGTGTCCCCGCTAAACACCGTGTTTTCAGATTCCGTACCTTCGCCCTCGAGGAGGAAGCACACGGATCCAGGGGAGTGCCCTGGGGTGTGCAGTGCCACCAGTCTGGCCCCTGCGACGTCGAACGTGTCGCCATCGGCAATGGCGTGGTCCGGCTCGGTGCCGGGGAAAACTTGCTCCCACAGCATCCAGTCTTCCCGGTTCAGGTACACGGGCGCGTCCACAAGCGTGCGGACCTCGCCCACGGCGCGGATGTGGTCATCGTGCCCGTGCGTGAGCAGGATAGCCGTGACCTTCCTGCCGGCGACGGCGGCCGCGACGGCAGCGGGATCGTGGGCAGGGTCGATGATGACGCAGTCGGCATCATCCCCGAGGATCCAGACGTTGTTGTCAACGTCCCACGTCCCGCCGTCGAGCGAAAACGTTCCGGAGGTGACCAGCCGGTCGATGCGGACGCTCACAGTTCCACCACCGAGCGCAGCACCGCGCCGGCGTGCATCTTGTCGAACGCTTCTTCGATCTGCTCGATCGTGATCCGCTCCGTCACGAAGGCGTCCAGGTCCAGCTTGCCCTGCCGGTAGAGGCTGATAAGCATGGGGAAGTCACGTGAGGGCAGGCAGTCGCCGTACCAGGAGGACTTCAGCGAGCCGCCGCGGCCGAACACGTCCAGCAGCGGCAGTTCCAGCGTCATCTCCGGGCTCGGCACGCCCACAAGGACCACCGTGCCGGCCAAGTCCCGGGCGTAGAAGGCCTGCTTGTACGTTTCCGGGCGGCCGACGGCGTCGATCACCACGTCGGCGCCGAAACCGCCGGTCAGTTCGCGGATCGCCTCCACGGGGTCGACGGCGGACGAGTCCACCGTGTGGGTGGCGCCGAGCTCCTTGGCACGCTGGAGCTTCTTGGCGTCGATGTCGACGGCGATCACGGTGGTGGCGCCGGCGAGCGCCGCGCCAGCCACCGCAGCCACGCCCACTCCGCCGCAACCGATGACGGCGACCGAATCGCCGCGCCGGACGTTTCCGGTGTTGATCGCCGCGCCGATGCCTGCCATGACACCGCAGCCGAGCAGGCCGACGGCGGCGGGATCGGCGTCGGGGTCCACCTTGGTGCACTGGCCGGCGGCCACGAGGGTCTTTTCAGCAAAGGCGCCGATGCCCAGCGCG
>JBKPBZ010000322.1:0-8125 GCA_046727115.1 Actinomycetota bacterium | reverse complement strand
CCCCCTCGGAAGGAAACGCCGCACCTTCCCGGCGACTCTGCCGCCCGCGTCCCGACCGGCCCCAGCGCCACGGCGCGTCTTGAATGTCCGGTGATAATCCAAAGCGTCCCCCCAAAAAAGCCCCCAGCCTGCCCCGCCGGGTCCCGCGACGGGTACCCCCAACATAACCGGATATAACCACAAGGGCCTGACAACTGAGCCCGGCCTGCATATAGCGTGGAGCCGGCGGCCCGGTTTCCTGCCGCTTAGTCGCGGTCGGGCGTCGAGGCGGTCGCGGGTGTGTGCTCGATGACGAGTGTGCTCTGTTGGCCTCCGGCTGATACCAGGCGGGCATTGCGTTCGTCATTGCCGGTTGCGCGCCATTCGGCGATGGCGGCGTCCTTGTCGAACTTCAGGTGCCGGGCGGTGAGCCGGCGCAGGCGTTCGTTCTGTTCGAGTTCCACGAACCAGGTTTCATCCAGGAGCGATGCAACCTCGTTCCATGGGGCCTCGTCAAGAAGCAGATAGTTGCCCTCGGTGATGATCAGGCGTGTTTCCGGCGGGACGGCGATGGCCCCGGCGATCGCGTCGTTGACCTCGCGGCGGAACACCGGTGCGAAGATCTCCCGCGAGGTCTCTGAGCGCAGCCGGCGGAGCAACGCGATGTAGCCGACACCATCGAAGGTGTCCGGAGCGCCCTTGCGGTGCTCCAGCCCGCGGGACTCGAGCAGCGACTGCGCCAGGTGATATCCGTCCATGGGGACCAGGGCGACCTGCCGGGGATGGTTGGTGAGCAGGTGCTCCAGCAGCCATTCTGAGATCGTGGATTTTCCGGCACCGGGCGCCCCGGCGATTCCGAGCAGGCACCGTTCGCGCCGCTGGAGCAGAGCTTCAGCCCTGGCGAGGAGCTGCCGCTGGCCTGATTCGTCCCAGCGCAGGTATGAAGGGGTGTTCATCGCTTCTTCTTTCCCACTCTTGCCTGGACCAGACGACAATCAACAGGAAGCCGATGGCCGGGCATCTGGAGCGCGAGCTTCCTAACCCTCGCACTCGATGCAGTATGAGCGGCCGCCCTTTTCCCGCGCGAGCTGGGACCGGTGCCGAACCAGGAAACAGGAATAGCAGGTGAACTCATCCTCCGACTGGGGAATGACCTGAACGATGAGTTCCTCGGAGACAATCTCCCCGCCGGGGGTCATGGCCTCATCCAGAGCATCGGATTCGTCCAGCTCACGGACGACGCTCTGGGCATCCGGAGCGTTGGCGGACTGCAGCGCTTCAAGGGAGCGGTCCTGTGATTCCTTGACGTCGGAACGTACTTCGTCGTAGTCGGTTGCCACTTGGGTCATTCTCTTCTCTGGCGTTCTGGTCTGACGGAGCTGCAACGTACACCATAGCCCCGATATTCCCTGATCGCCCGGCCTGCAGGCCGCGTGCGAAGCCCAAGAATTTAACCTTGCATGCCGTGGCCGCCCCCTGATTGTGCGTCGCGAGGAGCACATGGTCGCCCGCCAGCGCGGATGAGGCCGCTGCGGCCGCCGACCACTACATGGCCGACGCCCAGCACATCGTCATCCCAGCCGCCTGACCACGATCGGCCGGGGCGGAGACCACTTTCGCCGAGGTCTCCGCCCCGACCACTTCATGGTCGTTCTGCGCTCAAGGCCAGCTTGCTCAGTGCGTGGTCGGACGGTGACCCGGATTCGACGGTGTAGACGGTGTAGAGGCCGAGTGTCTGGTCGGGATCGCCGATGGGCGTGAAGGACTCGTAGCCGAGGAACAGGTCGCCGGTCACGGGATGGCGGTAGTGCTTCGAGCCGTGGCGGGACTTGAAGACATCCTGGACCAGAGTTGCCCAAGGACACTGACTGGCACGGTCGTTTTGGTGCAATGCGCAAGGGCCGGAGGTCCCGTAGGCAGCGTCCCTCCCGGCGGGTAGGTTGGGGAAGGCGGACGACGTTGTCCGCGGCGGCCGGCGCCTTGCGTCCGGCGGAACAGAGAGCAAAGGCGAAGAAAAGCACATGGCAACTGGCACAGTGAAATGGTTCAACTCCGAAAAAGGCTTCGGATTCCTCAGCAACGACGACGGGTCCGCGGACGTCTTCGCCCACTACTCGGCGATCGCCAGCAACGGCTACCGCTCCCTCGAGGAGAACCAGAAGGTCCAGTTCGACGTGGTCCAGGGCCCGAAAGGTCCCCAGGCGGACAACATTCACGCGCTCTAGATCCCACCGCCCGGCGACAATCAGTGGCGACTCCTCCTGCCGGGAAGGATCTGAGCACTGGGCGGCAGGGCTGCATAGCCATCGGGACATGTAGATGCGGGAGGCCAAATCCCCCATGGATGCCGCCGGATCCCGGCACTCATGATTGTGGGAAGACCACCGCCGCGTTAAACAGAATATTCTCTGCTTCCGGACGATGCCGTTGGGGGTCTCAGCAATGAACAGCACGACTATCGAGGGCCTGTGGCCCAAGCTGGATCCAAGGACGCAGGAATGGCTGCGGGCCAATCCCGGCAGCGTCATCCTTCCCAGGAGCGTGACCGAGGCGCTCCTCCGGGCCGGCGATCAGCAGGACATTCTGGAAGGTGTCGATCGACACGGCCAGTACCTGATCTCCCCCCAAGACCGCACCTTCCTTAAATCAGTGGCCGCCTCAACCCCGGTCGATCATCCCGTACCGCCAGGCAGGCCATAGCCCAAGAAACGTGCACCACATGAGGGACGAGCCGCCAAAAGCGCCGCCATAAACTAGCCAAATGGCCCGCCGGCCGTGCCGCGATCAGGCTGCAAGACGGGAACGCATACCTGAAAGGACACCATGGAACTGCTGTGGGAAATCGCAGGCTGGGCAGGGGCGGCTGCGATCCTAAGCGCATATCTGGCTGTCTCCATGGGCTGGGTGAAGTGGGGCAAGCGCTTCCAGACCGCAAACCTCCTCGGTGCTTCTGCCTTCATCGTCAACGGCGCATTCCACGAAGCATGGCCCTCCGTGGTCACGAATATAGCGTGGTTCCTCATTTCCGCCGTCGCGCTTCTTCGCATGCGTTCGGCAGGCCAGCCGCCCGGGGCACCCGTTGATACCCCGACGGTTCAATTTCCCGGCCTTCCTGACACAACCGGCCAACTAGCAGTTGTTGAGACCCTCACTGGTTCCGTTTACGGCGACGTTGGCGGACAACGTCCACTTGGATGATTCGAACCCCTCCCTTGATCTACCAGTGACGCACCGTGAATGCTTGACCGGCCAACTGCCGGAGGCATTGTGCGGCTGCAGCCGCTCGCCGAGCCCTTTTCCTATCGGGCGGCGTGCTTGTCACAAGCCTTAGGCGGCGATCACACCGATTCTGCCGGTGACGACCCTGATGCGGCGTGACGTTCACGTCTCCCCCGGGCGTAGGTGAATCCCGTCCTCAGGGAATCCCTCTGGCTGCGTCAGACGAGATACGGTTCAACCCCTTGCGCGCGAAGGGCCGCCTGCATGTTTGGGACGCTTACGAAGGAGGACGCGGGGTGGTATCTTATAAAGTTACAACTGATATATGAGTCGCAACTCCCAACCCTGATAAGCGTCCCGCGCCGGTGAAGCTGCGGACCACGAAACAATTCGAGAGAGTGCAGCATGCCTTCGAACAATGATGCTGAACCTGCTGTTGAAGCAGACAGAGCTCAGCAAGGGGGCGTCCAGTCCGTCGACCGCGCCCTTGCAGTCCTGGAAATCCTGGCAAGGGACGGCCAGGCCGGCATGAGCAAAATAGCGGAGGAGATGAACCTCCACAAATCGACGGTCTTCCGGCTGCTGGCGTCGCTCGCGAGCAGGGAGATGGTCCAGCAGAACAGTGGACGGGGCAGGTACCAGCTGGGCTTCGGAATCCTGCGGCTCGCAAGCTCCATCCCCGGAAGGCTGAGCCTGGTCTATGAAGCCCGTCCGGTACTGGAAAGCCTGGCCGAACAATACAAAGAGACGGTGAACCTTGCCGTGCTCCGTTCCAACTTTGCCGTCAACGTCGACCAGGCCATGGGGCCTTCAACGCTTGCCACCTACGACTGGGTGGGCAGCCTGACCCCGCTGCATGCCACCTCCAGCGGAAAGGTACTACTTGCAGCCCTTCCAGCCGACGAACGGGGCAGGATCTTAGAGGAAACCGGGCTGCCTGCAAGGACGCCGCGGACGACCACCAGCCGCGACAAACTGGAAAACCAGCTTCTCGATGTCTCACGCAACGGATGCGCAGTGACGAGGGATGAAATCGAGATCGGATTGAACGCCGCAGCGGCGCCGGTCTACAACCACACGGGAACCGTGGTCGGTGCCGTGAGTATTTCCGGTCCGGCCTTTCGCTTCGATCCCGAAACGACGCCGGGACTTCTCGAAGCCCTGAAGCAGGCAGGCCTGCGGATTAGTGCCCAAATGGGCTACACCCCTCAGTAGCAAGCGCATTCGGAGCCTCCGCCAGCGAGGCGGCGCCCCCTGCCCGCGTCTCCGCCGCGTAATAGGACTCGATGGTAGCGTCACAAATCAGCCGCGCCCCGTTAATTCCATGTAACGCGGCCATGATCGCCGCCATCTCCTCCCCGAATGGGCGCCTGAGCCAACCATGCTCCCTTCAACTTCGAGCGCGCGTGCGGAGGCGGCAGCCTCGGGGCCGACGAAGCCCGCCTCCACGATCACGGGCCGAGGCTCCGCTACCCGATCCGGGCCCAGATCCTGCGCGATTCCAAAGTCCGCAGGGTGGAGACATTCACCATGCGGCCCGTCATAGGGTCCCTGCTCCGTATGCCAATCAGGACGAGGCTTCCTGAAGGTGCAACAAAGAGTTGCGCATCACGCAATAGCAAAATCTGCATGCGAGAGACGTGACGCAAACGCGGTGCGACTGGCCTGTCACGGGGTCCGATTTAGTGCCGGCGGAATCCTTGACAACGGGGGTGGCGTGCATCACTGTGTTGCGTATGGTGATCTACGTTGATGATGACACAACCGGAGGGCCGGGCTGAGCCCGCTACGTGGCAAGGAGGGTTATCAGCACATCGCGTGGCCATTGACCGTATCGGCCCGCGGAGACGCCCTCCGTTTCGACACGACCCCATCGGTCAACGTCTTCCGCAAGAGGATTGTGAGCAGTTCGCTCTCGACGACACCGGCACTCATCAGGATGTGCTTTGCATCGCTGGCGGAGATGAGCGCGAATCGCCCATCTTCCGCCGGGCCTGAGATCAACGGCGACGTCTAGCTCCACCAGGCAGTACTCCATTTCAAGCTAAGAGGCGGAGCTCTCGAGGCCGCAACTGAGCACCAAGCTGCAGGAACGGACACGCTCCGCGGTCCCCCGCCGGGCAGTCATGGACAGAGTCCGGGCATTAGGGGGACGCAGTTCGTCCTCACCGTTGCCGGCCCTTCGAAGAGACTCCCAGACCACGCCCAAGGAGATTTACCTCATGACGAACGAGAGCTACGACTACGTGATTGTCGGCGGCGGCAGTGCCGGATCTGTCCTGGCGGACAGGCTAAGCGCCGACGGAACGCATACGGTGCTGGTCCTTGAAGCGGGCCGCAGCGACTACCCGTGGGACCTTTTCATCCAGATGCCGGCGGCGCTGACCTTCCCTAGCGGCAACAGGTTTTACGACTGGCGCTACGAGTCCGACCCCGAACCCCGCATGCACGGCCGCAGGATCGCCCACGCCCGCGGCAAGGTGCTGGGCGGCTCCAGCTCCATCAACGGCATGATCTTCCAGCGCGGCAACCCCCTGGACTACGAACGCTGGGGAGCGGACGCCGGCATGGAAACCTGGGACTTCGCGCACTGCCTGCCCTACTTCAAGCGCATGGAAACCACGCTCGCCGCAGCTCCGGACGATGAACTGCGCGGCCATGACGGACCGCTGGTCCTGGAGCGCGGGCCCGCCCGCAATCCCCTGTTCCAGGCTTTCTTCCGCGCCGCCGAGGAAGCGGGCCACAAGCGCACCGACGACGTCAACGGGTACCGGCAGGAGGGCTTCGGCCCGTTCGACCGAAACGTGCACAAGGGCCAGCGGCTCTCGGCGTCACGTGCCTACCTGCGTCCCAACAAGGGCAGGAATAACCTGACGATCCGCACCCGGGCGCTTGCGGCCAAGGTCAATTTCGACGGCACAACGGCCACGGGAGTGACGTACCGCCGGAACGGCCGGCTGCACACGGTCAACGCGAAGGAAGTGGTGCTGTGCGGCGGCGCGATCAATACGCCCCAGCTGCTGCAGCTCTCCGGCGTGGGGGAATCCGCACACCTGTTGTCGCTGGGCATCAAGCCGGTGGTGGACCTGCCGGGGGTCGGCGAAAATCTCCAGGACCATCTGGAAGTGTACGTCCAGCACTCCTGCACTCGGCCCGTGTCCATGCAGCCGAACCTCAGCCTCTGGCGTTACCCGCTGATCGGACTCCAGTGGCTGCTCGGCCGTAAGGGCCCCGCGGCCACCAACCACTTCGAAGGAGGCGGGTTCGTCCGCTCCAACGACGACGTCGCCTACCCCAACCTGATGTTCCACTTCCTGCCGGTTGCTGTTCGCTACGACGGCGAGAAAGCCGCCGCCAAGCACGGATACCAGGTCCATGTGGGCCCCATGTACTCCGACGCCAGAGGGAGCCTAAAGATCACGTCCACGGATCCCGCCGCGCACCCGTCCATGCGGTTCAACTACCTTTCCACGGACCAGGACCGACGCGAATGGGTCGAGGCAATCCGGGTTACCCGCGACATCCTCTCCCAACCGGCCCTCGCGCCCTACAGCGGCGGCGAACTCTCCCCCGGACCCTCCGTTCAGACGGACGAGGAGATTCTCGACTGGGTGGCCCGGGATGCCGAAACGGCGCTCCACCCCTCCTGTACCGCCAAGATCGGCCCGGCCTCCGACCCCCTGGCCGTAGTGGATCCGCTGACCATGAAGGTCCATGGCACCTCGGGGCTCCGCGTGGCGGATGCCTCCGCCCTGCCCTACGTGACCAACGGCAACATCTACGCCCCCGTGATGATGCTCGCCGAAAAGGCCGCGGACCTCATCCTGGGCCGTGCGCCGCTGGCACCCGAGTACGCGGACTTCTACCGGCACGGTTCCGCCGCGGCTCCCGAAACAGCACCCAGCCTGGACCGCGCATGAGCGGCGTGCAGATTGCCGGGATCAACAGCCGGACCGTGCCGGGCCCGGAAGCAGCACTCGCGCGGGGCCTATTCGTGGACGGCCGGTGGCGCCAATCGGACGCAGGGAAAACGCGGGTCATCACCTGCCCGGCGGACGGCGAAAAAGTCGCCGAGGTTGCCGAATGCACGGCCGCCGATGCCGAGGCCGCGGTTGCCAGTGCCCGCAGGGCATTCGACGGCGGCGTGTGGCCCGGCACCAGCGAGAAGGAGCGTGGACAGATTCTGCTCCGCACCGCCGGACTGCTGGAACGCGACAAGGCGCTTTACGCCCGGGCCGAAGCCCTCGACACCGGCAAACGCTACGTCGAAGCGGAATTCGACATCGACGACATCGCCGCCTGCTTCAGGTACTACGGCGGCGTCGCCGGAACGGACGCCGGCCGCGTGATCGATACCGGGATACCGGAAACTATCAGCCGCGTGGTCCACGCCCCGGTGGGGGTGTGCGGGCTCATCACGCCATGGAACTACCCCCTCCTACAGGCGTCCTGGAAGGTAGCCCCGGCCCTGTTGGCCGGCAATACGTTCGTCCTGAAGCCCAGTGAACTGACCCCCTCCACCTCGATCCTGCTGATGGATACGCTCCTTGAGGCCGGGTTGCCGGCCGGGGTGGCCAACCTCGTCACCGGCGCCGGTCCCGAGGTCGGCGCAGTCCTGAGCGAAAACGCCGACGTTGACCTGGTCTCGTTCACCGGCGGCCTGGCCACCGGGATCGGCATCATGAAGGCCGCGGCCACCACGGTGAAACGGGTTGCCTTGGAACTGGGCGGGAAGAATCCGAACATCGTCTTCGCCGATGCCGACCGCGAGGCCGCCTTGGACAACGCCCTCACCGCGGTGTTCCTGCATTCGGGTCAGGTGTGCTCGGCCGGAACCAGACTCATCATCGAAGAGTCGGTCCACGACGAATTCGTGGCGGAGCTGGTGCGACGCGCGCAGGCCATCCGGCTTGGCGGCCCCTTCGAC
>JBKPBZ010000321.1:0-4936 GCA_046727115.1 Actinomycetota bacterium | reverse complement strand
CGCTCCACCTGCCGGTGGTAGGTCATGTCCTGGAAGTCGTCGAAACCGGACACGGTGCGCCACCGGGTGGGGTCAAAGACGTCGGATACCTTGGCGGGGATTTCGTTGCTCACAGTCCGAGTCTAGTAATCGCGTCAGCTGATGCAGAACTCGTTGCCTTCCGGGTCCGCCATGGTGTGCCAGGAATGTGGCCCCTGGTTGGCCGTCCAGAGGAACGTGGCGCCGCGAGCAACCAGGGTGGCCCGCACTGAGTCCTTGTCCGCGCCCGCGAGCCTCACGTCCCAATGGACCCTGTTCTTGACGGTCTTTTCCTCCGGGACGATCTGGAACAGAATGCGCCGGGCTGGCGATTTGGCGTCGAGTTCGTCGGGCGGGCGGATGGCGGCGCCAACGCGCCACACGAGCTTGCCGTGGTGCATCGTGGTGTCTGCTTCGGTGGCGAAGCCTTGTTCGATCATCGAGTGGATGAACACCTCATCCTGGGGCTCCACGGCCCATTCCAGTGTTTCAGCCCACCAGTCGGCGAGCTCGTGCGGGTTCTTGCAGTCGACGGCGATCTGGATGTTCAGTGTCATGGAAAGAACCTACGACGTCGGCGCCCGCGCCGGAAGGGCCCGGCCCACAGATCTCCCGCTGCCCCCACATGGCGCTTCGGCTAGCCCTGGACCTGCTGCAGCTGTTCGAGGACCTCCGGCGGTATCGCGTAGATGAAGATGACCGCCAGGAGGTTCTTGGAGGCGTGGACGAAGTAGGAGAACATCACGTTCTTCCCGGTCCAGACGTACACGAACACCAGCACTGCGCCCATGGCGAGGTAGGGCATCAGCACCTGCAGGGTCAGTTGTTCCTGCCCCACGATGTGCAGGGCCCCGAAGAGGACCACGGACAGGGCGCAGCAGGTCCAGAGGTTGACCCGGCGGCTCAGTTTGCCGATCAGCAGGTGGCGGAAAATGTATTCCTCGACGAACGGGCCCACGATCACCAGCAGGGGCACCATGAGCCAGACCGGGACCTGCTGCATGAGCGCCTGGAGCCCGGCCTGATTGGCGGAGGTCTGCACCGGCCCGCTGACGGCCACGAGCACTGCGGTGAGGATGAGCATCACCACCACGGCCAGCGGCACCATGAGCGCCGTGAACCAGGGCCTGGTGGCCAGGACGCGGAGGTCGCGGGCGGCGACCCGCCGCGCGGCGGCCAGGGCAAGGGCGCCGATCGTGGCGTAAAAGATCAGGTTCACCGTGTAGGACGCCACCGCCGGATTGGGCGATATCTGCAGCAGCAGCGGCGCCAACAGCCCGCCCGCCACGGCGAAGAATCCGGCCACGGCAACATAGAGGCCAACGGTGATGAGATCGAGCCGCGAGAACCGGTAAAGCTCCGGCTGCGGCGCGGGTGGTGTGCGGAGAGCTGTGCCCATGTCCCCAGCCTAGCGCCGCGGCCAGGCGACGCGGTCACGTACAATATTCGGTATGCCTAAATTTTCTTTTCGGTGCGCCAAAGTTGTCCGCCGAAGCCGTCCCGTTCGCGCTGCCGGGGCTGCCGGGGCTGCCGTCGCTGCCGTTCTCCTGTGCCTTTCCTTGGCCGCGTGCGGTGGCGCCGCCGAGGGCCAGGGCTCCGGGAGCGGGAAGCCCGTTGTCCTGACCACCTTCACGGTTCTTGCCGACGTGGCGCAGAACGTGGCGGGGGACAAACTGCAGGTCGAGTCCATCACTAAGGCCGGCGCGGAGATCCACGGCTACGAGCCCACCCCGGGCGATATCCGCAAGGCGGCCAAGGCTGACCTGATTTTGGACAACGGGCTGAACCTCGAGGCGTGGTTCGCCCAGTTCGTTGAAGGCCTGGACGTCCCGCACGCCGTGGTGAGCGAAGGCGTGGAGGTGATGTCCATCAGTGAAGACTCCTATCAGGGCAAACCGAACCCGCACGCGTGGATGTCGCCGGTCAACGTTCAGATCTATGTGGACAACATGGTGAAGGCGTTCTCGAAGCTGGACCCGGACAACGCTGCTGCTTTCGAAGCGAACGGCGCGGCCTACAAGGCCAAGCTGCAGTCCGTGAAGGATGAAATGGTCCAGAAGCTTGCCACCGTCCCCGAGGCGCAGCGGGCCCTCGTGACGTGCGAGGGCGCATTCTCCTACCTGGCACGCGACGCCGGCCTCCGGGAGGTCTACATCTGGGCCGTTAACGCCGAACAGCAGGCCACCCCGCAGCAGATCACCAAGGCAATCGAATTCGTGAAGGCCAACAAGGTCCCGGCCGTCTTCTGCGAGTCCACGGTGTCGGACGCTCCCATGCGCCAGGTGGTGGGGGCCACGGGGTCGACGTTCGGCGGGGTGCTGTACGTGGATTCGCTCTCCCAGTCGGACGGGCCCGTCCCCACGTACCTGGACCTCATCAGGCACGACTCCAAGATCATCACCGAAGGCCTGACAGGGGCGGCATCATGAGCAACCCGGCGATTCTGGTGGAAAACGTCACGGTCCATTACGGCGACGTCCTGGCGCTCGACGCCGCGTCCCTGTCCCTTGAGGCTGCGCGGATCTGTGGCCTGGTGGGCATGAACGGCTCCGGGAAATCCACGCTGTTCAAGGCGATCATGGGAATGATCAAGCCCGACGCCGGCCGCGTCCTCATCAACGGTGAACCGCCCGCCAGGGCACGCAAGGCCGGCGGAATCGGCTATGTCCCGCAGAGCGAGGACGTGGACTGGCAGTTCCCGCTGTCCGTCCGCGACGTGGTGATGATGGGCCGCTACGGGCACCAGGGGTTCACCCGCCGGGCTTCCAAGGCGGACCGTGCCGCCGTCGACCTCGCCCTGGACCGGGTGGAACTCTCCGAGTTCGCCGGCCGGCAGATCGGCCAGCTCTCCGGCGGCCAGAAGAAGCGCGCCTTCGTTGCCCGGGGGATAGCGCAGGGAGCCACCATGATGCTCCTGGACGAGCCGTTCGCCGGAGTCGACAAGCGCTCCGAGGCAACCATCACGCGACTGCTGAAGGAGCTCGCCTCGGACGGCTGCACCATCCTGATCTCAACCCATGACCTTCATGCCCTGCCGCAACTCTGCGACGAAGCCGTGCTCCTGATGCGCAAAGTCCTGATGCACGGCCCGCCCGAGGTGGTCCTGCAACCCGAGCACCTGGCCAGGGCATTCGGCCTCGACGTGCTCAACCGCGACCTACCCGACAGCGACCTCCCGGACAGCGATTTCACTGACCACGCCGTTTCGAACCCGCAGGGCAGGAGCTGACCCATGGATCTCTTCGACATCCTGCTGGAACCGCTGAGCTATGACTTCATGGTCCGTGCCATCATCACCACGGCGCTGGCTGCGATTGTGTGCGCCGTGCTGAGCTGCTGGCTGGTGCTGATCGGCTGGTCGCTGATGGGCGACGCCGTCTCCCACGCCGTGCTGCCGGGCGTGGTGCTCGCCTACATCGTCGGGGCGCCTTTCGCCTTGGGGGCGCTGGTGTTCGCGCTGATTGCCGTGACCCTCATCGGGGTGGTCCGCAACACGAGCCGGGTCAAGGAGGACGCTGCGATCGGGATTGTCTTCACCTCGCTGTTCGCCCTGGGCCTGGTGCTCATCTCCGTCACGCCGAGCCAGACGGACCTGAACCACATCATCTTCGGCAACCTGCTCGGCGTCAGCATCCCGGACCTCATCCAGGTTCTTGTGCTGGGTGTGGTCGCCTTCACCATCCTGATCCTCAAGCGCCGCGACCTGACGCTCTACGCCTTCGACCCCACGCACGCCCACGCGATCGGCCTGTCCCCGAAGCGTCTCGGAGCCCTCTTGCTGGGCCTGCTGGCGCTGACCTCCGTCGTGGCCCTGCAGACCGTGGGCGTGGTGCTGGTGGTGGCCATGCTGATCATCCCCGGCGCCACCGCCTACCTCCTGACGGACCGGTTCTCCCGCATGCTGGTGATCGCGCCGGCCATTTCCGCCGTGTGCTCCATCGCCGGCATCTACCTCAGCTACTATCTCGACACCGCCTCCGGCGCCATGGTGGTCCTGACGCAGGGGGCAGCGTTCGCAGCCGTCTATCTCTTCAGCCCCCGGCAGGGCCTGATCGGGACGCGGCTGGCCAAGGCCCGGCGCAAGAAGGCGGTTGTGCTCGCGGCCTAAGCCCGGCCGACGGCGGCAGGCGCCCCAGTGCCCCGGTGCCAGTCGACGGTGCCATACTGAGGACGCAAGCCGCGGCCGGGCAGGCTGGGCATCTACCTGCGAGGACTCCTTGAGCGAACATCTCCGCCTATCGGGCGTATCCCATGGCTATGGGGACCGCCAGCTCTTTGCCGGCGTCGACATTGCCATCACAGCCGGCGAACATGTGGCGATCGTCGGTGAAAACGGTGCGGGCAAGTCCACGCTGCTCCGGATCCTGGCCGGGCTGGAGGCCCCGGACGAGGGCACCGCCGTCAGTCACGGCCGCGTGGGCTACCTGGCCCAGACCCACGGCCTGCCGGACCAGTTCACTGTCAGCAACGCGATTGACGCCGCCCTGGCATCGCTCCGGGCACTGGAAGCCGAGCTGGACCGTCTGGAGGCCGGGCTCGCCGACGCCGAAGCGGACGAACTGGAGCGCTACGGAAACCTGCAGACGCAGTACCAGCTCAGGGAAGGCTACGCCGCGGAATCCCGGGTGGAGGCGGCGCTGGACCGGCTTGGCCTGGGCGGGCTGGACCGGACGCGGACACTGGGCTCGCTCTCCGGCGGGGAACAGGAACGCGTCGCACTGGCCTGCGTGCTCGCGGATCCCGCGGACATCCTGCTCCTGGACGAACCCACTAACCACCTTGACGCCAGCGGCACGGCCTGGCTGGAGGCGCGGCTGGCGGCGCACCGCGGAACCGTGGTGGTGGTCTCCCATGACCGCGTGCTGCTGCGCAAAGTGGCCTCTACCGTCATTGAGGTGGATGCCGAACGCCGGACCGT
>JBKPBZ010000320.1:0-6263 GCA_046727115.1 Actinomycetota bacterium | reverse complement strand
CATGGGGACATGAAGCCTGCTCACGGTGTTTCCGGCTTTTTCCGGCGTCCCGAGCCCATTAAGCCGAAGGCCGGTCAGGAATCGGTGTGGGACTACCCGCGGCCGCCAAGGGTCGAGCCGCGATCGGAACGCGTCATCGTGCGGCTTGGCGGGCAGGTCATTGCCGACACCACCGATTCAGTGCGCGTCCTGGAGACGAGTCATCCGCCGGTTTACTACTTGCCAATGGACTCATTCCTTGCCGGCGCGCTCGTCCCGGTCGATGGCACCAGCTTCTGCGAGTTCAAGGGTGAAGCGCGCTACTTCGACGTCGTTGCCGGCGGCGTCGTCGTTCCCCGTGCCGGGTGGACTTACCCGAAACCCACCCGGGGTTTCGAGGCGCTCAGTACCCGGGTGGCCCTCTACCCCGGTCACATGGACGCCTGCGAGGTCAACGGCGAACAGGTGACCCCCCAGGTTGGTGACTTTTACGGCGGTTGGATCACCACGAACATTGTCGGTCCTTTCAAGGGCGGCCCGGGCACTGCCGGGTGGTGAGAAGATCGATTCTGCGTTCCTGCAGGACTTGTCCCCCATTTGGGGCTGGCGCTAAAGTCCACGGGCCGGGTGTATCTTGGCCTGATGCTGAGCATTGGCTCGATCGTGATCCGGGTGGACAACCTGGAACTGCAGATGAGTTTCTGGCAGGCCGCCCTGGGCTACGAGCCGAGGTACGCGCCCGACGGCGACTTCGTCATCCTGCAGCCGCCGGGCGGTAAAGGCACGTGCATCTCCCTGGACCGCGTCCCCGCGGCCGTCCAGATCCCCCCGCGCCTGCATCTGGACCTGTACACGGACCAACAGGACGCCGACGTGCAACGACTCCTGACCCTCGGCGCCACCCGGGTTGAGTGGAGCAAGCGGCCGGCGGACGCAGACTACGTGATCCTTGCCGACCCGGAGGGCAACAGGTTCTGCGTGGTGGACACCGCCGGGACGGGCAATTCGCCCGCGTCCCCCTAATGCCTGGCCACTCGCCGCCTACCGTTCCACTCAAAAGCTCCGACTAGCCGACCCAGCTGGCTGGCCGTTACGTCAAATGCCCCCGGGCACCCAGCGCTCGGCTACAACTCCTTATCGACCGGCGTACATGCTTTCTTGTCTTCCGCTGAGGGTGGAGAAATCACCCACAGCAGCCTCACCTCTGCATCACTGTTGTTCACGATCCGGTGGGGTACCGATGAGAGGTGTTCCATGGAATCGTCCTCGTTGAGCTCGTAGACCTCGGTGCCAACCTCGAGCGTCGCAATCCCACTCTGAACAAGACAGAACTCCTGCGAATCACCGTGAACGACTTGCGTGGGGGACGACGCGCCGCCTGGCTGGAGCACCATGACATAGATTTCAAAGTTCGAAGTGGCCCGGCGGGTGAGAAGGTATTCGTAATGCAAGGGACTGTTGATGACTTTGCGTCGTTCAGCGGCGCGCAACGGGACGTGCAGCGACGAATCGTCACTCATCAGCTGACTCACAGTCATCCCGAGGCTGGCCGCGATACTCACCAGTGTGTCGATGCGCGGATTCACCACGCCACGTTCGATCTGGCTGATCGAACTCGCACTGAAGTTGCACATGGCTGCCAGTTTGCGGACAGACAACCCCCTGCTCGCACGGGCTTGTTGCACCCTGATCCCGACATCCGTAGCCGGGCTGGGAGCCGGTGCCCGCGGTGCATCGGAGGGCTTGCTTCCATTAGACATCAAAGGCCTGCTTTCGCGACCGCCTTACGAAGAGGCGATCCGCGCCGAGTGAAGCGGGCAGGATCGAATGCCCTGTTCGCGTGTGTATTCCCATTCTCTACGATGCCGGCCACCATCACCCCGGTGGCAGCCCCGAGGGTAAGACCAATCATGTTATGGCCGGTAGCTGCGATAATGCGTTCGCTGCCAGGCAATGCTCCAATGAGCGGCAACCCGTCCGGCGTCATCGGCCTCGGGGCAACCCATTCGTCGGTCACTCCGTTTTCCCAGTCAACCCCACGGAGGAAGGGTGAAGCGCCGCGCTTCATGATGTCGAGTCGCGATCGGTTCAGGGTGTCGTAGGACCCATCGAACTCGACGGTCCCGACGATCCGCAGTTTGTCCCCGATGGGGGTTCCAGCCACATGAGAGTGCCCAAATTGGAGGTTGTGCACCGGAAGTACCGGAGGGCGGACCGAAAAACTGTAGCCTTTCCCGGGAACAACCATGCCGTTGAACCCGAGCCGGCGCAACAAATCGTTGGACCATGCGCCCGCGGCCAGAATGGCGGTTTCCGCCTCGAAAACGCCATACGGTGTGGTGACAGCCACCCCATGCGGACGCTCCTCGACAGAGAAGACGGTGTGGTCGGGTACGAACTTAACCCCGCGCCCCGACAACGAATCGATCATTTTATCCACTAGCGCTGATGGATCCAACCACCGGTCTCCATGCTGGCGGAAGCCGAACTTCGCAGCTGTTCCCAAAGCCGGCTCCATGGCCAGAAGGTCACTTTGACCGAGTATTTCTCCAGGGACCGATGTCAGGCCACGTTTGGCCGTTTCCACCGATGCCTGGTGAGCGGCCAGTGCAGAGTTCTGTGTTTCGAAGACGGACAGGTAGCCATGGCTATCCAGCGGGACGCCGACTCCTTCCTCCTCCAAAGCATCAAACAGTTGGTGGGTGTGGCTGTTCATCCCATCAATCGAATCCAGGGACTTCTGGAACCGGGCCCGGGTCGAATTGCGGGCGAAGCGCATCAGGTAGGAAGCGATGGCCGGCAAATGTGACGGTGGGATATAGAGCGGACTGGCGGGATCGACCCAAGATGCCACTCCTTCGCGGAGCGTCCCAGGCGACGCCATCGGCTGGCTTCGGGATGGGCATACCCAGCCGCCATTACCGCGGGCGGCACCACTACCGATCGCTGAACGGTCAAGGACGGTTACCCGGTGGCCGTCTTTGACCAAATAGTGAGCGCAGAAAAGACCGATCAAGCCTCCGCCGATGATGATGATGTCTTTGTTGTTTTTCATAGGTGCCTCGCCAAGAAGTTGCGTGTACGCTCGTGCGTCGGATGGTCGATAACCTGAGATGGGGGTCCTTCTTCTACGATCACCCCGTCCGCCATGAAGATCACCCGGTCGGCAACCTCGCGGGCAAAGCTGATCTCGTGAGTGACCACGATCATGGTCATTCCGTTCGTCGCTAGTTCCTTGATGACGTTGAGGACTTCGCCGACAAGTTCCGGGTCGAGGGCGGAAGTGGGTTCGTCGAAGAGCATGACCTTGGGCTTCATGGCCAGCGCACGCGCGATCGCCACGCGCTGTTGCTGCCCTCCAGAAAGCTGCTTCGGGTACGCATCTTCCTTTTCTTGCAGTCCGACGAGTTTGAGGAGGCGCCTCGCGTCGGCCTTCGCTTCCCGAGCTGGAACCCCGCGCGCCTTTATGGGAGCCAGGGTGATGTTGTCTAGGACCTTCATATTCGGATACAGGTTGAACTGTTGGAAGACCATGCCGGTTTCCATGCGTTGCTTGGCTAGTGGCTTGGCCTGAAGTTGCCGCAGCCTGCCGTCGGGAAGTTGCTCGTAGCCGATGAATTGGCCGTCGACGTCGACCCTTCCCGCGTCAATCGTCTCAAGCCCGTTGAGGCAGCGGAGAAAAGTGCTCTTGCCCGAACCGGATGGGCCCAGGATGCAGACGACTTCGCCTTCGCGCACTGTCATGTTCACGCCCCGCAGAACGAGGTTCCCGCCGAAGCGCTTGCAGACCTGCTGCGCGTCGACGATGACCCTCTTTTCGGGCGTTCTGGCTACGGAATCAGTAGCCGCCGTTGTGGGGAGGTTAAAAGAACTCATTTGGTCAGCGTCCAATCGATCGGGCTGATCTTCCGGTCGATCCGCAACGTTTGCCTCCAGAACGCCAGCACATCCGACTCGCGGCGGGTGCGATCCCCCGCCGCGAGTCGATCTTCAATGACCGATTGGATTGCAGTGGCCAAAGTCGTGGCCACCAGATACCAAATGGACGCAACGATGAGGAGTTCGATTGTGAGGAAGTTCTGTGAATAGATGTGCTGGGCTGAGGTCAACAGTTCCTGGGTGGCGATGACGCTAACCAGCGACGTGGTCTTGAGCATCCCGATGAATTGGTTACCCGTCGGCGGGACGATCGCACGGAGCGCCTGGGGCAGAACTACATAGCGCATGGTCTGTGCACGGGTCAGTCCCGAAGCCGCGGTCGCTTCGGATTGGCCTTCGTCCACAGAGCCAATACCCGCCCGAACAATCTCCGCCATGTAGGCAGCCTCGTTCAGCCCCAGGCCAAGTACAGCTGCAATAAAAGGGGTGATGAGCTGATTGGTCGGAGTGGCCCCGATGGTAGGGAATATAAGCGACAGGTTGAACCAGAAGATGATTTGAACGAGCACCGGCGTTCCGCGGAAGAAGAGGACGTAACACCAGCTGATCGATTGCAGCACCGGGTTCCGGGACAGCTTCATGATTGCCAGCAGTACGCCGCCGATGATGCCGACCACCATGCAGACTACGGTCAGCACCAAGGTGAGCCCGAGCCCAGCGAGGATCTGCCCGTTTGCCACGTAGTTCCAGACTTCGGTCCACTGGATGTTGGGCGAAGCCGCGAACTCGTAGATCAGGTAGGCCGAGAAACCAAGAGCCACAGCCCCGACCGCCCAGCGGCTCGGCCGCCGGGCGGGAAGGGCATTGATCAGTGGTGGGGACGTCATTACTTGGCGCCGCCTGCGTTCACGGTTGCCTGCGCGATGGCGTAGTCGTGCACCCCGTACTTCTCAAGGATCTCCTTGTACTTCCCGTCCTTAATCATCCCGTTGAGTTGTTCGGAGATTGCATCGCGTAGTGGATTATTGGCCTTACTGATGCCAACCCCGTAAATGGCAACAGGACCCACGGAACCGAGCGCGACCTTGTACGCCTTGCCGCCTTCCGTGGTTTTCGCTTGGTAGACGGCGCTTGGACCGTCCAGGATCTGTCCATCGCTCCGTCCGGAGCTCAGTGCAACCAGGCCCGCTGCCCCGTTGGGGAACTCGTTGACCTTTACCGCGGGTTTGCCGGCCGTCTCACAGTCGGCAGAGAAGCGTTGCGCGATGGTGATGGCCACCGAGCCGGAGGTGCCGCCTATTGACTTGCCGCAAAGGGCCAGGGGATCTGCGATACCACTGTCGCTGGCCTTGACGACGACGGCTGAGCGGACTGAGAGGTAGTCAACGAAATCGAGCTGCTTCTGGCGGTCGGTGAAATCACCGATGGACGCCGCCACGATATCGTAGCGGTTTGCTTTTGCCGCCGGAATGAGCCCGTCCCACGCCGTGGACTGGATGTCGAGTTTCAAGTGCAGCCGCTTGGCGACTTCGGTCATGAGATCGATATCCACGCCGGTAGGCGTCTTACCGTCCGCTTCGTAATATTCCATGGGCGCATCCGGAAGTGAGGTTCCCAACGTGAGGACACCTTCCTGGATGGTCATCTTGCTGGCAGCGCCGTTGGGGCTGGCGGCGGTGCTCGCTGAGGAACACGACGTTAGCGCCAGGACGGCGACGCAGGCGGCGGCTGAGAACGCACTGGCGGATCGGAATGACGGCTTCAACTGGCAACTCCCTTGTTGGCTTAGTGAACAAGATCACATTACGTGATGTGTATTTCTCTGTACAGAGTGTGCAGAAAAATAGTTGCCCTGTCTTTTTCTTAGCCGCCCAGCACCACGTTGGCCGGGGCCTCGCCGGCCAGCATGAGCTCGATCTGGCGCTGCAGCAGCCGGCCCATCCGGGGGCGCATGGCCGTGCTCGCGCCGCCCACGTGCGGGCTGATGATGACACCCGGGGTCCGCCACAGCGGGTGGTCCTGGGGCAGGGGCTCGGGATCGGTGACGTCCAGCGCGGCGCGGATCCGTCCGGAGGCGGTGTGCCGGACCAGGGCGTCCGTGTCTGCCACCGGGCCGCGGGCCACATTCACCACCAGGGCGCCGTCCGGCATGGCCGAGAGGAAGGCATCATCAATCAGGTGCCGGGTGGAGTCGCTGAGTGGAACCCCCACCACCACGATGTCGTGCACGGGCAGCAGCTCCGGGAGCTCCGCAATGCCGTGGATCCGGCCGCGCTCATCCGCGCGTTCCCTGCTGGCCACCCTGGTCACGCTGGTCTCGAACGGAAGGAGCCGGTCCTCGATGGCCTTGCCCACCCCGCCGTAGCCAACAAGCAGGACGCGGCGGTCGGCCAGGCTGGCAGTGG
>JBKPBZ010000319.1:0-12564 GCA_046727115.1 Actinomycetota bacterium | reverse complement strand
GAGGTCCACGAAGGCGATCTCTATGCGCCGCTCCCGCCGGGGCTTCGGGGCCGCGTCCACCTGTTGGCCGTCAACGCCCCCTACGTACCCTCGGCGGACATTGAAACCATGCCGCAGGAGGCACGCGTGCATGAGCCGCGTGCCTGCCTGGACGGCGGTGCCGACGGGCTGGAGGTGCAGCGCCGGGTCGCCGCCGGCGCGCGGGAGTGGCTGATGCCCGGCGGCCACGTGCTGATAGAGACCAGCCGCCGGCAGGCCGCCCAGACGGCCGAAATCTTTCGCAGGCACGGACTGGTGCCCCGCGTGCTGCGCTCGGAGGAGCTGGGGGCTACCGTGGTGGCCGGCGCGCTGGCGCCCGCCGGCGGACTATAACTGCCAGAGGGCAGCTACGGCGGTCCCTGCGGGGACTGCCTACGGCAGTTTGTCCCCGCCCACGTTGGTAGCGGGACCGGCCGGGGTGGCGCCGCCCTCGTCCGACCAGTCCTGGCCGGCCTGGTCACTGAGGGCCGGGTCGGAGTCGACATCGCGGGCCGCGGACACGGGTTTCCCGGGCGTGGCTGTTCCGGGCGTGGCCGCGGTGGTGCTCCCAGATCCGGCATCGCGGTGAACGGCGGAGCTGATGACAGTGCCCGCGCGGCGGGCAGCTTCGCCAAGCTGCTCGGAGACCTCCGGGGCTTTGTCCTTGATTGTTTCGGCCGCCGCGGCCACCTTGTCCTGGACCGGCTTGCTGTGCCACAGTTCTTCGCTGCGGGCTTTGAGCTTGTCATATGCGGCGCGGCCGGACCTTGATCCCAGGACATATCCTGCTGCCACTCCGATGCCGAAAAGAAGTTTGCCTTTCATGCTGTGCTCCTGCTCCCTGACGTAGGTAAAAGTAGTCGTTTCTGAACAGTTCCTAAACAGTGGGTGGCGCGGCTGGCTTATGCGGGCCGCAGGCCACCTTTCCTGTCAAAGTAATGCAAAAAACCGGCCCCGGGAATATCCCGGGACCGGTTTCCGGCCAGTCTCCGTGTTAGCGGGCTGAGCGCTTGCTGATCATGCCGTAAACGAGCAGGACGATGATCGCACCGCCGATGGCCAGCAACCAGGTGGACAGCGAGAAGAACTCGTTGATGCCCACGCCGAACAATGCGCTGCCGATGAATCCACCCAAGAGGGCGCCGACGACGCCGAGGATCAGAGTGATGATGATGCCACCGCCCTGACGTCCCGGGAGGATGGCCTTAGCGATTGCTCCGGCGATGAGGCCCAGAATCAGAAATGCGAGAAAACCCATTTTTTCGTTCCTTCTTCTTTCATTGAGGAGGCACCCGGATTGCCGGGTGCGCTACATCCTTCTGCCCTAATACTAATCATGCTTAGTATCAAAGAGCCACCCGGCTCCCTGTGGGTTTGAGCGGCGGCGTGCGAAAACGGCTAAATGCGGCCGGACGATTCACGGGCGTTCACGCCGTGTACGGGCGTTGATTTCGTTGTCCGTTCAGCGGTTCACCGTTCGAATGTTCAACGTTCAAATTTCACGTTCAAACGTTCGTGTTCCATTGTGCGTTTGGGGTGTGCGACGCCGGCCGGCGCCTACCACGCGTAGTCTTCCGGTGCCGTGCGGTGGCCCGGGAAGATCTCGTCCAGGCGCTTGAGTGCGTCGGCGTCAAGCTTCAACTTGTGCGCCCTGATGGAAGCCTCGAGCTGCTCGGGGGTCCGCGGGCCGATGATCGGAGCTGTGACTGCCGGCTGGTGGAGCAGCCACGCGAGCGCTACGTCGGCCGGTTCCTGGCCCAGCTCGGCGGCGAAGTCCTCGTACCGCCGGATCTGCTTCTGGTGCGATTTGAGCGCCTCGAGGGCGCGGCCGGCGACGCGGCGGACGCCGTCGCCGTCCTTCTTCAGCACGCCGCCCAGCACACCCCCGTGCAGCGGCGACCATGGCAGGATCCCCAGGCCGTACTGCTGGGCGGCAGGGATGACTTCCAGTTCCGCGTCCCGGGTCAGCAGGTTGTAGATCGACTGTTCGCTGACCAGCCCGTTGTAGTTGCGGCGGGCGGCGATTTCCTGAGCCCGGGCGATGTGCCAACCGGCGAAATTGCTGCTGCCGGAGTACAGGATCTTGCCTTGCCGGACGGCGACCTCGATAGCCTGCCATATCTCCTCCCAGGGCGTGTTCCGGTCCACATGATGGAACTGGTAGAGATCGACGTAGTCCGTCTGCAGCCGCTTCAGGCTGGCATCGAGCGCCCGCCGGATGTGCAAGGCCGAGAGCTTGGACTCATTGGGCCGGTCCGTCATGGTGCCGAACAGTTTGGTGGCGAGCACCGTGCGCTCACGGCGCTCGCCTCCTTGGGCAAACCAGCGGCCGAGGATTTCCTCCGTCCAGCCGCGGTGGCTCGAGCCGCCGTACACGTTGGCGGTATCGACGAAATTGATGCCGGCGGCCTGCGCGGTGTCCAGGATGGCGAAGGCCTGCCTCTCCTCGGTCTGCGGGCCAAAGTTCATGGTCCCCAGGCAAAGGCGCGAGACTGTCAGACCGGAGCGGCCAAGGTGCGTGTATCGCATAACGCGTTCCTCTCCGTCCTGACCTCCTCCGCCCTGGCGCGTTGCGGATTACCTCCGAAGGCGGCCGCTGCGTGCCGCCGTCGCTCCGGAGGCAGGCGTCAGCGCTCCAGGCGGAACCCGAGCTTGATGGTGACCTGCCAGTCGGCAACCTGCCCGTTTTCAAGATGGCCGCGGATCTCCTTGACTTCGAACCAGTCAAGGTTCCGGAGGGTCTTGGCGGCCTCGGCAATGCCGTTCCGGACGGCTGCATCCACGCCCTCGTTCGAGGTTCCGACAATTTCAGAAATGCTGTAAGTGTGATTAGACAACTTCGCTCCTCGTGATCGCCACCGATGCCCGGCTGTGGGCCGTTCCTGCAGACTAGCCGACTGAACCCGGCCGGACTAGGGGTTTGGGACCGGAGCCGGAGACCCCGGGAGGAGGTCCCGGCAGCGGACGTTTGGCCTGCCTGGGCAGGGTGTCTGCCCGCGGCCTGATCCGGCTCACCATCCAGGGCAGCATGTAGTGCGCCACCCAGGCGAGGTCGCCGGCGCGGGCCTCCCGCCAATTGCCCGGCGGCATGGGCTTGGGCTCCAGCGGCCGCAGGCGGTGCGGCACGCTGAGCGTGTCCAGGACCATGGCGGCAATGGTGTGGTGTCCCAGCGGCGAAAAGTGCAGACGGTCCGGGTCCCACATCCGCGGATCGCTCAGTTGCCGCAGTGCCCACAGATCAGCGATGAGGACATCGTGCCGGGCGGCGATGACTCGGATATGTTCGTTGAATACGGCGACCTTCCCCCGGATGTGTCCGAACACGGCCGTCTCGCCCCAGTCCGGCCCGGTGAACAAGACCACCGTGGCCCCGGTGGCCGAGAGCGCTGCCACGCCGTCGTCGAGGGCTGCGGCCATTCGGTCCGGATCGCCGCGATGGAACACGAGGTCGTTTCCGCCGGCCGAGAGGGTGACGAGGTCCGGCTTCAGGCTCAGGGCCGGTCCGAGTTGCTGGTCGAGGATTTCGCGCAGAACCAGACCGCTGATGGCAAGGTTGGCGTACCCGAATTCGCCGCGGCCCTCACCGAGTTCCTCGGCAATGCGGTCCGCCCACCCCCGCATGCCGCCGGGGCTCAGCGGTTCCGGGTCGCCGACGCCTGCCGTGAACGAATCTCCCAAGGCGACGTAGCGGCTCCAGGGCCGCGACCGCCGGGCGCCGGGATGCCCTCGTGCGGAGCTCCGATCCCCTGAATGCCACGGCCCCGCGGCGGGGATATTGGCGCCGGTATGGCCGGCGTCCGGCTCGAGGAACCTGGCGGCGTTCACATCACCAGCAATACGCCGATATTCCATGCCGCGCTAGGTACTTATGCCCCTAGCGAGGCACCCTGGACGGTTGCGCGGCCGGCCCCAGCCCGCCCCGACGCCACGGACCCAAAATACTCGGGGGGGTATAATAGGACCCCGACGCATCGAACCGGAGGAACCAATGGAACTCGATCCCACCGACATGAAGCCTGTCATCAACAGGCTTCGCCGCGCCCAGGGGCAGCTCGCGGCAGTCACCAGGATGATCGAGGAGGGGCGTGACTGCAAGAGCGTCGTGACCCAGCTTGCTGCCGTCTCGAGCGCCCTGGACAAGGCGGGATTCTCCATCATCGCCACGGGCCTGCAGCACTGCATGCAGCAGGAAGACCCCAGTCTGGACCGGGCCGAACTCGAGAAGCTTTTCCTCTCGCTCGCCTGAGCCGAGCGCCCTGCTCAGAGCGCGCTGCGTCGCGCGCCCGGCACAGCGTCTAGGTGCACTCAGCCCGGCGTCTTGGCGTCAGGCGGGCCCTTCGGCCAGCACAAACGTCTTCAGGTCGTCGAGGGTCTGCTGCATGTGGGCGTCCATGGCGTCGCGGGCGCGGTGCGGGTCGCGTGAGGCCAGGGCATCAGCAATGCTCTGGTGGTGCCCGATGGCGTGCTCCTGGATCTCCGGCACTTTGGACGTTTCCGTCCGCCGCTTTTCCAGCACACGGTGCAGGGGCTCGAACAATACGGCGACGAACACGTTTTCCGACGCCTGCAGGATGAGGTCGTGAAAGGCGAGGTCCGCCTCGACGAACGCCTCCAGATCGTTGTTCTCGTGCGCCAGCCGCATCTTTTCGACGTGCGCGCGGAGAGCCTGGATGTCGGATTCCGCCATCCGTCCGGCGGCCAGTTCGCAGGCGCCCGTTTCCAGCATCCGGCGCAGCTCAATGAGCTGGATGGCGGCCGACGCGTCGTTTTTGCCCTCCGAGGCGGCCCGGAGCACGGCATCCAGGGAGCCCCAGCGGTTGAGCGGGTTGACGAACGTGCCGCGGCCTCGCTCCACGCTGAGAATCCGCTGGGCTTCAAGGGTCTTCATGGCCTCGCGCACGGTCATGCGGCTGACGTCGTGCCGGGAGCTGAGCTCCAGTTCACCGGGGACGCTCGCGCCGGGCGGAAACTCGCCGGCAATGATCCGGTCCAGCAGTTCGTCGGCCACTACGCCGACCAGCGATTTCCTAGCCAATTCTCCCCGTCCAGCGACATGCTATGCCTGATGGCGTGCTCTGATGGCCAAGTCTACTTGCGCGCCGTTGTGCCATATGCCACACTAACATTCGGATATAAGATGTCTGACATCTTACATTTGCCCCGTTCTGTGGCTCCCGTGGAGCCGCAGATTTCCACCGGATGATCCCCACACAATGGAGTGCATAGTGCCCCTCGAAGCAGACGTGCTGGCCGCTTTCCCCGCGGAAGTACAGATCCCCGCCCGGCTAGTGGCAGACAGCGTGGCCGCCTCGTCCGAGGCATCCCCCCGTGTCCTGGTAGTGCTCGACGACGACCCCACCGGCACGCAGTCTGTTGCGAACCTGCCGGTCCTCACCCGCTGGGACGTGGCGGACTTCGCCTGGGCGTTCGGCTACGAAGTCAACGGCCAGCGCCAGCGCGCGGTCTACGTACTGACCAACACCCGCAGCCTTGACCCTGCCGAGGCGGCTGCCCGCAACGAGGAAGTCGTCCGTAACGCCCTCGCGGCCGCAGCATCCGCTGACCCGGCGCTGCGGCTCAGCTTCGTCAGCCGCAGCGATTCCACCCTCCGCGGCCACTACCCGCTCGAACCGGATGTCATCGCCGCCACCGTCACCGCCGTCAACGGCGAGACGACCGACGGCGTCGTGATCGTCCCCGCGTTCCCCGACGCCGGCCGCGTAACCATCGGCGGCGTGCACTACATGCGTGGCACCGGGGACGACGCCGGCAAGCTTACCCCCGTGGCTGAGACCGAATTCGCCAAGGACGCCAGCTTCGGCTTCGCCAACTCCGAGATGGCCAAGTACATCGAGGAGAAATCCAACGGCCGGTTCGCCGCAGACTCGGTGATCGTCCTGGACCTGAACATCATCCGGGCTTCCACCGATCCGAACATCTCCGCCAAGGCCATTGCCGACGCCATCGACACGGCCACGGACTCCACCCCGATCGTTGCGGACATCGTCACCGAAAACGATCTGCGCGCCCTGTCCCTGGGCCTGGAAGAAGCGGAGCGCCGCGGCAAGAAGCTGCTCTACCGCGTGGGCCCGCCGTTCGTCCGGGCACGGATCGGCCAGGAAATCCGCACCGAACTCAGCGGCGAAGAAGCTTATGCGGGCAACACCCCCTCCGAAACCGGCGGTCTGATCGTGGTTGGCTCGCATGTGGGCGTCACGACCCGTCAGCTGAAGGTCCTCACCGAGCAGCACAGCGCCGCCCGCATCGTGGAAATCGACGTTGAGAAACTGCTCGGCGACGACGCGGACAGCCACCTGGACCAGACCGTAGACACGGTCGTCGAAGCCCTGCACGGCGGCGACGTCATTGTCCACACCAGCCGCCTGCTGATCAAGACCGACGACGCCGCCGAGAGCCTGCGGATCGCGCGCACCGTCTCGGCCGCCGTCGTCGCCGTCGTGAACCGCACGCTCAAGACCTTCCCTCCCCGCTTTGTCATCGCCAAGGGCGGCATCACGTCCTCGGACGTGGCCGCCCACGGCTTGGAGATCCGGCACGGGATTGTCCGCGGGCCCATGCTGCCTGGCATTGTCAGCCTGTGGGAGCCGGTGGACGGCCCGGCGAAGGGCATTCCGTACATCGTCTTCGCCGGCAACGTGGGAGATGACCAGTCCCTCGCCGATGTCACGCGCAAGCTCAGCAACACTTTCTGACCAGCACCGCATTCTTGCCAGCACCGCACGCCACAACACGTCATTCGATGGAGAACACCATGACCAGCAACTACACCATCACCGTCCTGGGCCTTGGCGCCATGGGCCTGCCCATGGCCACCCGCCTGGCAAGCCAGCTCACCGTCCACGGCTTCGACATCGCCGAGCCGCGCCTGAAGCTGGCTGAAGAGGCCGGCATCCGCACGTTCGCCTCCGCCCGGGAAGCCTCGAAGGGCGCCGACGCGCTGCTGCTGGCAGTGCGCAACGGCGAGCAGCTCAACGATGTCCTCTTCGGCGAGAACGGCGTGGCCTCCGTGCTCAAGCCGGGCTCCGTCGTGATCCTGGGCAGCACCGTGGGCACCGAGGCCATCCCGGCCACCGTGGACCGACTGGCCGCCTACGGCGTCGAGCTGGTTGATGCCCCGCTTTCCGGCGGCCCCAAGCGTGCCGGCGAAGGCGACCTGCTGATCGTGGTGGGCGCATCGCCCGAGGCCCAGGCAAAAGCCCGCCCGGCCCTGGAACTTCTGGCCTCCACCCTGACAGTGGTCGGCGACAAGCCCGGCGACGGCCAGGCCCTCAAGACCGTCAACCAGTTGCTCTGCGGCATCCACATCGCCGCTGCTGCCGAGGCAATGGCCCTGGCCGATGCGCTCGGCCTGGATCAGGCCAAGACCCTCGCCGCCCTCGAAGCCGGTGCGGCGGGATCCTTCATGCTTTCCAACCGCGGCCCGCGGATCCTGGAGGCCTACACCGAAAACGGCGCCGAGGTCCTCAGCCGCCTGGACATTTTCGTCAAGGACATGGGCATCGTCGGCAAGGCCACCCGCGCCGCCGGCCTCGCCGCCCCGGTGGCTGCCGCCGCGGAGCAGCTCTACCTCCTGGGCCAGGCCCAGGGCCTCGCCGCCGCGGATGACTCCGCCGTCATCAAGGTCATCGCGCCCACCAAGCGCACCGCCTGACCAGCCATCACGCCCCCGACGACGGCGGTCCCCCCTCCGCCGTCGCCGGGCCCCTCGCCGATCCTGATCCGCCACTTTTACCTCACGGTTGAATCGTCGGACGACTTTCCTGTCAAAGGAGCCACCCCTTCATGACCCCCCTGCTCAATTCCCTGATGGTGCGCGCGGCCGACGCGCCCGTCATCAAGCCTGCCGTGGAGCTGGGAACTCCGCTGTTGCTGACCATCGCCGCGGCCGGCGTAGCCCTGCTTCTAGTCATGATCATCCGTTTCAAGATCCAGGCCTTCGTGGCGCTGCTGACCGTGAGCATCCTGGTGGCCGTGGCCGCCCAGATCCCGCTCAAGGATGTCTTCACCGTCGTGGCCAACGGGGTGGGCGGCACCATGGGTAAGGTCGCCATCCTGATAGCCCTCGGCGCCATACTGGGCCGGATGATCGAGGTCTCCGGCGGTGTGCAGTCCCTCGCGGCGCACTTCACCGCCAAGCTCGGCGCCCGGCGGGTGGCGGTGGCCCTCACCGCGGTTGGCTTCCTCGTTGCCATCCCGGTGTTCTTCGAGGTGGGCATCATCGTGCTCGTCCCGATCGTCTACGCCTTCGCGAAGATCGCCAACGTGCACCCGGTCAAGTTCGGCCTGCCCATGGCCGGCATCATGCTGTCCATTCACGTGGCAGTCCCTCCGCACCCGGGCATCGTGGCCGGTGCCGGGGTGTTCGGCGCCGACATCGGACTGATCACCCTCATCTCCCTGCTCATCTGCATCCCGCTCGGCTTCCTGTCCTACTGGGTTGCCAGCATCATGAACAGCAGGGACTACGAGCTGCTGCCCGCCGTCAAAGCCCAGGTGGACGAGTACGGTTCGGACTCCCTGGTGCGCGTCGGCCACGACGGTCCAGGTGCCCTCGCCGTTGCCCCGCCGCGGCCGGCCCTGATCATCTTCCTCATCGCTGCCCCGATCGTGCAGATCTTGGTCGGCACCCTCGGCACCCTCACCATTCCCAAGGACAACGGCTGGTACGGCCTGGCAGCCTTCGTCGGCAACCCGTTCTTCGCCCTGCTGGTGGCCGTGGCACTGTCCTTCTTCCTGTTGGCAGTCCGCCGCAACTGGTCACTGAAGGAAACCGGCGAGATTTTCGAAGGCGCGCTGCCTCCCATCGCGTCGATCCTCATGGTGGTCGCGGCCGGCGGTGTGTTCGGCGAGGTACTGCGGACCTCCGGCATCGGTGCAGCCCTGTCCCAGACGCTGGACCAACTGGGCCTGCCGGTCATCGTTCTTGGCTTCATCATTTCCCTCGCCCTCCGCGCCGCCCAGGGCTCAGCCACTGTCGCGATCGTCACCACCACCGGCCTGCTGACCTCCGCCGTTGCCGGCGGCGGCTACTCGCCGGCCCAGATCGCCGTGATCGTGATCGCCATCGGCTTCGGTGCCCTCGGCCTGTCTCACGTGACCGACGCCGGATTCTGGACCGTCGTGCGCTACTACGGCCTGACCGTCTCCGACGGCCTCAGGACCTGGACGGTGCTGACGACCATTCTCGGGCTCGCCGGCTTCGCCCTGACGTTCGTCGCCTGGATCCTGGTTGGAGGCTTGAGCGCCTGATGCGTACCCAACTCGACACTCTTGTCACCGGCGCACTGCAGCACGGCTCGGCCGTACCGGCGTTCACTTGCTACGACTTCACCACCGCGCTCGCCGTGGTGGCGGCGGCCGAGGAATCCGGCCGGGGCGCCATCCTGCTGGTCGCGCCGAAGACCGCTGCCACCCCCAACGGGCTGCGGCTGATCACCGCCCTCCGCGGCCTCGCCGACGCAGCCGGCGTGCCGATTGCCGTGCAGCTGGACCACGCCGCCGACCCGCAGGTGATTAACGACGCCGTCAGCGCCGGAGCCGACTCGGTGCTGGTCGACGGTTCCTCGCTGCCCTACGAGGACAACATCGGCCTGGTCCAGGGCGTCCGGGCGGCCTTGGCGGCGCAGGGGCGGGCCGACGTCGTCATTGAAGCCGAACTCGGCGGACTCGCCGGCGACGAGGACCGGGCCTTCGGGGCCGACGTGGCCGAGGAACCTGCCGGCCTCACCGACTCTGCCCAGGTGGAGGACTTCGTGTCCCGCACCGGGGCGCAGTTGCTCGCCGTGGCCGTGGGCAATGTCCATGGCAAGTACAAGGGGGAGCCCCGGCTGCGCTGGGACGTGCTGCAGGACATCGCCGTGCGGACCCGGATTCCGCTGGTCCTGCACGGGGCCTCGGGCATTCCGGCCGAGGAACTGGTCAAGGCCGCCGCCATGAACGTGGGCAAGGTCAACTTCAACACCGAGCTGCGCACCGGCGTCCTGGCGGTCCTTGAGGAACAGACCACCGCCCAGCGGGCCGACGGCGAAAACCTCCAGGCACTGCTGGGCCACTGGGACGCTTCGGCCAAGGCGTTCGCCGCATCCGCCCTGGCCACACTCTCCCGCTGACGGCGCCGACGGGAAACAGGGCCAGCGGGACGGGAGGCCAGGATCGGACCATGATCCTGGCCTCCTGTCTTGCCCCTGTGACCGCGTCGCTTCGCCGTCGTCCTCGGGATGCTGGGCTGACCGCGGCATGAACCCCGGCGCGGACCCGGGCCCTTCTGCTCTGGCCGCCGGGCGCCCCAAGGCCGACAATGGTGCGACACAGCCGGCCTTCCCAGGGAGCGCCATGGTTCCACAGCAGCGGTCTGCCGGCGGCCCGGCTCCGAGGCCGGACCGCGACCCTGTGATCGACCTTGTCCGATTCTTCTGCCTGGCATTGGTGGTGGTCGCGCACACGATGATGGTGAGCCCCGTACTGCACCCGGACGGCACCGTGACCACCGAGAACATCCTGGGCAACCAGCACTGGTTTGAGCCCGTGGTGTGGGTCCTCCAGATCATGCCGCTGTTCTTCGTGGCCGGCGGGATCACCGGCCTGCAGTCCTGGCGGCGGCTCCGCGCCAGGGGCGGCAACGCCTTCGATTTCATGCAGGGCAGGCTGCTGCGCCTGATCCGTCCGGCCGCCGTCCTGCTGGCCATCATGTTCATCGCCCTGTCGGCTGCCCGCCTGGCGGGGGTTGACCCGCAGGTCATCGAGCTGCTCACCAGCGGAGCCGGGATGCCGCTGTGGTTCCTGGCCGCCTACCTCGCCGCGCAACTCAACCTTCCCTGGCTGGCTGCCCTCCACACCCGCGCGCCGTGGCTGACACTGGCAGGGCTTACCTCCCTGGTGGTAATGGTCGATTGCCTGCGGGGCATGCTGCCGCCATTGGCCTACCTGAACATGGTGTTCGTGTGGTGCGCCGTGCAGCAGCTCGGATTCATCCTGGCAGACAGCCCGCGGCTGCTGCCGGGCCGGCCGGCGCACGTCGGCATCATGGTCGCCAGCAACATGGTGCTGGGGCTGATTGTCCTGCTGGGGCTGTACTCCGGGAACATGCTGGTGAACCTCAACCCGCCCAACGTGACGCTGCTGCTTCTGGGCAGCTCGCAGGCCGCCGCCCTCCAGCTCTTCCGGCCCGGGCTGTCCCGGATGGCCGCCCTGGCCGGCGTGCGGCGGACGATGGGCGTGGCCGGCCGGCGGGCCATGACTGTCTATCTGTGGCACCTGCCCCTGCTCGCGGCGATGTCCGGGCTGCTGCTGCTGACGAATTTTCCCCAGCCAGCAGGGGGCAGCGCGGCCTGGTGGTGGGGGCGGCCACTGGTGCTGTTGGGCGTCGTTGCGCTGTTGCTGCCGGTGCTGGCGTTGTTTGGCTGGCTGGAGGAGCGGCCGACGGCGTCCGGCCCGTCGCAGAGCCGCCCGGCGGCCGCCGTGCTGCTGGCCGCCGTCGCCGTCTTTGTCCCGGCAGTCGACGCGGCGCTCAACGGGCTCACGCTGGGGCTCCTGGGCGGGGGCGCCGCCTGCTTCGCGCTCGCCGTCGTGCTCCTGGGGCGAATTCCCGTTCGGCTCACAGCTCCGCCTGACCGGCCGGGCGGATCTGAACCGCCATTGCCACGCCCGCCATTAAGTGCCAATGTCGAACCATGACGGAGAACTCGGCAACTACGGAAGACACCTTCACCCCGGACGTCTCCACAATCAGGAACGACGAGCTGCACCGCTACGAACTCCGCGTCGGCGGCAAACTGGCCGTCCAGGTGCGCTTCATCGACAGGCCGGGCCATATCGACTTCATCCACACGGATACGGCAGAGCAGTTCCAGGGCCAGGGGCTCGCCAAGGTGCTGGCCCACTTCGCCCTTGATGACGTTGTGGCATCCGGTAAGCGGATCATCCCGAATTGCCCGTTCATGTACCGCTACCTGCGCAAACATGAGTCGTACCACCAGTACGTGGACTGGCCGGAACAGGTGCCCGAGGGGGCCTGAGCGCCTGACCCGGCAGGCCCGGCTTGGCGCGGGTGCCGGGCCCGCTTGTGAGCCGGAGAACAACCTCGTAAAGTTTGACCAGAGTTATGCAGTTGGCTCTTGGACAGGTCCCTTTGGAGAACCCCATGAACCATAAACTGCGTGTGTTCGTTCGCATGGACGTCGATCCCGCCAATGTCACGCTCGAACTTACCGGCTGCATCACCCCGTCGGATTCGGATGCCCTCATGCACATCGTGCGGCGGGCCTCCCGCCTCGCTGCGGGGGCCGAAGTGGTCATCGACCTGCATGGCACCTCACACCTGGACCCGGAACTGCTGCTGGACCTTCGTCGGCTCGCAGATGCCGGACACTTGCCATCCCCGGGCTCCGGGCACTCCGGAGCGGCTGTGCCGTTCCGCCTGACCCTCGACGAGCCGGCCGAGCTGCCTATCTGCCTCCAGCACGTCGGCTCCGACGCCGTGGTCCTCGCGGGACTCGACACCGGCCTCGAGACAAGAGCCGGAGCCGG
>JBKPBZ010000318.1:0-5766 GCA_046727115.1 Actinomycetota bacterium | reverse complement strand
AACGATGATCACGAAAACAGGAGAGCAGGGACTGCAGATGGCCGAATTGACCATCAACGCCGACGACGTCCGTAATGCGTTGAACGAGTTCGCGGCGTCCTACGAACCCGGAAACGCAGAGCGCGTAGAGGTCGGCCGTGTAACAACCGCAGGTGACGGCATCGCCCGTGTTGAGGGCCTTCCCTCGGTCATGGCGAACGAGCTGCTTCGCTTCGAAGACGGCACCCTGGGCCTGGCCCAGAACCTTGACGTCCGCGAGATCGGCGTCATCATCCTCGGTGACTTCACCGGAATCGAAGAAGGCCAGGAAGTCCACCGCACCGGGCAGGTTCTGTCTGTTCCGGTTGGCGACGCCTTCCTCGGCCGCGTGGTTGATCCGCTGGGCCAGCCCATCGACGACCTCGGCGAGATCAAGGCCGAGACCACTCGTGCGCTGGAACTCCAGGCACCCGGCGTGACCCAGCGTAAGTCGGTTCACGAGCCGATGCAGACCGGGCTCAAGGCTATCGACGCCATGATCCCGATCGGCCGCGGCCAGCGTCAGCTGATCATCGGTGACCGCCAGACCGGCAAGTCCGCCATTGCCATCGACACGATCATCAACCAGAAGGCCAACTGGGCTTCCGGCGACGTGAAGAAGCAGGTGCGCTGCATCTACGTGGCGATCGGCCAGAAGGCATCCACGATCGCCGCCGTCCGTCAGACCCTTGAGGACAATGGCGCACTGGAATACACCACGATTGTGGCTTCCCCCGCGTCCGACCCCGCAGGCTTCAAGTACCTGGCACCGTACGCCGGCTCGGCTATCGGCCAGCACTGGATGTACGGCGGCAAGCACGTCCTCATCGTGTTCGATGACCTGTCCAAGCAGGCCGAGGCCTACCGTGCAGTGTCACTGCTGCTCCGCCGGCCGCCGGGACGCGAAGCCTACCCGGGCGACGTCTTCTACTTGCACTCCCGTCTGCTGGAGCGTTGTGCCAAGCTCTCCGACGAGCTCGGTGCAGGCTCGATGACCGGTCTGCCGCTGATCGAGACGAAGGCGAACGATGTGTCCGCCTACATCCCGACCAACGTGATCTCCATCACCGATGGCCAGATCTTCCTGCAGTCGGACCTCTTCAACGCCAACCAGCGCCCCGCTGTGGACGTCGGCGTGTCCGTCTCCCGTGTTGGTGGCGCCGCCCAGGTCAAGTCCATGAAGAAGGTCTCCGGTACCTTGAAGCTGGAATTGGCCCAGTACCGCGACATGCAGGCATTCGCCATGTTTGCCTCGGACCTTGACGCCGCATCGCGCCAGCAGCTGACCCGTGGTGCACGCCTGATGGAACTGCTCAAGCAGGGCCAGTACTCGCCGTTCCCGGTCGAGAACCAGGTTGTCTCCATCTGGGCAGGCACCAACGGCCACCTCGACGAGGTTCCGGTTGAAGACATCAACCGCTTCGAGACCGAGTTCCTGGAGCACCTCAAGCACAAGTCGTCCATCCTGACGACGCTGGCCCAGACCAACGTCATGGATGATGACACCGCTGAAGCACTGAAGACCGCAATCGTGGACTTCAAGAAGGGCTTCTTCGGCGAGGGAGACAACCTCCTGGTCGGTGCGGGGCACGAGGAGCACGCCCCCATCGGCGAGGACCAGGTCGACCAGGAAAAAATCGTCAAGCAGAAGCGCTAGTTTCGCTGGCAGGGACTGCCGGGACCCGCACGGGTTCCGGCAGTCCCGGCCATCGGGATCTTAGGAAAGGATAAGTATGGGAGCCCAGATCCGGGTCTACCGCCAGAAGATCAGCTCGACGACGTCGATGCGCAAGATCTTCAAGGCGATGGAACTGATCGCTACCTCGCGCATCGGCAAGGCCCGCGCACGCGTAGCAGCTTCACTGCCTTACGCGAACGCGATCACGCGTGCCGTTTCTGCTGTCGCAAGCCAGAGCGAAATCGACCACCCCCTGGTCACCGAGCCGGCGCAGATCCGCCGGGCCGCCGTCCTGGTCATCACCTCGGACCGTGGCCTTGCGGGGTCTTACTCGGCGAGCATCCTCAAGCAGGCCGAAGGCCTCAACGAGCTGCTCCACGCGGAAGGCAAGGAAGTCAAGACGTTCCTGGTCGGCCGCAAGGCGCAGGCGTACTTCGACTTCCGGAACCGTGAATACGATCGCGTATGGACCGGCAACACGGATGCACCGGAGTTTGCGACTGCGCGGGAAGTCAGCGAAGCATTGCTGGCCGAATTCGCTACCGCCTACGAAGAGGGCGGCGTCGACGAAATCCACGTCGTCTACACCCGCTTCAAGTCGATGGTGACCCAGGAGCCGACGGTCGTTCGTCTGCTGCCGCTCGAGGTCGTCGAAGAGACAGCGGCGTCCGAATCGGACCTGCTTCCCCTCTACGAATTCGAGCCGGAAACGGAGCAGGTTCTCGATGCCCTGCTGCCGCGCTACATCGAATCACGTATCTTCGCCGCCATGTTGCAGGCAGCAGCTTCCGAGCTCGCAGCCCGCCAGCGCGCGATGAAGTCCGCCGGCGACAACGCGACGGACCTCATCAAGAAGTACACGCGTCTGCGCAACACTGCCCGCCAGGCTGAAATTACGCAGGAGCTTTCCGAAATCGTTGCCGGTGCCGACGCGTTGTCCGCGTCCTAGCCAGCACGAGCCCGGATCCAGCTGTACCTGCACCAAAGAATAAACTTAACCCCACGCCATCTACTGAGTGAAGTGAGAGAGATGACTGCCACTGCTACCGAACACGTAGCCGCAACGTCCGGTGCTACCGGCCGTATTGCACGTGTTATTGGCCCGGTTGTCGACGTCGAATTCCCGGCTGACGCAATCCCCTCGATTTATAACGCACTCACCACCGAGATCACTCTCAACGGTGAGACCCGAACCGTCACGTTCGAGGTTGCCCTGCACCTGGGTGACAACCTCATCCGCGCCATCTCCCTCCAGGCCACCGACGGACTTGTCCGCGGTACCAACGTTGTGGACACCGGCGGACCCATCACCGTGCCCGTGGGCGACGGCGTCAAGGGTCACATCTTCAACGTGCTGGGCAAGCCGCTGGACGTCGACGAGTCCGAGATCCAGGCTTCCGATTACTGGCCGATCCACCGCAAGGCTCCCGCCTTCGCGACCCTGGAAGGCTCCACCGAGATGCTGGAGACCGGCATCAAGGTGATCGACCTCCTCACCCCGTACATCAAGGGTGGCAAGATCGGTCTGTTCGGTGGTGCCGGCGTCGGCAAGACCGTGCTGATCCAGGAAATGATCACCCGTGTTGCCCGCAACTTCGGTGGCACCTCGGTGTTCGCCGGTGTCGGCGAGCGTACCCGTGAAGGCAACGACCTCTGGGTCGAAATGGAAGAGGCCGGCGTCCTCAAGGACACCGCCCTTGTGTTCGGCCAGATGGATGAGCCGCCGGGAACGCGTCTGCGCGTGGCGCTGTCCGCACTGACCATGGCGGAGTACTTCCGCGATGTGCAGAACCAGGACGTGCTGCTCTTCATCGACAACATCTTCCGCTTCACCCAGGCAGGCTCCGAGGTTTCTACCCTCCTCGGCCGCATGCCGTCGGCCGTGGGCTACCAGCCCAACCTGGCTGACGAGATGGGCCTCCTCCAGGAGCGCATCACGTCCACCAAGGGCCACTCCATCACCTCGATGCAGGCCATCTACGTTCCCGCAGATGACTACACCGACCCGGCCCCGGCCACGACCTTCGCACACCTCGACGCGACCACGGAACTTTCCCGTGAAATCGCCTCCCGTGGTCTGTACCCGGCCGTTGACCCGCTGACGTCGACCTCCCGCATCCTGGATCCGCAGTACATCGGACAGGCCCACTACAACACGGCCGTCCGCGTGAAGCAGATCCTGCAGAAGAACAAGGAACTTCAGGACATCATCGCCATCCTCGGCGTTGACGAACTCTCTGAAGAAGACAAGATCGTCGTGTCGCGTGCACGCCGCATCCAGCAGTTCCTCTCGCAGAACACCTACACCGCCAAGCAGTTCACCGGCGTCGAAGGCTCCACCGTGACCATCAAGGACACTGTTGAAGGCTTCACCGCGATCTGCGACGGCGACCTTGACCACGTTGCAGAGCAGGCGTTCTTCAACGTCGGCGGCCTGGACGACGTCGAGCGCCAGTGGGCCAAGATCCAGGAACAGACCAAGTAATATGGCTGAGCTTGAGGTTGAGATTGTCGCAGCGGATCACTTCGTGTGGTCCGGAGCGGCCAAGATGGTCAAGGCCCGCACCAGCGATGGTGAAATCGGAATCCTGCCCGGCCACTCGCCCCTGCTGGCGATTCTGGCCGAAGGTGAGCTGGCAATCGAGCCGGTGTCCGGTGACCGCATCTCTGTAGCCGTCGACGGGGGATTCTTCTCCGTTGACAACAACAGAGTGGTCATTGTTGCTGACAACGCCCAAATGGGCGAAGCGGCTACTGCGGGGATCCGCTAGCACGACCTTGATGAACGATATTGGTTTGCCGTTCATCGTCCTGGCAACTGCGTTTGCGTTGCTGGTATTTGCACTGTGCCTCATGGGGGTGCGCCGCTTCAATCTGCGGCGCGCCCTCGGCACGGTGGACGCCTCCATCTGCACGGCTGGAAAAAGCTGGCAGATGGGGGTTTGTCGTTATCAGGACAACGACCTCGAGTGGTTCCGCCTGGTCTCACTCAGCCTCCGTCCCAAGCACACCTTCCGGCGCAGCTCGCTGGAGTTGCTTGGCCGGCGCAAGCCCACCGAATCCGAGCTCCTCAAGGTCCAGCCCGACGCTGTGATCGTGGAGCTCCGCTACGAGGGGCAGCCGGTCCTTCTCGCGATGCGCTTCGATGCCTACACAGGGCTGTCATCCTGGCTTGAGGCCGGACCGGTCATCGGCGTCGGCACCTGGCGCTAGCCCCGGTGGACTACCTTGACAGCCTCCGCCTGGTCGACGGCCCGGTGGTGTGGCTCGCGTGGGCCGCCGGCGCAGCGGGCCTGGCCTATCTCCTCTGGCACGCCGGTCTCCGCCACCCAGGATTTCGGCCCACCGCTTTTCGCCACACCGGGCGTCGCCTGGCCAGTGCGGTGGTCGTCGCGGCTGCCGTGACGCTGCTCGCCGCCGCCCTCGTCGCGGCCGTGCACTGGTTCCTGATCTACGTGATCACGGTCTTCCCCGCCGAACTGCCAGGGCAGAACCTCGCCTGGTCCCTTGCCGCCGTCGCTGCCCTGCTCCTGTGGCTCATGCGCCTGGCCGGTCTCTGGGGCCGCGGCCGCAGCCGCCCCAAACGTTGGCGCTCAAGCGCCGCAGCCACGGCCGCTTTCCTGGCCGTCCTCGCGCTTTCCGCCGTCCAGATCAACATCTACTTCGGCCTGAACCACACCGTCGGGGACCTCACCGGAACGGCGGTGGCCCGGATCCAGCCGCTCGAGCCCGGCCTGACGCGCACGCCCGGGGGCCCCGCCGCCACCGGGCTCGCCCACTGGCAGGCACCCGCCGACCTTCCCCGCGGCGTGATCCGCAAAGCGGCCATCCCCGGCACGGTCTCCGGCTTCCAGAGCCGGGACGCCTACGTCTACCTCCCGCCCGCGTACCAGAGTTCCCCTCGGCCCGCGCTGCCGGTGCTGGTCCTCTTTTCCGGCCAGCCGGGCAGTCCCGCCGACTGGCTGACCGGCGGGGCGCTCCGGAGTCGGCTCGACGGGTTCGCCGCGCAGCACGCCGGGGTGGCGCCTGTGGTGGTGGTGGTCGATCCCAACGGCACTCCGTCCGGAAAC
>JBKPBZ010000317.1:0-6001 GCA_046727115.1 Actinomycetota bacterium | reverse complement strand
CGTCGCCGGTCGGGATGTGCCTCGTCAGCCGGAATGGGCGTCGCAGGACGGAATGCGCGTCGCCGGTCGGGATGTGCCTCGGGGGAGGGAATGCGCGTCGCGGACCCGGAATCTGCGCAGCGCCCTGCGCACCGCAAACTTCCCGGCGCTGCGGTCCTCGCCCTGCGCTGCGCATAATACCAACCGACACCCGAATACCCGCCGCGCCAAGTAATTTGCGCGTCGGGGGACGGAATGGGCGTCGCTGGACGGAATGCGCGGACGGGATGTGCCTCGGGGGAGGGACTGCGCGTCGCGGACCGGAATCTGCGCGGCGCCCTGCGCCCCGCAAACTTCCCGGCGCTGCGGTCCTCGCACGGCGCCGCGCAAAATACCAACCGACACCCGAATACCGGCCGCGCCAGGTAACTTGCGCGTCGCAGGCCGGGATGGGCGTCGCTGGACGGAATGCGCGTCGGGGGACGGAATGGGCGTCGCTGGACGGAATGCGCGTCGCCGGACGGGATACGCGTCGGGTTGTCCACATCTGGGCAGCGGGTCATGGCGCCGCTGCCTCCTTGCTGCGATCTTCGTTCCATGAACGAATTGCCGAGACTGGTCCTGGCACGCGAGTACGTCCAGCAGGGGCTCACGCCGAAAGAGCTAGCCAAACGCTGCCGGTCGGGCGCGCTCGTTCGTGTGCGCCATGGCGTGTACGTCGACGGGGAGGCGTGGCGGGCGCTGCAGCCTTGGGAGCAGTACCGGATCCGGGTTAGCGCCGCCGCAGAGACGTTCACGGCCCGGACGGTTTTTGCCAGGCACTCCGCAGCATCCGTGTGGGGAGTTCCCACCGTTGGCCAGCGTCATCCGGTCCATGCGCTGACGCTTCAGAGCGGCGGCGGACGCTCCCGCGCGGGAGTGCGGCGGCACTACGCGGACCCGGACGGTCTCAAGGTGTTCCAGCGCGAAGGTCTCCTGGTCACGGGGAGGGTCCGTACGGTGCTGGATCTGGCTGCTTTCACGCCGTTTGCGCAAGCCATTGTTCCTTTGGACCACGTGCTCAAGCCGGACGTGGCGCACCGGTTGCCCGCGCTGTCTAAGGAGATACTGCTGGCGGGTGTCGACGGCAATTACACCGCTGCGGCTGCGCGGCGGATCAGGACCGCCGTGGAGTTCGCGGATCCGCGGTCCGGGTCCCCGGGGGAGTCGTACAGCCGCGGGCTCATGTGCGCCGCCGGATTCCAGCCGCCGGAACTTCAGCACGAGGTCCGGGACGGTTCCGGTCTGGTGGGCTATACGGACTACTACTGGAAGAATGCACGGCTGGTGGGCGAGTTCGACGGCGTCGAGAAATATCTGAAACCCGAATACCTTCGGGGACGGACCGCATCACAGGCCGTTGTGGAGGAAAAAGAGCGCGAGAACCGGATTCGGGCCACGGGGCTCCGGGTGCTGCGGTGGGTCTGGGCGGACCTCATGGAGCCGGGCCGGCTGGAACAGAAGCTGGCCGCGGGCGGCGTACCCCGCCGTCGAGCCCGTTCTGCGGCGTGGCCATGACTCGCAACCTTTCCCGGGACGCGCAAATGCCCTGTCGCTGCCCGAATAACGGTAGCGACAGGGCATTTGCGCATCGTCAGGCAACTTGCGCGTCGGGCTACAAGACCCGGCTCAGGAACTCCTTGGTGCGGGGGTGCTGCGGGTTGGCCAGGACCTCGCGCGGGTCGCCGGACTCCACCACGACGCCGCCGTCCATGAACGTCAGGCGGTCACCGACCTCCCGGGCGAAGCCGATCTCGTGGGTCACCACGATCATGGTCATGCCGGACTTGGCAAGGTCCTTCATCACGTTCAGGACATCGCCTACAAGCTCCGGGTCGAGCGCAGACGTGGGCTCATCGAACAGCATGAGCTCGGGATCCATGGCCAGGGCCCGGGCAATCGCAACGCGCTGCTGCTGGCCGCCGGAGAGCTGGGACGGGTAGTGCCCGGCGCGGTCGCCGAGCCCCACACGGTCCAGCAGCTCCAGGGCCCGCTTCCGCGCCACTGCCTTCGACTGGCCCTTGACCTGGATGGGAGCTTCCATGATGTTCTGCAGCGCCGTCTTGTGCGGGAACAGGTTGAAGCGCTGGAACACCATGCCGATCTCGCGCCGCTGGGCCGCGATTTCTTTGGCCTTCAGGTCGTGGAGCCTGCCCTTGACCTCGCGGTAGCCGATCAGGTCGCCGCCCACGGAAATGCGTCCCGCGCTGATGGTCTCGAGCAGGTTCACGCAGCGGAGCATGGTGGATTTGCCCGAACCGGACGGGCCGATCACCACCGACACTTCGCCCTGGTTGACCGTCAGGTCGATCCCGCGCAGCACGTGGTGGTCGCCGTAGTACTTGTGAAGGCCCTCGATCTTTACCAGCGGTTTCTCAGCGGTGATCGTCATTTCGCCTCCTCCTCGGGGAAGTCCATCTTCAGGTCCGGCTCGGCCTCGGCGCTCGGCGCCACTGCTGCGGCGGCCTTGGCGGCCGCGGGGTTGACTGCGGCCGGAACCCGGTTGTCCACGCCCTTGCCGTAGTGCGCCTCAATGAAGTGCTGGCCGACCATGAGCAGGCTTGTGATGATGAGGTACCAGATAGCCGCAACGATCAGCAGGGGCACCGGCAGGTACGTCCGGTTCGCCAACGCATTGGTGGCGAAGGTCAGGTCCAGGGTGAATGGCACGGCCAGGACCAGCGACGTGGTCTTCAGCATGCCGATGGTTTCGTTCCCGGTGGGCGGCACGATCACCCGCATCGCCTGCGGCAGGATGATCCGCCACATGATCTTGGTCTTGCCCATGCCCAGGGCCTCGGCGGCTTCCATCTGGCCGCTGTCCACGGATTTGAGCCCGGCCCGGAAAATTTCGGCCAGGTAGGCGGACTCGTTGAGGCCAAGTCCCAGGATCGCAGCCACCGTGGCGGTGACCACAGTGCTGGTGTCCACGCTGAACATCTCGGGACCGAACGGGACGCCGGCACTGATCTTGGGGTAAAGGACAGCGATCAGGCCCCAGAAAATCAGCTGGGTGTAGACCGGGGTGCCGCGGAAGAACCAGACCCAGACCCAGCTGGACCAGCGGAACACAGGGTTCTCCGACTGGCGCATGAAGGCCAGGAGAATGGCCAGGATGATCGCCAGGACCATGGAGGCAACCGTCAGGATCAGGGTCCAGGCAACGCCCTGGACCACCTTGGTGTCCAGGATGTAGGCGCCGACGACGTCCCACCGGAAGTTGGGGTTCGTGACCAGGCTCTGCAGGAAGAGAGCCAAAGCGCCGAGAATGACCACGGCGCTGATCCAGCGGCCGGGGTGACGCACCGGAACTGGCTTGTTCAGTACCGGAGCGGCGTGTTTGTCCTGACGGCTGTCCATCTGTCCACCCGCCGCGTGACCGGTTGTGGGAAGGCTCAAGACGAGACCGCCGGGTTGACCTCGGACTTGGTGATGGCACCGTCAGAGGCGCCCCAGCCGTCCAGGATCTTCTTGTAGGAGCCGTCTTCCATCAGCTTGGTGACGGTCTTCTGGATGACGTCCGCCAGGGCCTTGTCCGACTTGGCGACGGCGATGCCCTGGGGCGCGGCGTCGTAGACATCGCCGAGCTTTTCGAGCTGCCCGCCGGTCTGGGTCAGCGCGTAGCCGACGATGGGGGAGTCGGCCGCCATCGCATCGATGCTGCCGTTGACCAGGCGGGTGGTGATATCCGTCTGGGTCTTGAGCGTCACGACGTTGATGGGCTGCTTGCCCTCGGCCACGCACTTCTTGTTGCGGCCCGCGACGTCCGGATCCTCCTGGATGGTGCCGGTCTGCACGCCGACGGACTTGCCGCAGAGGTCATCCAAGGAGACCTTCTTCGGGTTGCCCTTCTGCACGGCCCAGCCGGTACCTGCCTGGAAGTAGCTGACCATGTTTACCGCGGCCAGCCGCTCCGGGTTGATCGTGAAAGAGGAGATGCCGAGGTCATACTTCGGGCCCAGGGCCGGAAGGATGCCGGTGAATTCGGACGTCTGGACCTGGACCTTCAGGCCCAGCGCGGCGCCGATCGCCTTGGCGATGTCGACGTCGTAGCCCACGGGGGTCTGGCCGTCGGTGGCGAGGAATTCTGCCGGCGCGTAGGACGTGTCCGAGCCCACGGTCAGTGTGCCTTTGGACTTGATCGCCTCGGGCACCATGGCCGCCAAGGCATCGTCCTTCTGGACCGTGCTGGGGTCAAAGCTGGCCGCCGCGCTGCCGGAAGCGGGAGCCGCACCGGGCGCGCCGGTCTCGGAGGCGTTCGTGCAGGCCGACAGGGCCAATGCGCTCACGGCGAGGACCGTGGCGGCCTTCAGTGCGGGGTTGTTCAAGAGTGAACGGGAGATCTGCATTTTCTTACCTTTTGTTGCCGGAGGGATGCGTAACGAAGCCGATTTATAGTGTATCGCCGAACAAGAGATGTACGTCACAGAAAACTAAGTTTCACTATTGGATAACTAAACCAGACCTAAATGCAATATCTCCAATGCGCCAGCTGTCTGTAATCCCGGATTCCGGCCGATGCGTCCCGCTCGATTCACCGGCGGGCGCGCCCCGCCGCCCCCACCAACCCGCAGGCTAGCTGTTGATGCCGAGCGACTCCAGCATGGGGCGGAACTTCGCCCACGTCTCGGCGAGCTCGGTCTCGGGGACGGACCCGTCCACCACGCCGCAGCCGGCGTAGAGCCGGACCGTCCGGGGGGATTCGATGACGGCGCCGCGCAGCGCGATGCCCCACTCGCCGTTGCCGGCCGCGTCGAGCCAGCCGACCGGACCGGCGTACGGGCCGCGGTCCAGATGCTCGAGCTTGCGGATCAGGGCGCCCGCCACGGTGGTGGGGGTGCCGCAGACGGCGGCGGTCGGATGCAGTGCGTTGATCAGGGCCAGGCAGGTGGGGACATGGCCTTCCACCTCGGCCAGCTCGGCCTTCACATCCGAGGCCAGGTGCCACACGTTGGGCAGTTCCAGGATGAACGGCTCGCTGTGCGCATTCATGGCCTCGGAAAACGGGGCCAGCTGCGTGGTCAGGGACTGGATCGCAATATCGTGTTCGTGCCGCTGCTTCTCGGAGCCGGCGAGGACGCGTTCGGCAAATTCCAGCGGGGAGCCGTCCATGCCGTCGGCGTCGCGGCGGTCCAGCGTGCCGGCCAGGACACGGGCCTGCGCGGTGCGGCCCTCCACCTGGATCAGCATTTCCGGCGTGGCGCCCACCAGCCCGTCCACGCCGTACGTCCAGCATTCGCGGTACCGGGCCGACAGCTCGCGGAGCACCTGGGCGGCATTGACGCCGGTGGGGACGGTGGCCACGACGTCGCGGGCCAGGACCAGCTTCTCCAGGGCCCCGGTCCGGATCTCCTCGACGCCCGCGGCAACGGCGGCCATCCAGTCTTCCTCGCTGAGCGAGCCGGTGTGCAGGGTTGCCCCTGCAGCCAAGGGCAAAGGACGTACGACGACGGCGCCACCGGCCTTTGCGGCCTCCGGCACCGGGTCGTCCATATCGGCGCTGTCCACACCGGCGCTGTCGCTATGGGCACTGTTGCTACCGGCGCCGGCGCTGTCCATATCGGCGCTGTCGCTACCGGCACCGGCACCGGCACCGGCATCAGCATTGGGGCCGGCGCTGCCAAGCCAGCGGTCAAGGGCGGCGCGGGCACCTGCCTCGGTGAGTTCGCCGTCGTCAAGCGTGAGCTGGGTCAGCCAAGCCTGGCCGTCGCGGAGCCCCACGACGATTTCGGGAACCAGCAGCCGGGACTCGTGGGCGGACACTTTGGAGAAGGCGAAGGAGCCAAAGGCCACCGGACCGGTGCCGGGGCAGTCCACCGCGTCCTCGATGTCCGCCTCCAGGACCAGATGGCGCCACCAGATGTCCGCCTCCAGGAAGCGCTCGGGGCCCGTGGCGGTGAACCGGGCGATCTCGCCGAAGCCCACGAGACCGGCCTCGCGGCGGGTCCAGCAGAGGACATCGTCCCGGACCAGAAACGACGGC
>JBKPBZ010000316.1:0-18378 GCA_046727115.1 Actinomycetota bacterium | reverse complement strand
AGAATGTTCCCCGAGTCGTGAGCACGGTGGGAAGGGAACCATGGTCTCCGACGGCCCTGCGCCCTGATCCACACCTTTCGGTTGACCCTTGCAGGGAGGACCCTGGCGTGGCTACGGTCGAGTGAAAGGGATTCCGTGCCGTTGTTTCAGCACGGGAACCAGGAGTCACAGGAGGCCGCAATGGCTGTGAACCAGATAGACGCCGCAACCACATCAACAGCACCGGTGCCCAGATCAAAGGGCCGACTGGTTGTTAACTGGATCACCTCGACCGACCATAAGACCATCGGGTATATGTACCTGATCGCCTCCTTCGCTTTCTTCTGTCTCGGCGGCGTGATGGCGCTGCTGATCCGCGCCGAGCTGTTCGAGCCCGGGATGCAGATCCTGCAGACCAAAGAGCAGTACAACCAGCTTTTCACCATGCACGGCACGATGATGCTGCTGATGTTCGCGACGCCGCTGTTCGCCGGCTTCACCAACGTCATCATGCCGCTCCAGATCGGCGCCCCCGACGTCGCCTTCCCGCGCCTGAACGCACTGGCGTTCTGGTTTTTCCTGTTCGGCTCCACCATCGCGGTGTCCGGGTTCATCACCCCCCAAGGTGCTGCATCGTTCGGGTGGACCGCTTACGCCCCGTTGTCTGACACGACGTTCAGCCCCGGTGTGGGCGGTGACCTCTGGGTCTTCGGCCTCGCGCTCTCCGGCTTCGGGACCATCCTCGGTGCGGTCAACTTCATCACCACAATCATCTGCATGCGCGCCCCCGGCCTGACGATGTGGCGGATGCCGATCTTCACATGGAACGCCCTGGTCACATCCATCCTTGTCCTGATGGCCTTCCCGCCGCTGGCCGCGGCCCTGTTTGCCCTCGGCGCGGACCGCCGCTTCGGTGCGCACATCTTCGACCCCGCGAACGGCGGCGCCATCCTCTGGCAGCACCTGTTCTGGTTCTTCGGCCACCCCGAGGTGTACATCATCGCGCTGCCGTTCTTCGGCATCGTGTCCGAGATTTTCCCGGTCTTCAGCCGCAAGCCGATCTTCGGCTACAAGGGCCTGGTCTACGCGACGATTTCCATTGCCGCCCTGTCCGTGACGGTGTGGGCACACCACATGTTTGTCACCGGTTCGGTGCTGCTGCCGTTCTTCTCCTTCATGACGATGCTGATCGCGGTTCCGACCGGTGTGAAGTTCTTCAACTGGATCGGGACGATGTGGCGCGGGTCGTTGACGTTCGAAACGCCGATGCTGTGGAGCATCGGCTTCCTGGCGACGTTCCTTTTCGGCGGCCTGACCGGCATCATCCTGGCCTCGCCGCCGCTGGACTTCCACGTCTCCGACACGTACTTCGTGGTGGCCCACTTCCACTATGTGGTGTTCGGCACCGTCGTGTTCGCCATGTTCGCCGGCTTTTACTTCTGGTGGCCAAAATTCACCGGCAAGATGCTCAACGAGCGGCTGGGAAAGATCCAGTTCTGGATGCTGTTCCTCGGCTTCCACGGCACCTTCCTCATCCAGCACTGGCTGGGCGTCGAGGGCATGCCCCGGCGTTACGCGGACTACATGCCGCAGGACAACTTCACCTGGATGAACCAGTTCTCCACCATCTCCTCGTTCCTGCTGGGGGCGTCCATGATTCCGTTCTTCTGGAACGTCTACATCACCTGGCGCAGCAATGAGCGGGTCGAAGTTGATGACCCGTGGGGCTTCGGCGCCTCCCTCGAATGGGCCACGTCCTGCCCGCCGCCGCGCCACAACTTCACCTCACTGCCAAGGATCCGTTCGGAACGTCCTGCCCTGGACCTGCACCACCCCGAACTGAGCGCCCGTCTGCACGATGCGGCACACAGCCCGGCTGCTGACGCCCTCGGCGCAGCAGACATCGGCGAACGGGATCTACGTTCCCCGAATCCCAGCGACTGAGCTCCGAGCCTGGCCCCCCGAATATGATCCGACACGGACGCCGGTGCCAGCTCAAACAAACCCCTGGCCCACGACCGTAAAGGACACCACCCTTGACCGGTTCAACCGCGACAAGGAACCCGTTGCGCTGACACTGGTCGAACCCGTGGCAGTGAAAGTCTCCGCCGATCCGGCCTGGTCAGGCAGATCCTTCCGCCACCGGCTCCGCGTCCTCCGTGCCAGGCCGGAACTGTCCCCCACGGACATCACCCTGCCCGAAATGCTGCGCCCACTTGCCCGGGCGCCAGCGAACACAGTAGAGCAGTGATCAGGGGGTCGGCTCGATGACCGCAGGACGATGGGCACTTGTCGGGGTCGCCGTAGTACTCGCCGAAGATTCCTCGGTGCGGGCCAACCTGCCCTGCATTCCAACGCATCAGGCAAAATCCTCTTGGCAAACCAACCGCAAGAATACGTTCAGGAGTACCTCCAACGAGGCCTCAAAGCCTTCACGTCCAACACCATCACCATCCGGCAGTACTTCTGGAGGACTTGGAAACGACCGCCCGGCGCGATTACTCCACCAATTCGGAGACTACCGCGCCGCTGTGGATCGCAGTCGCAGCCGCGGCCAAACCGCCGTTCGACGGGCGATCGACGCCGACACCCACAACGCCCTCGCTGTCTTGTTTGACCTAGAGCTTGTAAAGCCGAAATACACCCAGAACCCCGTCATTCGTGCACTGACCGAAGAGGTCTATACCGGGCACGTGACCGACGCCACCGATCGCTCCCGCCTTGCCGATGAGATGACAGTTGCCGCGCCAGCTATCGCCCGCGAGTCACCCGAACGGCTTGTCCGGCTTCGCGAAGACATTCAGCTGGTATCGCTCGAGGCGCTTATCGACCGGTTCGAGCAAAACCTCGACGGACCCCATTCCAAGAACGAAAGTCATTGGCAAGAGTTCTTCCAGGCCAACCACTTCGCACTACAGCTAATCTTCTCGACTCCCATCGTCGTGGAGTTCCAGCACGCCACCGTTCAGGCCGCGGACATCAACGGGCGCGGATCACGCATCACTGACTTCCTCTGCGCGAACTCCGTCACGAGTACCACTCTCATCGTCGAGATCAAGACCCCCGGCGCACCGCTAATGGCCCCCCGGTCCTTACCGTGGCAAGGGCACCGATGCCGCTGTCTACCCACCCCACACGGAACTCAGCGGACCGATCACCCAGGTGCAGTCGCAAATGGCATCCGTCCCCCGGAGCCTTGCCCCCCCGTCTCACCCCCGATCTCAACTTCGACGCCTGGAATGACCCGCGCGGGGCCGTCATTACCGGACGCATCTCCACTCTCAATCAGGAACTCGGCGGGGGCGTAGGACGTGTCGGAGCCGACCGTCAGGACGCCTTTTGCCTTAAGCGCCGGGCTAACCAGCCCGGCCAAGGCTTCATCCTTTTGGATCGATGTGGCGTCCAAACCAGAAGGGCCCGGCTGGGTTGCGGTGGTGGTCTGCGAGGCATTGGTGCAAGCGGTCAGCGCCAGCACCGCGGTTGCGGCAACCACCGCGAGCCTCAACGTCATCGTTGAAGAAGTAGACATCAGAATTATTACCTTTGTGGAGGGAACCGCTAGAGAGCCAGCGGGCACGGTAAACCGTCGCGGGTATACGCCAATGGGCAGGACAGGGGTGACAGCGCTCCGAAGTTGGTGGCCGGCTGCCCGATCGTCAGCAGCCGGGGATCACCATCCGCAGCGCGTCGTTGCGCCGAGGATGCTCGTGTGAACGGTTGTCCTTTCGACTCTAGGATCAGCGATGTGCATCATCAATTGCCGAAAGTCACGATTTTCGCTCTTAATCTGAGCATATTAATGACCCTGATGTTACATTATGTTGATGACTGCCCTTACTGACCTTGATCGCAGGCTCCTGTCCGCCCTCCGGGAGGACGGGAGGGCGTCCGTGGCCAGCCTGGCGCGACAGCTGGGGGTGGCGAGGGCGACAGTCAACAGCCGTCTGGATCGGCTCATTGCCACGGGAACCATCGTGGGCTTCAGTGTGAGGGTGAGGGACGAGCTGGATCCTCTTGCCATCCATGCCGTGGCCCTCATCGCAGTGGAAGGGCGGACGACTGACCGCGTCATCGGCCAGTTGCGGGGTTTCCCTGAAATCCGCGCACTCCACACCACCAACGGCGGATGGGACCTCGTCGCCGAACTGCGCACCGAAAGCCTCATCGAGTTCGACAAGCTGCTGGGGAGGATCCGCGGCGTCGAAGGCATTGTGAACAGCGAAACGAGCCTGCTGCTGAGCTCCGTCCTGCGCTAGTACCTGAAAACGAGAAAAGTTACACATTGCATAATAGTGGTCGTCAATGTGCAAATCTTTCGGACTGAGAGCGGGCAATTTATCCGTTGTTATTGCATATCGCCGCCCGATACCTTGTAGACAACAAGTGTTTACAAGCAAAAAAGGAGGCGCAATGACGCGCTTTGTAGATGTTCACAACATGGTTCGCTGGGCTGCCGCCAATGGTCCGGAAAACATCATCGCCGGGATGATCGAATATCTTGAAAGCGATTTCCGCCGCTGGGAGAGCTTCGACAAGTCGCCACGGGTTGCGAGCCACACCCCCTTCGGCGTCATCGAACTGATGCCCACGAGCGATCACGAAACCTACGGGTTCAAGTACGTCAACGGGCACCCCTCAAACCCGGCCCGGGGCTTCCAGACCGTCACCGCCTTCGGGGTCCTCGCCGACGTCCACAACGGCTACCCCACCTTCCTCACCGAGATGACCGTGCTGACCGCGCTGCGGACCGCCGCGACCTCCGCAATGGTGGCAAGGAAGCTTGCCCGCCCCGATTCCAGCGTCATGGCAATGATCGGGACTGGAAGCCAATCCGAATTCCAGGCCTTGGCCTTCAGAAGCGCCCTGGGCATCACCGCCCTGAAGATCTGGGACACGGATCCGGCTGCGCTGGAGAAATTCGTCCGCAACATGACCCCGCTCGGCTTTGACATCACAGTGGCCTCCTCGGCAGCCGGCACGGTGCAGGGCGTAGACATCATCACCACCTGCACCGCCGATAAAGCGAACGCGACAATCCTCACTGCGGACGTCATCGAACCCGGCGTTCACATCAATGCTATCGGCGGGGACTGCCCGGGAAAAACGGAGCTCGACGCCGCCGTCCTGGAACTCGGTGACGTCTTCGTCGAGTTCACGCCACAGACCCGGATTGAAGGCGAGATCCAGCAGATGCCGGCCGACTTTGCGGTTACCGAATTCTGGCAGGTCCTCCGGGGACAGGCTCCTGGGCGGGTCTCCGCCGAGCAGGTCACCATTTTCGACTCGGTCGGGTTCGCCATCGAGGACTTTTCCGCCCTGCGTTACATCCGTGATGCTGTCGTCGGCACGGAGTACTACGAGGAGATTGATCTGGTCGCCAACCCGGAGGACCCGAAGGACCTCTTTGGTCTCGTGGGCGCCCTCTCCCCGGTCGGGACCTGAACGGCTGTGTCCGCCCAGGCACCGTCCGCGGTCATCCTCGTCCGCCCACGCCGCTTCACGCCGAACCCTGCCACGGCGGCCGACAACACCTTCCAGGCCACGCAAGCCTCGACGCGCCCGGAGCTACTGGCCGCAGCCGCCTACAAAGAAGTGACCGCCCTTGCCGAGGCACTGGAGGGAGCCGGCATCACCGTCCACATGTTCGACGACCATGAACACACACGTCCGGACAGCGTCTTTCCCAACAACTGGCTCTCCACCCACGCCGGAGGACACGTTGCCGTGTTCCCGATGTACGCGCCGAACCGCCGGCATGAGCGCCGTACCGACGTCCTGGAGCTGCTCAAGAATCGCTACCGCGTACAAGACGTGATCGACTACTCCGGACTGGAACAGGATCAGGTCTTCCTCGAAGGCACCGGCGCCATGGTCTTGGACCATGTGGACAAGGTAGCCTACGCGGCGCGATCTCGCCGTGCCGATCCGGTTGCTCTGGAAAGGTTCTGCACAAACTTCGGCTATGAGCCAATGGTGTTCGACGCCGCTGATTCTTCAGGGGCCGCGGTCTACCACACGAATGTCATGATGTCCGTTGCCACCGAATTCGCCATGGTGGGCTTGGACATGATCAAGTCCACCATCCGCCGCCGCGAGGTGGCGGAACGCCTGGCCACCGGAGGGCGGGACGTGATCACGCTGACGAACCACCAGGTCCATGAGTTCGCCGGAAACGCCATCGAACTGCAGGCGCCGGGCCAGCGGCTGCTGGCACTATCCCGCCGCGCCTTTGCCAGCCTGACAACCTCGCAGAAAGACCTCATCCAGCAGAGCTGCACCCTGCTCCCGGTCGACGTCTCCACCATCGAATTAGCAGGCGGTTCCGTCAGATGCATGATCGCCGGCATCCACCTCAGCCCCCGGCCCGCAACGGTGGCGGTATAGCCATCTCCTCCGCTGGCCTGACCCCGGACCCTGGGTCGGCTGGCTTTCAACGAAAGCTAACGATGGCTGTCCTGACGTTCCGGTCCGGCGCCGTGGTGCTGTTTGGTGCGAAGTCTTCGGTGGAATTTGGGACCGTTCGGGATCAGGAGTCGTCCATTTTGCTTGCCCCGTGGTGTGCGGCGCTCCTGCCCCACCGCACGGGCTGTTCGGTGTTGGCCTCGTTGTGTTGTTCGCGCAGTTCCCTGCCCTGCTGGATGTCTTCCTCTTCCCGGGCCCGCAGCTTCTCGCTTTGCTTGGTGTCCCGCGGTGGGAGCTGGATGGTTTCCTCCGCCTCGATGCCGGCCTGAAGCTCGCGGCCGCGTTCCATTTCTGCGTCGAACTCGGCGCCGAACAGTAGGGACATGTTGAGGATCCAGAGCCAGAGCAGCGAGATGATGACGCCGCCGATCGTTCCGTACGTCTTGTTGTAACTGCTGAAGTTGGCCACGTAGAACCCGAAGGCCAGGGAAGCGAGCAGGAAGATCGCCAGGGCGATGAGGGAGCCAAGGCTCATCCAGCGGAACTTGGGCTGCTTCACATTGGGGGTGGCGTAGTAGAGGATCGCGATTGTCAGGACGACAAGCAGCACGATTAGCGGCCACTTGAGAACGTTCCAGATCACGAGGACAGTTCCGCCCAGACCGATCATTCGGCCGACGGATTCTGCTACCGGCCCGCTCAGAACGAGCATGGCCGCCAGTGCCAGGACGATGAGTACTGTCACTATCGTGACCGCGAGCATGGTGCCCCGGAGCTTGATAAACGGGCGGCCTTCGTCGACTTCATAGATCCGGTTCATGGCACGGCCGAAGGCGCCTACATAGCCGGACGCGGACCAGAGGGCGGTGATGATGCCGAGCACCAGCGTGAGCCCGGCTGCGGAGGAACTGCTGAGCTGTTGGACGGGTTCCCGGATGGCGTCGACAGTGTCGGCGGGGGCGAATCCCGCGACGATGTCCAGGAGCGCCCGGGTGGTCTTCCCGGCTTCCCCGAAGATGCCCAGCAGGGATACGAGCGCCAGCAGGGCAGGGAAGATGGAGAGAACCGCGTTAGGTCAGGGCTGCGGCGAGGTCCGGACACTGGTCCTGGGTGAATTCCCGAAAGGTTTCTTTGGCGATGTATTTCCAGGACGCTTTGGTAACCTCCGTGGGGCTGTCGGGTTTGCGCGCATCATTCGGGGAGGGTGCGGTGTGGGACTTTGCGGTGCTGCTCTCCTGCGTTTCGGGGTCGGAAGCTGTCTCTGCGGAGGCGGGATTCTTGGCCATGGGATTTCTTCCTTCGGGTTTAGTGCAGCGGCCGGCCTTCCGGCGCGAGAGCGCAGGTGGCCGGCCGGGTTTCCCACGGATCAGACCTGCTGGACGTTGTCCTTGGCCTCCGCCGTGCGAACCTTGACGTCCGTTACCGCGCCCTGACCCTCGGCCTTGACGTGTTCGGTAGCGTCGGCGGCGGAGGCCTTGACGTTATCCATGGCAGCCTGGGCGGGCTCCTTCAGTCCCTCAGCCACGGTCTTTGCGGTCTCGGTGAGCTCGGTCGTGAGCGGTTGGGCCGCCGTTCTTAGGGCATCCGCGGCTTCGCGTTCCTTCTCGCTGGCCGGAATGAGGGAGGCCGGCTCTCGTGCCGCGCTAGCCGTCCAACACACCGATGGTCAGTTCGGGGATGTCGGGGGCGACGAATCCGGGGGGAAGTCTGCGGCCGGCGTCGTTCCCTGGCCGTGCGGCGCTCAGCTAGCCTTTTAGATATGGCTTACTGACGGCCGCAATTCGAGCTTTCCCACCCCTTTCCTGCTGCATGGACCCCCGTAAGAGGCCTCAGCGCCCAAAACGCCCGCTCTCCACTCGTGTCCTAGAGGCATTCGTAATCGCAGCATCGGCTGCGGCTGGAAAGATCGGAGTCGATTTGCTTCCTTGGAACGGGATGATCCGAGAGCCGGGTTCCCACGGGATTTCATCCGGACCGGGTGAGGCTGGGAGTGAGCGAACGGATGACACTGGTCGTAGCTGTCAGCCCTCACCCGGCTGCCGGAAACGGTCCCTTGCGGAAGGAACCTCCAAATGTTCAAAGCACATCGCGCAGTTGCGGGGACCGTGGCTCTCGGCGCGGCAGTGGCGCGAAGGGCCCGGAAGGGGTCACAGGGAAGAGGTCGTGTAGATGAAGGAATACCCACTGATCGCCGATCATGGTCTTATCGGTGACCTGCAAACGGCGGCGCTGATCTCCACGGACGGCACTCTTGATTGGTTCTGCAGTCCGCGCTTCGACTCCCCCAGCATTTTCGCTTCTTTGCTGGACAGCACCCGCGGCGGCCACTTCAGCACCCGGCCTACCACTGAGGCGTTCGCCACGAAGCAGCTCTATTTGCCGGACACGGCCATCCTCATCACCCGGTTCCTGACTGAGGGCGGGGTTGGTGAGCTGATGGACTTCATGCCTATCACCGGCGAATCGGCCAGTGACAAGCATGACCTGGTTCGGATGCTGCGGTGCGTGCGCGGGCAGATCTCGTTCGACGTCGAGGTAGCTCCCCGGTTCGACTACGGCCGGCGGCCCCACGAGCTGATTCTCAGTAGCGACGGCGCGACCTTCGATGCAGGCGAAACCCGGTTGGCGCTCAGTCTCATCCGCGAGGAAACAGACGATCAGCCGCCCCGGCACACCGCCACCGACGAAGGTGACCTCCACATCACCGTGGACCTGCAGCAGGGCCAGATGCGCGGGGTCGTCCTGGAGACGGGCCCGGAGGTGATGCCGCGTCTCATGCGCTCCACCGAGGCCCAGCGCCTCGTCGACGACACAGCGCACTTCTGGCACGACTGGGTCAGCCAATCCACCTATGCCGGGCGCTGGCGCGAGGAACTGGAACGCTCCGCCATCACCCTGAAGCTCCTGACCTATGCGCCGACCGGTGCCTTGGTGGCCGCTCCCACCGCCGGCCTCCCGGAACAGATCGGCGGGGAACGCAACTGGGACTACCGCTACACCTGGATACGCGACGCATCCTTCTCCGTTCACACCCTGATCCGGATGGGTTTTGTCGACGAGGCCGCCGCTTTCAGCCGCTGGCTCCGCGACCGCATCACCGAGCCGCTGGAGAGCGACACCGGCCCGCTGAATATCATGTACCGAATCGACGGCAACCCCGAACTCAACGAGGAGGTCCTGACCGACTGGGAAGGCTATCGCGGGTCGTACCCTGTCCGGATCGGCAACGGAGCCGCCGGACAACTTCAACTGGACATCTACGGCGAAGCCCTCGACGCTTTGTACTCCCTCGACCGTTTCGGAGGCCAGATCGGCCAGCCCGGATGGCTCGCCATCTGCGGACTGCTCGAATGGGTCGCCGAGAACTGGAACCAGCCCGAAGAAGGAATCTGGGAGACCCGGGGTGGACGCAAGGACTTCACCTACGGGCGGCTGATGTGCTGGGTCGCGTTCGACCGGGCCATCCGGCTCGCAACGGCCCATGGCCGGCCGGCGCCCCTCACCCGGTGGATGGCCGAACGCGACGCCATCTACAACCAAATCATGGACAAGGGCTGGAGCACCGAGCGCGGGGCCTTCGTACAGCAATACGGCGACATCGTCCTCGACGCTTCCCTGTTGAAGATGCCACAGGTCGGCTTTGTGGCTCCAGGGGATCCAATGTGGCGCTCCACCCTGCACGCCATGGACGACGAGCTGGTGTCCGACAGCCTGGTCTACCGCTACAACCCAAGCGCATCGCCCGACGGGCTCCGCGGCTCCGAAGGCACCTTTTCCCTGTGCACCTTCCTATACGTGGATGCCCTGGCCGGGGCGGGCCGGCTCGACGACGCGCGGCTGACCTTCGAGAAGATGCTGACCTACGCCAACCACGTCGGGCTGTACTCCGAAGAAATCGCCCCCACGGGTGAACAAATCGGCAATTTCCCGCAGGCATTCACCCACTTGGCACTCATCGACGCCGCAATCACCTTGAACGAGCGCCTGGACGACGCGGCGGACAAAACCCGCCGCTCCAGCCAGCGGACGCGGCAGATACCGTAGCATCGACGGTGGAATGACCCAACGCATCGACTTCCTCACTCGAACCCGGACTCGATCGCCACGCGGCCCTGGCGCGCCGAACCGCCGGCACCGCTGCTTAGCCCACTCCGCAGCCATGCTTTAGAAACGACCGCTTTAGCGGTACGAAATCTCTCAACAATGGCCTTGCTTAGTGAACGAGATGGCCAACGCGCGCATCCAGACAGATGCTCCAGCCCCGACTCCGGACCGCAAAAGTCGGCGCACATCTGACCCAGCGGCCGGTTTTGCCAAAACAGCGCCGGGCAGGATGCCCTCATGCCGGTTCGTCCGGTTCTGTTGGCGGCTGGGCAGGCTCATCGAGCCGGACGACGTCCAACGCGTCCAGGTCTAGCAGGCTCCGCGTGCCGTTCCTCCGATCAATGATCCAGAACATGGCCATGGACGATACGATCTGGCTGACGCGACCACAGTGAACCAGCCGTCCGTGATCCCACGCCTCGATCTCCGTGCCCGGCACAAGATCCGCGCACGCCTGGATGACTCTGTTCCGTGGGGCCATGATCGGGTCCTCCTGCCACGATTGAAATACCGCTTCCAGCCTGAGGCAGCAATGTTTCCGGCGGATTGCGATGCAGAGAATTTTCTCGGATCAAGGTCGGTAGCGCTCGGCGACATCAGCCGCGGGCCTCGGCGGCCAAACTCCAGCCAGCATATTTGTGCCGCGCTGACCCTGGTCCGGCAGACCGCCCATCCGGCTCTTCTCTGTTCCGTCCCGGGAAGGGTTCGCACCGAATCGCGTCCCGCTCCGTTGGTTTGGGCGTGCAGGCGACGCCGGACCAGAACGGATGTGAACGAAAGGTGAATTGTTGCTCGGGGGCAGCCTGGACCGTGCGATGCCTGCTATCGTCGTGCCTGAGGGCACACCCGGCGCGGCGCATGACGTCGCCGAGGGTCGGTGGACCAGGTCGCGGGCCGCCATCCGGGCATGTCTTGAGAGGTTCGGCCGGCAGCGCTTCCCTGGGAGGACCCATGTCCGAGAACACGACGACGCCGCCCGCGGAATCCCGGGGTGTCACCGCTGAGCATGCCCGGCTGGCCCAGGCCACCGGGGCCGCTGAGGATGACCTGTTCGAAGCGAATCCCTGGTACGAGTGGGGGCCTTACCTGTCGGAGCGGGCCTGGGGCACGGTCCGGGAGGACTACAGCGACAACGGCGACGCGTGGGAGTATTTTCCGCATGATCATGCCCGGTCCCGTGCGTTCCGATGGAACGAGGACGGCATGGCGGGGCTGTCCGACATTCACCACGACCTCTGCCTGGGGCTCGCGCTATGGAACGGGGCCGATCCGATCCTGAAGGAGCGGATGTTCGGGCTGACCGGGCCGCAGGGCAATCACGGGGAAGACGTCAAGGAATACTGGTGGTACCCGGATGCGCTGCCCAGCCACGCTTGGCTGCGGTGGCGGTACCACTACCCGCAGGCAGCGTTTCCCTATCAGCAGCTGATCGATGAAAACGCCGGTCGTTCCCGGGACGAACCCGAGTTCGAATTGCTCGATACCGGTGTCTTCGACGGCGGCCGGTACTGGTCCGTGGATGTCGCCTACGCCAAGGCCTCACCGACCGAGATACTTGCCCGGATCATCATCGAGAACCATTCGTCCGAGGAAAAGATGCTGTCGGTGTTGCCCACCCTGTGGTTCCGCAACACGTGGCGGGTCTCGGGCGCGGAGGCGCCGTCGTTGTTCCTGGACGGCGACGGGGTCGCCGTCCAGCACCCGCGGCTGTCCGGCTACCGGCTCGATGCCGCCCCCACGACAGAGGGAGTCAGGCCGCAGGCGTTGTTCTGCGACAACGAAACGAACACAGCCCGGCTGTTCGGGGCGGCTCCGGTCACCGCATACCCGAAGGACGGCATCAACGACCACGTGGTCTCCGGCGCGGACACCGTGAATCCGCAACACACCGGTACCAAGGCAGCCTGGTGGTATCAGCTCACCGTGCCTGGCAGGGGCCGGACCGAGCTGCGGCTGCGGCTGCACCGGCCTGCACCGGACCAGACCGCACCAGGCGCCGGGTGGTTCGACTCCTATTTCGACGGCGTCATGACAGCCCGGGAGCGCGAGGCGGACGAGTTCTACGCCGCGATCTCCCCCGCTGAGATCGGTGCCGAGCCGATGCAGGTCATGCGCCAGTCCTGCGCCGGGCTGGTCTGGAGCAAGCAAATGTACCCGTACCGGGTCAACCGGTGGCTGGATGGCGACCCCGGCCAACCGGTCCCGCCGGCCGGGCACCGTAACGGCCGGAACACTGGGTGGCGGCACCTGGACTCGTTCGACGTACTCGCCATGCCCGACCCGTGGGAGTACCCGTGGTTCGCAGCCTGGGACCTGGCATTTCACTCCGTCACCTGGGCGCACCTGGATCCTGCATTCGCCAAATACCAACTGCTGGTACTCCTACGGGAGTGGTTCCAGCATCCCAACGGGGCGCTCCCGGCGTATGAATGGAGCTTCGACGACGTCAACCCCCCGGTCCACGCGCTGGCCGCCATCCGGGTGTTCGTCATCGACGGCGGCACCGACCTGGACTTCCTGGAACGCGTGTTCCAGAAGCTCCTGCTGAATTTCACCTGGTGGCTCAACCGGCAGGACCCCGACGGGAACAACCTGTTCGGTGGCGGCTTTTTGGGTTTGGACAACATCAGCCCGATCGACCGCTCGCACCTCCCGCCCGGCTTCCGGCTGGACCAGGCCGACGGCACCGCGTGGATGGCGTACTACTCCATGGCCATGCTCACCCTCGCCACCAAACTCGCCGAACACGACGCCGTCTACGACGACATGGTGGTGAAATTCCTGGAGCAGACCGTGCTGATCATGGACGCGCTGGAGGATTCAGGCTGCTATGACACCGAGGACGGCTTCTTCTACGACCGGCTCACCGACCCCGACGGGAACAGGGTCCCGATTAGGGTAAAGTCCCTCGTCGGGTTGATCCCGGTCCTGCCCGCGGTCGCGCTCCCCACCCAGAACACGGACCGGGTCCACCGGCTGCGGAAGCGGTTCGCCCGCCGGCTGGAACAGACCGACCGGCACGAAATCCTGGATTGGCAGGTCCGTGGCACCGGGGACTCCCGGCGGACGCTGCTCTCGGTCGTCCCGCGGGAAAAACTCGCCCGGCTGTTCGGTACCCTGTTCGATGAGGAGGCATTCCTCTCTCCCCACGGCCTGCGGTCGATCTCCAAACGGCACACCACCCCCTACACGGTCCCGGGGCTCCCCACCGCGGTCATCCAATACGAACCGGCCGAATCACGGACCGCGATGTACGGCGGCAATTCTAATTGGCGCGGCCCGGTGTGGTTGCCGGTCAACTACCTCATCATCCGGGCCCTGCTGCAGTACGACCAGTTCGTCGGTCCCGACTTCACCGTCGAATACCCCACCCGCTCCGGTCAGCACCTGACCCTGCGGGAGATCGCCGGTGACCTTACCGATCGCCTGGTCAGTATCTGGCTCCCCGGCCCGGACGGACGCAGACCCGTCTATGGTGGCGTGGACCTGCTGCAGAACGATCCCGCTTGGAAGGACAACCTGCTGTTCTACGAGTACTTCCACGGCGACAACGGCGCCGGCCTTGGCGCGATGCACCAGACCGGGTGGACCGCCCTGGTGGCCGACCTCCTCCTCGACCCGCCCCGCCACAGCCACCGGATGGTATTCCCGGAAAACCCTGACCCAAAGACCGCGACAGAACCGCGGGAAACGGAACCGGGACCCGATGTCCAACCAGTCTGACGGCGCCTCCCGCGTCCTCAGAGTCATGACCTGCGAGGAGCTGTGATGGACGAGATGACAGCGGCGGTCCAGCCGCCGGACCTGCCGCCGCCGGTGGCCCACCCCTTTATCTACGAGATCAACACCTGGGCATGGCTCGAATCAATCAGCGTGGAAGAAGGCAAACCCATCGTTCTGGGCTCCGTCCCGTGGACCACGGAAACACCCGACATCTTCGTCCAGGGAACCGCCGCGGACCGAGACGAGGATCCGGCGTCGTTCGTCGAGGTCGGCGGCCGGGTTCTCGCCAACGGGCGGGATCCCTACTTCCCTGCGTGGCCGGACGTCGTTCAGCTCAATGCCTTCGCCCCAGCCCTGCGCACAGCGGCGGCTGAGACGCTCAGATCGATCGCCGATCAGTGCGATGGGGTGCGTTGCGACATGGCGATGCTGGTCATGAACGACGTTTTCGCCAGCACCTGGGGTGCCCGGGTCGGTCCGGCACCGGGCACGGAATACTGGCCAACCGTGATCGACGCCGTCCGCGAAACCCACCCCGGTTTCGTGTTCCTCGCGGAAGCCTACTGGGATCTTGAATGGTCCCTGATGCAGCAGGGCTTCGACTACTGCTACGACAAGCGCCTGTATGACCGCCTTCTCGGCGGCAATGCCGAGGAGGTGCGGCTGCACCTGCAGGCAGAGCCCGCATACCAGAACGCCCTTGTCCGGTTCGTGGAAAACCACGACGAGCCATGGGCAGCGTCAGCGTTCGGAGCCGGCCGCGCCGAGGCGGCGGCCGTGGCGGCACTGACCCAGACCGGGGCACGGCTCATTCACCACGGCCAGCTGCTGGGCTGGCGGGTACGCCTCCCGGTGTTCCTTGGCCGTTTCCCCAACGAGCCGACCAATGACCAGCTCGCGGCCTTCTACCGCCGGCTCCTGACCGCCGTCGCCGACCCGACCTTCCGGGGCGGGCACTGGCAACCCTGCGAACGGTCGGGATGGCCGGGCGCGTTGACCACAACTGACAGGGCCCGGAGCGACCACCGTTTTGCCGTCCGACGAGACGATCGCCACCCCCGCGCTCCGGCGATCCGCCGCCGGAGGGCATCGCGCCACCTCGAAAGGAGCTCGGAATGGCCGGAAACGTCGGCATAGGCCGAACGAAACAGGAACTGGGCAGGGTGCTGGTGCCGCTCGCCCTGGCTCAGTTCATCTGCAGCTTTGCAGGCTCGAACATGAACGTGATGATCAACGACATGAGCGAGGATCTGAACACAACCGTCAAGGGAATCCAGACGGCCATCACGATCTTCTTGCTGGTCATGGCCGCGCTGATGATTCCGTGCGGCAAGCTGACCGACCTCTGGGGCCGCAAGAGACTGTTCATCATCGGACTCTCGGTGTACGGGATCGGGGCGGTGACGAGCGCGGTGGCGCCGAACCTGTTCGTGCTGATCCTGGGCAATTCGATCCTGGAAGGTGTCGGCACGGCGCTGCTGATCCCGCCCGTCTACATCCTGACGACCCTGCTGTTCACGGACGTGACCTCCCGTGCCTGGGCGTTCGGAGTGATCAGCGGCATGGGCGGAATCGGGGCTGCCGCGGGACCGCTGATCGGCGGGCTCATCACCACCGCGATCAGCTGGCGGGCCGCATTCATCTTCCAGGCCCTGATCATTGTGATCATCATCTTCCTCAGCCGCCACGCGGTTCAGGACCCGGTGCCCGCAGATCCGAGCAAGCCGTTCGACTCCATGGGCGCTGTACTCTCTGCCACGGGACTGGTGGTCCTTGTCACCGGAATCATGCTGGCCGACAATGACCTGCTGCTGATGGCTGCCTTCATGGCGGCCGGCGCACTGCTGCTGCTCTGGTTCTTCGCCCACGTGCGGGCCAAGGAGCGCAAAGGTGAGGAGCCCCTGCTCTCCACCGCGCTCTTCCGGAATCGAACATCGAATCTCGGTCTCATCACGCAGAACGTGCAATGGCTCATCCTGCTGGGCACCTCATTCACCGTGTCGGCATACCTCCAAGTTGTACGGGGGTACAACGCGATCGAGACGGGCGTGATTTTCACGGCGGCCACCGCCGGCATCCTGGTCTCGTCGCTCGCGGCAGAGCGGCTCGCGAAGAGGCACACGCAACGCACGCTGGTCATCGTCGGCTTCATCGTCACGCTGTGCGGGATCGCCTTACTCGTCGCCATGGTCTACGGGAACCCGAGCGCATGGGCCTTCACCCCCGGGCTCCTGCTGATCGGGCTCGGAGTCGGTGCGATGCTGACCCCGTCCGTCAACCTGGTCCAATCGAGTTTCCCCGATGAGCTGCAGGGCGAGATCTCCGGCCTGTCGCGCAGCGTATCAAACCTCGGCTCATCCCTCGGCACCGCCGTCGCGGGAACGATCCTGCTCACCTGGTCGTACGGCAGCGCGATGATCACCCTCGCCGTCCTGGGACTCGTCGGACTCGTGGCAGCGTTCATGCTCCCCGCCCACCTTGCTGCTGCAAAACCCGGCGTCGCCTCGTCGGACTGACCCCGCCGGCGCAACAGGCCGCAATGGACCCAGGACATCCCGAGAACAACCCCCTGCGGCTGGCGAACCCATAGCGATCAATAGGCGGCAGCGACCTGGTTGCTCACACCCCGGCGGGCGCCGCCGACGGCAGGAGGGCAGCGTGGGGCTGAAGCAGTAGGCCGAGCCGCTTCACCGCTCCCCCGGTCGGTGGCTTCTGCTGTCAGGTGTTGCGGTGTGCCGGGGTGAACTTCGCCGCGCGGTCGGTTTCTTCGGCGCGGATCAGATGCACGAGCGCGTTGATGAGGGCCAGACGGGTGAACGCCTGTGGGAAATTGCCAAGGTGACTGATCCACTTGAGTGGCCATGGGATCCAATGTGCACTACGGCCAAGCCGCCGCGGCAGACGGCCCTACAAAATGACCCCGGCAAAACTCCGGCTCGCCACGGCCTCCATAGCAAACCGGATACCAAAGTCATCGCCCTGCACCGAACTCGGCATCACCCGCCAGACCCCGTACCGGCATGTATCCCCCCGCGGGCGAACGGTCAGCCGCCGTTGGGAACCATACAAGGACGGTGACATGCTTTGCATCGATCTCAACGGTCAGAGCGCTGTCTCCGCGGAAACCGGACTAAGAAGGACAGCGACGCCGGCGAGGTGACGCCTACAGATTCAGAGGAGTGAATTCCTATCTCAAAGTAGAGATTGGGCACTCATTAAAGAGGTCCGGCCCGTCCTGTTGACGCAGGACGAGCCGGTTCATCATCCGGTCTTCTGTAGTGAGCAGGTACCAGCTGGACAGGTCCCGCCACGCGGGCCTGGTCACTGCCCCATGGAGGGCGTCGACGCCCCACGGGACCTGCCAGTCAGCCATAAAGGCCGCCCGCCCGGGCGACACGTCCCCGCGAAGGAGGCGGCACCGTCTTACGTTTCTCGGCCTAAACGCCCGATTCGGAGGCCTTCACACACGGCTCGGCGCGGCCACGGGACACTTGATCAAAGGCAGGCCCAAAGCCCCTCGTGAACCGGGCTGAGCGCGCATAATTTTAGTAGTGTCCGGCCCGCTTAATCCCGGAAGTGAGGCCGGCGGATTATTTAAAGGGAGGATGCGTGATGGGCAGCGCAAGCGGTCCTGAAGATGCGCGACGACTCGACGAAGACTGGGACGGCACTCCGGAATCTCTGAATCAAACGGAAGATCGCGCTTCTGACCACAGTGTTGACGACCGCTCCTACGAAGAGACTGACGGTGTTTTCCCCGATAGTGAAAACGACGGGCACTTCGATGACACAAGCGGCCCGGTCGACGATATGTTGCCAGGAGACGCGGCAGACGACGCTGTCCGCGAAGCCGTGGTCGCCCGAGAAGAAGAACGCTTCGGCGGCATCAAGATCGGCTCGGCCTTATTCGGCTGGCTGGTCTCGACCGCAATGGCTGTCTTGCTGGTTGCCCTGGTTGCGGCGGCCGGCAGGGCCGGCTTTCTGCCCGGCACGGACCCGCTAGCCCGAGCCGGCCGGGAAACATCTGGCGGTGGCGTGACCGGTCTGATCGTACTCCTGTCGGTCCAGCTCCTCGCCTATTTTTCGGGTGGCTACGTGGCAGGGCGGATGGCGCGCTTCAACGGCGTCGGCCAGGGGCTGATGGTGTGGCTGTTGGGCGTCATCGGAGCC
>JBKPBZ010000315.1:0-6000 GCA_046727115.1 Actinomycetota bacterium | reverse complement strand
TACATCAGGGAACTGCACTGGGCCCAGCACTTCGCACTGCTGAATCGTGAGGAGATGATGGACCGTGTGGTCCGGCAGTTTGAATCATGGACAGGCGGCCGTGTCCGGGAGACCGAAAGGATCAACTGCCACCACAACTTCACTGCGCAGGAGAAGCATTACGGCAAGACCGTCTGGGTTTCGCGCAAGGGGGCGATCCGGGCCGAAGCGGGGGACGCCGGGCTCATCCCCGGCTCCATGGGCACGGCGTCCTACGTCGTCGTCGGACTGGGGAACCCGGTGTCCCTGAACTCATCGCCGCACGGCGCCGGGCGGGAATACTCGAGGACCGCCGCGAAGAGAACGTTTTCGCTGGCCGAGCTGAAGGCCGCCATGCGGGGCATCGAGTTCCGCCCCAGCGAGGCATTCATCGACGAGATCCCGGCGGCGTACAAACCCATCGACCAGGTGATGCGCGACTCCGCCGACCTCGTCAAGATACGGCACAAGCTGCGGCAGCTCGTCAACGTCAAAGGCAATTGACGAGCTCAGGAGCCCGGATGGCGGTCCCCGCTGTCGTGCGCCGAATATGACGTTCCGTGAACCCCTGTGACCCCGGGTTTCCGGACCGTTGAACCTCGTTCAAGACACTCCCTATGGTGAATGAATGAAGACAACGGAACCGTTTCCCGGCCTCCCCCGCGGGGACTTTCAGGGGCGATGTCGCCGGCGCTGACCACCCCGCCCGGCCCTTCCGCACACCCCAGAACAGGACTTCACCCATGTCACGTACCCCCGAAAACCCCGAGCCCGGCGCGCAGCCCGGCACCACCCGGATCGTCGCCGGCGAGTCCCGCAAACCCAAACGCAAGCGCACCCTGGAGATCGCCCTGGTCGCGGGGCTTGTGCTCCTGATCGGCGCCGGCGCAGCCGTGGCATCCTCGCTGTCCCGCAGCCCGGAAACCGCCCCGGCAGCGGCCTCGGCGGACCTCGGCCCGGCCACGGAACTCAGGCTGGGCTACTTTGGCAACATCACCCACGCCCCGGCCCTGGTGGGTGTCAGCAAGGGGTTCCTCGCCAAGGACCTCGGCGCAACCAAACTCACCACGCAAACCTTCAATGCCGGCCCGGCCGCGATCGAGGCCCTGAACGCCGGCGCCATTGACGCCACATACATCGGCCCTAACCCGGCCATCAACTCCTATGTCAAGAGCAACGGCGAATCCATCAACATCATTGCCGGCGCCGCGGCCGGTGGAGCGCAGCTGGTAGTCAAGCCCGGCATCAACTCCGCCGCCGACCTCAAGGGCAAGACGCTCGCGTCCCCGCAGCTTGGCGGCACCCAGGACGTGGCCCTCCGCGCCTGGCTCGGCAAGCAGGGGTTCAAGACCTCCACGGACGGCAGCGGCGACGTCGCGATCAACCCGACCGAGAACGCCCAGACCCTCAAGCTGTTCCAGGACGGCAAGCTCGACGGCGCGTGGCTGCCGGAGCCCTGGGCCTCCCGTCTGGTGCTCCAGGCTGGCGCGAAGGTCCTGGTCGATGAGAAGGACCTGTGGGAGAAGGGCGAGTTTGTCACCACTGTCCTGATCGTCAACAAGAAGTTCGCGGCCGAGCACCCGGCCACCGTGCAGGCCCTCCTCAAGGGCCATGTTGCATCCGTGGACTGGCTCAACGCGGCGCCCGCCGCCGAGAAAGCCACGGTCCTCAATGGCGCGCTCAAGGCAGCCGCCGGCAAGGCGTTGCCGGCCGACGTCATCGACCGGTCCCTGAAGAACATCGTCTTCACCACGGACCCGCTCGCAGGGACGTACAAGAAGCTGCTCCAGGACGGCGTCGACGCCGGCACCACCAAGCAGGCTGACATCAACGGCATCTTCGACCTCACAGCGCTCAACAGTGTCCTCGGCGAGACTGCGGCCGGCAAGAGAATCTCCGCTGAAGGGCTCGGCAAGGACTAGCTCCCGGGCCTTCAGCCATCCGCCACAACAGTAAGGACCAGACCATGCCAGTCGTACTGGAAAACCTGGGCAAGCGCTTCGGCGACGACGCCCCGGTACTGGACGACGTCAACGCCACCATCGAGCAGGGCGAGTTCGTCGCCCTGCTCGGTGCGTCCGGCTGCGGCAAGTCCACCCTGCTTAACATCATGGCGGGACTGGAGGCCCCGACGTCGGGCGCCCTCGAAGTGCCCAGCGACGGCGCCGCCTTCATGTTCCAGGACGCGGCACTGTTTCCGTGGCTGAACGCGCGGGAGAACATCGAGCTGGCCCTGAAGCTTCGCGGTGTGCGGAAGGCCGACCGCAGGGTCCGGGCGGGGGAGCTGCTGGACCTGGTGCACCTGGGCGGTGCGGGCGAGAAACGGCCGCACGAACTCTCCGGCGGGATGCGCCAGCGCGTGTCCCTGGCCCGGTCCCTGGCCCAGGACCGGCAGCTGCTCCTCATGGACGAGCCGTTCGCGGCGCTGGACGCGATTACCCGGGACCTGCTCCATGACGAGCTCGAACGGATCTGGAAGGAAACCGGCCGGACCATCGTCTTCGTCACCCACAACGTTCGCGAGGCCGTCCGGCTGGGCCAGCGCGTGCTGCTGCTCTCCTCCCGGCCCGGCCGCGTGGTGCGGGAATGGCACGTCAGCGAAGAACACCGCACCGACGCCGGACTGGCCGGCCAGCTCACCGGTGAAATCACCGCCCGGCTACGCGAGGAGATCCGCCGCCATGCCAAGTAAGTTCCTCTGGGGCTCCACGCCCGATGCCGCCCCCGCCCCTTCGCCGGACCACTTTCGTCCTGCGGACGAAGCGGCCGGCTACGACAGCGGCAGCGGCCTTCCCGACACTCGCAGGCTCGCGTCGGGTCCCTCCGTCGAGGCCTTGGAGGCCACTCCCGGGGCGGCATCGGGCGCGGCGCCTGGGGCAGCCTCAATCACCGCCGCCCTGACCCGTTCCTCCGGCGGCAAGGAGGACCTGCGCGAGCTCGAAGCGGGCCTCGATTCCCTGCAGTCCGACTCCATCCGCAAGGTCCGCATCGACTGGAGCAGGATCCTGCTGCCGGTGGCCGCGCTCGCGGTGCTGGTCATTCTCTGGCAGCTGTACGTGTCCCTCGGTTTCAAACGGCGCGACGTCGTGCCCGGCCCGCTGGATGTTGTGGGCCAGATCGGAACGCTGTGGAGCGAGGGCAAGTTGCAGGAGTCCGTCTGGACCTCGCTGCAACGCGGCATCGTCGGCTTCCTGATCAGCGTGGTCATCGCGACTCCGGTGGGGCTCCTGCTGGCCCAGGTGGCACCGTTGCGCCGCGCGTTCGGCCCGCTGATCTCCGGCCTGCAGGTCCTGCCGTCCGTGGCCTGGGTGCCGGCGGCGATCCTCTGGTTCGGCATCACGGACGCCACGGTGTATTTCGTGGTCTTCATGGGCGCCATTCCCTCGATCATCAACGGCTTGATCTCCGGTGTGGACCAGATTCCGCCGCAGTACCGCAGCGTCGGAAAGGTCCTGGGTGCGTCCCGTTTCCAGTTGGCCCTGCAGATCATCCTGCCCGCGGCTCTGCCCGGGTACCTCGGGGGCCTCAAACAGGGGTGGGCGTTCTCCTGGCGCTCGCTCATGGCAGCGGAAATCATCGCGGTGGGCGGCACGATCGGCTTCGGGCTGGGCTCCCTGCTGGACCAGGGCCGCGTCCTGTCGGACATGACCATCGTCATGTCCGCCATCCTGCTGATCCTCGCCGTCGGGATCCTGATCGAACTGCTCGTGTTCGCGCCGATTGAAAAGCGGCTGCTCCGCCGCCGGGGCCTTCTGGCCGGCAGCACCCGCTAGAGCACCCCAGCAAGACCAAACAACAGCAACCCCAAACAACAGCAATGCCCAACAACGAAAGCCCGACGCCGCTACTCGCCGTCGGGCTTTCTGCTGTCCGCCGGCGGACCCTTGTTCCGCAGAAACCGCGTGCCTAGACTCACGACAAGGCCGGCGTCCGGCCCCATCCCTCAACTGTTCAGGAGGTAGCCGTGGCACCGAAATTTGGCTTGCTGGCACTGGTCGAGGCCCAGCCCGGGAAGGAACAGGAAGTTTGGGACTTCCTCAACGGCGGCCGCGAGATAGTGCTCACCGAGCCGGGCACTAGGACCTGGTACGCGTTCCGGGTCAACGAGAACACGTTCGGCATTTTCGACACTTTTGACACCGAGGAGGACCGGCAGGCCCACCTCAACGGGGCCATTCCTGCCGCCCTCGGCCAACACGGTCCGTCCCTGCTCGCCAAGGATCCGGACATCCGGCCGATTGAACTCATCGCCGTGAAGTAGGCCGCGGCTCATGCTCCCGCGGGGCGGGGGCACGTTGACACGGACACCCCGTCATTCTGGCCCGAGATGACTGCTCCGGGCGTCAACGTGCCCCCGGACCGCGTGGCCCAGCCTGCCCGCATGAGGCCCGGCAATATTGTGACGCGGCGTTACCTTGCGTGAACGGGTGTTTCCGCACCGTTGTTCCGCTCTGTGACGCCGCCCTATCGTCGATGCATGGCAATTCAGGACATTTACCCCACGGCGCTGCGCCTCCTCGGCCGTTCCGTGCTGGTGGTTGGCGGCGGACCGGTGGCCGCCCGGCGCACCAAGGGGCTGCTCGACGCCGGAGCCCGCGTCACCGTCGTGGCACCGGCCGCCTGCCCGGCCCTGGCTGAACTTGCCGACGCCGGCCTCCTGAACTGGGAGCCCCGCCCGTACCGACCCTCCGACGTCGACGGCGCCTGGTTCGTCCAGACCGCCACCGGCGACGCCGCCGTGGACGCGCAGGTCTCGGCCGACGCCGAGGCTCAGCGCATCTGGTGCGTCAACGCCTCCGACCACGAAGCCTCCGCCGCCTGGACCCCCGCCGTCGCCGTGGTGGACGACGTCAAGATCGCCGTCAACGCCGGCGGAGACCCGCGCCGCGCCATGGCCCTGCGCGACGCCGTCGCCACCGCCCTGGACACCGGGGACCTGCCGCTGCGCCGGCACCGCGTTCCCGGCACAGGCGCGACCGCCGGATCGGTGGCCCTCGTGGGCGGCGGTCCCGGCGACACCGGACTCATCACCGTCCGCGGCCGCCGGCTCCTGGGCCAGGCCGATGTCGTGGTGGCGGACCGTCTCGGCCCGCGTGAACTCCTGGCCGAACTGGCCCCCGACGTCCGCGTGATCGAGGTGGGCAAGACCCCCGGCCACCATCCGGTGCCGCAGGCCGAGATCAACCGGATCCTGGTCGACGAAGCCCTGCAGGGCCAGCGGGTGGTCCGGCTCAAGGGCGGCGACCCGTACGTCCTGGGCCGCGGCGGCGAGGAAGCCGAATTCTGCCGGCAGCACGGCGTCGAGGTCGAAGTTGTTCCCGGCGTCACCTCGGCCATCTCCGTTCCGGCCGCCGCCGGCATCCCGGTCACGCACCGCGGGCTCGCCAAAGGCTTCAGCGTGGTCACCGGCCACGAGGAACTCTCCGAGGTCCCGGCCCGGGCCGACCATACTGTGATCCTGCTCATGGGCGTGGGCCAGCTGCGCGATTCCGCCGCCTCCCTGGCCCGCGCCGGTTTGCCTCAGGGGACGCCTGTTGGCATCGTAGAGAATGGTTACCTGCCGAACCAGCGGGTGACCATCGGAACCCTCGGGACCATCGCGGACCAAGCGGAGGCCGCCGGCGTCGCGAACCCCGCCGTGATCGTGATCGGCGACGTGGTCCGCGTCAGCCCGTTCGCGCCGTCGCACTTCAAGACCGCGGACTACAGCACCACCACCCCGAACGCCCCGCGCATCACCAAGACCCGCGTACTGACCCCGTAAAGCCCGTCGATTGCTCCATAACTGCCGTTATCAAGCCTCAAAAGGGCGGTTGTGGAGCAACGGATGCAGAAGAAAAAGGAACACAGCCGTGTCAACGAACACCCCTGTAGGAACCGCCGCCCGCCCGCTGCGCGTCGCCGTCGTCGGCTCCGGTCCCGCCGGCGTCTACGCCGCGGACATCCTGACCAAGAGCGAGGCCGTCAAGAGCGGCGAGCTCA
>JBKPBZ010000314.1:0-4438 GCA_046727115.1 Actinomycetota bacterium | reverse complement strand
CCGGAGCTCTCCTCGGCCCCGACCTCGCTTTCGAAAGTGCGGCTTCTCATGAAAAGGTGTGAGAACTTATGAAACGAATTGGTTTTCTGTCCTTCGGCCACTGGGGCGACGTCCCGGGTTCGCGCGTGCGCTCCGCCCGGGACGCGCTCCTGCAGGCGATTGAACTGGCCGTGGCCGCGGAGGAAACCGGCGTCGACGGAGCCTTCTTCCGGGTCCATCACTTTGCCGAGCAGCAGGCCTCGCCGTTCCCGCTCCTCGCCGCAATTGCTGCCCGCACCTCCCGGATCGAGATGGGCACCGGAGTCATCGACATGCGGTACGAGAACCCGCTCTACATGGCCGAGGAGGCCGCCGCCGTCGACCTCATCAGCGGCGGCCGCCTGCAGCTGGGGGTCAGCCGGGGTTCCCCCGAGACGGTACTCGCCGGCTACGAAGCCTTCGGGCACCACCCGACGGACGGCGAGTCCGGCGCCGACATGGCCCGCCGGCACACGGAACGTTTCCGCGCCGCCATCGCCGGGGCGGGCATGGCCACGGGCAATCCGCAGGTCAGCGGGCACAGCGGGCCCGTCCCAATACAGCCCCTGTCCCCGACGCTCCCAGAGCGGATCTGGTGGGGCGCCGGGAACCGTGCCAGCGCCCGGTGGGCGGGCCAGCAGGGCATGAACCTCATGTCCTCGACCCTGCTGACGGAGGACACCGGGGTTCCCTTCGATGAGCTGCAGGCCGAGCAGATCGCCGGATTCCGGGAGGCCTGGGCGGCGGCCGGCCACCCACACACGCCCCGGGTCTCCGTATCGCGAAGCATCATTCCGCTGATCGATGACGAATCGCGGCGATACTTCGGGCTGCGCGCGCAGGCCGATGCCCGGGACCAGGTGGGCTACCTCGACGGCGGGCTGGCCCGCTTCGGGCGCAGCTATATCGGTGAACCCGACCGCCTGATTGAGGAGCTCTCCCGGGACGCGGCCGTGGCCGCGGCGGACACGTTGCTGGTCACCGTCCCGAATCAGCTTGGCGTGGACTTCAACGTCCGGCTGCTCGAGGCGATTTCCCGCGACGTCCGCCCCTCGTTGGGGGAGTGACGCCACCGGCTTCACCCGGCAGGAACGCGGCATCCGGCTAGCCCGGCCGCGTTACTGGGAGGGTGTGACGGTGGCTTCGTAGGTGAGGATTTCGGTGCCGTTGCCTTCCTCGCCGTTGTCGGGTGCCACCTTCATGGTGAGGTGTCCGTCGTCGGCCGTCATCTTGAACGGGTTGCGCGTGGCCACGTGTCCTGCGGTGGACCACTGCTGGAAGGGGACGTCGCGGAGCACGCTGCGGGACTTGAGGTCGATCATCGCCATGCCGCCGAGTTCGTAGGTGGCACCCGTGCCGCCGGCCGCCGCGGTCTGCGGGAGGTTGGTGATCCCGCTGCAGAGCATTCTGGAGCTGGGCACGTACTGGCAGTCCTGGTAGTCGATGAAGTAGTTCGGGTTTTCCCAGGTCGAGAGCTGCTTGCCCTGCAGGTCCCATTCCGCGAAGCGGCGTGAACCCCAGGTGTTGCCGACCAAGTGACCGGTCTGCTTGTCCATCACAATGCCGCCGAAGTGGTCCTTCACCTCGAACTGCTTGTGCACGGCCAGGGTGTTCGCGTCCACGCGGTAGATGATGGCGCTGCTGTTGGGCCGGTACTCGGCCACCGGAACCCAGACGTTGGTGCCGTCGAAGTCGATGCCGCCCGGGTGATACATGTCGCCCTCGCCCAGGATGATGTCCTTTTGCAGGTTGCCGGCCTTGTCCATGACGAACAGGTGGCCGACGCCCTTGCCGGGGGTGCGGTCGAACCCGTTCTGCGGGCTCGGGAACTTCACGGTCGGTTCGATGATCTGAACGGCCGAGAGGAAGATGTGGTCCTGGCTGTAGGCGATTCCCTCGGTGTGGAAAGTCGGGAAGTTGAGCTTCAGTTTCGATGTCTGCTGCCAGTTCGTGTTCCGGTCAACGCTGTTGAAGGCGTCGGCCAGTGCCGTGTTCCTGCCACCGTGGTTGCCGGCAGCGGCGTTGTCGCCGGCGGCCTGGGCTGCTGCAGTGGCGCTGATAGCGGACGCGGCCAGGATGATTGCTGCGGCGGTAGTGAGGATGCCTCGGGTGCGAGTCGTGCTCATTGGGGAGCCTTTCAGGGTTGGATCGGTACAGGGTCGGAGCTGAGTAAGGACTCGCGACACTACTTCCCGGCAATGAACCCCGGGTGCGGGCTGGTGAACAGCAGGTTGCGACACGGCCGGCCGCTTCGGCACTGGAACTGGACGCCACTATGTACTGAGTGTATAGATGGGGTTGTGAACAACACGCTTGCCCTTCTGGGGCTGCTGGGCCGGGAGCCCAGCTATGGCTACGACCTGAAGCATTCCTATGACCGTTATTTCGGCGTCCAGAAACCGTTGGCCTTCGGGCAGGTGTATTCCACACTGGCCCGGATGTTCCGCGACGACCTGATCGTGGCTTTGGGGGAGGAGAGCGGCGGCGGCCCGGACCGCAAGAAGTATGAGATCACCCTGACCGGCAGGGACAAGGTGCGGCAGTGGCTCTTCACGCCCGACGTGCCGTCCGAAACCCTGCAGAGCGAGCTGTTCGCCAAGACCGTGATCGCCTTGCTGCTCGACGACGACGCCGACCGGTTGCTGGATGCGCAGCGCGCGGAGCACATGGCCCGGATGCGCGAACTGACCCGTCTCAAGCGCGACGCCGGTCTGCTGCAGGTGCTGATGTGCGACCACGGCCTCTTCCACATCGAGGCAGACCTGCGCTGGATCGAGCTGACCAGCGCGCGGCTGACCCAACTCAAAAAGGAGCTTCAGAGCGCATGAGCCTGATCGACACCACTACACCCGTCCTCAGTGCCCGCGGCGTCCACCACGCGTTCGGGCAGACCGAAGCACTGCGCGGTATCGACGTCGACGTCCACGCCGGCGAGGTGCTCGCCGTGATGGGGCCGTCGGGATCGGGCAAGTCAACCCTGCTGCACTGCCTGGCCGGAATCCTTGCCCCAACCAGGGGCACCGTGGCCTATGCGCCCCGCGGCCAGCAGTCCGTCAATATCAACGGATTGGGTGAAGCTGAACGCTCCCGGCTGCGGCTGACCGACTTCGGCTTCGTTTTCCAGTTTGGCCAGCTGCTGCCCGAACTCACGGCGCTGGACAACGTGAGCCTTCCCCTGCTGCTGGGCGGCACCAAACGGGCTGAAGCCCGCCGGCGCTCCGAGGAACTGCTAGAACGACTCGGTTTGAACGGATTCACCGCCAAACTGCCGGGGGAGCTCTCTGGAGGCCAAGCCCAGCGTGTGGCCATTGCCCGCGCCCTGGTGACCACGCCCGCGGTGTTGTTCGCCGATGAACCCACCGGTTCCTTGGATTCCCTGGCGGCCGAGACCGTCCTGACGCTGATGCTGGACCTTGTCCGGGAAGCGGGCACGACCGTGGTGATGATTACCCACGACGCCCGGACCGCCGCGTATGCCGACCGGGAAATAGTCGTGCGTGACGGAAGCATCGCCGCCGGCCACCGGGTTCCGGCATGAACCCGGCAGTCCTGAAAATGGCGCTGCTTGGCAGCAGGTCCTCGTGGGGCCGGATGGCCGGCATCGGTGGCGGAGTAGCAATCGGTGTTTGCCTGGTGCTCCTGCTGTGGAGTGCAGCGAACGGCCTGGCCCAGCGCGACGCGCGGGGGGCCTGGCTGCGCGAAATGGGCCAAACTTCGGTCACCGTTCCGCTGGCAGCCGACGGACTCACCGCCGACGAACCTCCGGAACCGATCCCCCTGGCACCGGACAAGATTCTGCTGGGATTCCCGGCGGACATCTTCCGCGACCAGCTGATCAACCACCGCGACATCGCAGCCCTCCCCACAACCACCGTGAAGATTCCAGGCATCGGCGCCCCGCCGGCCCCGGGACAGTACTACGCCTCGCCCGCACTGCAGCGGCTGATCGAATCGACTCCGGCCGAGGAACTGGGGGACCGGTACGGCCAGTTCGCGGGCGTCGTCGACGACTCCGCGCTGCCGGGGCCGGACGCCCTGGTGGTCATCGCCGGCGTCACGGAGGCCCAGCTCCGCCGGGGCCCGGCGGCAATGTTCGTAACGGATTTCACTACCAATCCCTACGGTGAGAACGCCAGCCTGTACCGCACGGCCCTGCTGGTCGGCGGAGTCGCGGTGCTCTTCCCGGTGCTGCTGCTGGTCAGCATTGCGACCGGGCTGGGCGCTGCCCAGCGCCGCGAACGCTTTGCCACCCTTCGCCTCATTGGAGCGTCGCCGCGGATGATCTCAGGCATGGCCGCCGTGGAGACGGCCATCCCGAGCCTGGCCGGTGCCCTGCTCGGCGTCGCCATGGCGATCGTATGCAGGCCGGCCGCAGCCCAGATTCCCGTCAATGGCACCAGAGTGTTCCTGGCCGATTTCA
>JBKPBZ010000313.1:0-20194 GCA_046727115.1 Actinomycetota bacterium | reverse complement strand
GCATAGAGGCGTGTGAATCGCAGCGATACGTGGGCGCCCAACTGCTTGATGCCGCTGCCGCTGCGGCGGCCGGTGCGTTGGGTGCGCAGGGAAGACGAGTCAGCCGACGTGGATGCGTGGTCTTCGGGCGGGATCGGATTCGTGTTTCCGCAGGATCTCGCGCACCACGGGAGGTGTGTCGCCGCGGCCCAGCAGGAGGTAGCGCATCAGGTGCACCAAAGGGCTGCCCTCGGACCACTCGAAAAAGGCGTGCGGAATGACCCCCGTGGTGTCCCGGAGTGCCAGAAGGATCGCCGCCAGGGCGTTGGGCGCTGCCGGGCTTTCCGCCCGCAAGATCCGGTATCCGTTCACTTCGACACCCTTAACCTCGAGCGCGCTGCCAAAGTCGGACGGATCGATGATGTCGATCTCGACGAAGATTACGTCCGCGGCTCCGGGAACTGCGTTCTGGCCGCGCTGGTCCCGTTCCTTCTCCGCATATTCCTGGGCGTCCCCGGCCTGGCGCCGGTTGGCAATCAGGTTCAGCTCGCCGTCGTAATCCAGGGAGTCCTTGATGAAGCGGCGGGCATTGTCATCGAACCGGATCACGTCGGCCCGGAGCTCGGTCGTCCGGGCGACGCGGGAGACCAGGGAAATGGCCACAATACCGAGGATGAAGAACGCGGAGATGGTCAGACCGTCGGGCTTTTCGATGATGTTGGCGACCAGTGCGTAGAGCAGGATCAGGCAGAGCAGAGCGAAGGCCAGGGTTGCCCGGCGCTGCCGCCGCCGGTGGGCGGAGATGGTCACCGCGACCGAACCGGAGACCATCATGGCCAGGACCCCTGTGGCGTACGCACCGGCCTGGGCGTTGACATCGGCGTGGAAGGCAAAGGTGATCAGGATGCACACGGCCGTGTAGACGAGCACCACGGGCCGGATGGCCCGGCCCCATTCGGGAGCCATGCCATAGGAGGGAAGGTAACGCGGAACGATGTTGATCAGCCCCGCCATGGCCGAGGCACCCGCGAACCAGAGGATCAGGATGCTGCTGATGTCATACACGGTGCCGAACGTGCTGCCCAGCAGCTCATGGGCCAGGTACGCCAGGGCGCGGCCGTTGGCCTGGCCGCCGGGCTCAAACTCCTGAGCCGGGATCAGCACCGTGGTGACGAAACTGCTGCCCAGCAGGTACACGCTCATAATGGCCGCCGCTGCCGTCAGCAGCTTCCTGGTGTTCCGGATCCGGGAGGCGAGGCGTTCCTCCGGGGTCTTGCCTGGGGCTGCGACCAGCGGCATCATGCTCACTCCGGTCTCGAAGCCTGAAAGCCCCAGGACCAGCAACGGGAAGGCGATCAGCGCCGGTCCCAGGATCGCTCCGGTGCCACCCCGTGCGGTCAGGGCCCCGGTCCAGGCCGCCAGTGAGGCAGGGTTATTGACCACCTCGATCATTCCGGCGCCGATGACAACAGCGTTCAGGAGCAGGAAGACGGCTACGAGCGGGACGGCGACTACGACGGCCTCGCTGAAGCCGAGGAGGAACACACCGCCCAGGATCAAGAGCAGCGCCACGGTGATTGGCACGGCCTGACCGTGCAGAAAATCGGGCAGGTACGGGTTTTCCAGCATGTGCACGGTGGCATCCGCCGAGGAAAGGGTGATGGTGATGATCCATGAGGTGGCCACGAACCCGAGCAGGATCAGAACGAAGATTTTTCCCCGCCAGAACGGCAGGAGATGTTCGAGCATCGCCACCGAGCCCTGGCCGTGAGGGCTCTCTTCGGCGACCCTGTGGTACATCGGCAGCATCCCCAAAAGAGTGAGGGCCACGATCAGCAGCGTGGCAAGCGGAGACAACGCTCCGGCCGCCAGGGCAGCTATCGCCGGAAGATAGGACAGGGTGGAGAAGTAGTCCACCCCTGTCAGGCACATGACCCTCCACCAGGCATGGGGGCGGCCCTGGTCCTCCCGGGCGCCCGGTCCCACGACGGGCTCAACCCGGTCCTCCAGCAACCACGCAGCCAACCGGCTACTGGTCCCCGCCTCCGGGCCCTGCCTCCTGACCTCCGCCGGAATGGTGTGGTGACCCGTATCGCTCATCTGCCTCTTCCCCGTCCCGCCGCCGGTTTCTCGTTTCCAACATCCCACAATCACCCTCCGCTACATAGCTGCCGCCCGACAACGAGCATCCCAAGGAAGCCGCGACCGCGCGGTCCGGACCAAGTCCCGCCCGTGCGGTCCCGGAGTTAGGCGCCCCAGTGACAGGCCTCGAAAGCAGGGCGCTGTATACGGACGGTGCAGCCCGGCTCCCCGTCGGGTAGGGCGGGCTCCCGCCCCGGCCCAATGAGGCCGCGCAAGGCCTGACGCACCATGACCCCGCGGCCGTGGGAGCAGCAGAGCTTTCGGCGTCGGACGAAATGCCATGGGGGACGGCTCCGACAAACCCGGGGCTCCCGGAGGGCCCATGGAATTCACCGTAAAAGTGGGGTAACCGGAGCAAAAATTTGGCTCTTTTACTGGGCGATGTGCCGTGGGAACATGCGTATATGAGCGAACATTCCGGTCTTGGTCCTGCCGCGGGCGGGGAGGGACGGCCCCGCGGCGCCCGACACTACGTGCCCGGCGAGAACCTGACCACGCAGCAGATGCGCATCATCGGGAAACGACGTGCAGATGCTGAAGAAAAGCTCGCATACCATCTTGAACACGCCCGCCACCCGGCCCGGGAATAACACCCCACCAAAAAGGACGCTCCTGGCCGCTAAGCGGGCGCGACGGCAGCCAGACCCTGCAGCACCCGACGACAGTTCAAGGACAATCAAATGGCACCTGCAACCCCGCCCAAGGACGACCGCGCCGGCAGCGACTACCAGCGCGGGCCCAACCCGGCTCCCGGGGGCGACATAGACACCGGAGAGAGTGCGGTCCCGCCTTATGAGGATCGAAACGTCGGGAACCCGGACGACCACGAGGGCACCGCACGGGCCTTCGGCAGCGAAGAACCCGCCGCGGACCCCGACCGCCCGGAGTCCGCAGAGGCCCCGAGCGAACAAAGCACGGCAGACCTGCCGCCTGCAGGCACAGGAGTCAGCGCGACGCGCAGAGGCGAGGACGTCATCAAGGAAGAAGGCAAAGAGCCGGGCCGGACGGAGACGGGTCCCGACGATTCCCCCGCCCAACGTCCCACCGGCGAGTCCACATCCCGCGACCAATCCGGCCTGTAGCAGGATCCCCCGGCGGCCCGCGGGAACGCCGCCGGCAGCTGCCTGGATCCGCCGTAGGTGCCAGCCCCGTGGCGTGGGTCCATTGGAATGAACTAGCCTGCAGGTTCCCCAGACCTGCTCTGCATACCTGTGCGTATACGACCCAGGCCAGAAACAGTCACCGCGACGGGCGGGGCTCGTGTCTTGTCAGAAACCGAGCCTGCCGGACACCGGCAACGGCGCGCTCTTCGTGTCTCTCGGTCCAGGCCAGGGCTCATAGGCATCACGTCGATCAGGGACCGAACGTCAATGGGGAACAACCCGGCCTGCGCGCGGCCCCAGCAGCCTTGCGGGCCGGTGAAACCCGCGTTGTCACCAGACTCGGGCACCAGGTTCTCCGGCCCAGGCGGGGACTTCATCGAAGACCACAACCGACGCGGCGTGAATCTCAGCATCGGTGAATGCATCGAACCAGCCGATGCCGTCGACCGGCGAACAGCCCGAACCTGCCAAAGCCCAGGGAGCCCAACTCGTACTCTTACCTGGGCAAGTCCAGGCCCCACGCCCAAGATCGCCGAACTCACATCGGAGGGCAGGAGGGGCGTTCGGCAAAGATCAACTCCTGGACCTCGCCGTTCCCGGAAGGCCGGGAGGACCAGGGGCCGCCCTCGCCGGTGACCGGAGGGTTGCGCCTCCCAGGCGCCGAGCGGCCGGGACGTCACGCTGGCCAGTACCCTTAGAAAGTTTCTGCACGGAACCCCGGGCGATGCCCCGTGGCCGCAGGGGGATGCCGCCGCCCGGCCAAGGGCTGCTGAACCCTCTTGCGTCCCCGTCCAGCCGGTGCTATAAAAAATCTATATCAGCCAACACAGATTTCGAGTGGTTACCTGCCGAAGGAAGGGCCATTACAGAGTGGAGGGGTGAGCGGGATGACCCTCGAGCTTGACCGTTTGCGCTCCCTGGCCTCTGTTATCGGGGCCGCGGAGGACCAGCTTGCCGTGGCCCGGTGGACCCTGCGGGAAACGGCCGTGGCGCTCCTTCGCTGCGGGGACGCGACCCTGGCCGAGATCACCAGGGCCTCCGGTGTGGAGCAGGGCGAACTGCTGGAGCTGCTGGACCTGATCCCCCCGCCGGGACAGGCAACAGCGCCGCCGCGGCGCCGTGACCGAATCCCGGGAACCGGCAGCAGGCCGTGGTGCGCGTCGGCACGCGATCCGAATATCCAATCCCCGGCCCGGCCCTCTGGACGCCGCGGCCGGGACGCTGACAGGAGGTAAGACTAATGAGCAACATTCTGCGCCGGGCCGGGGTCGATGTTCCCGAACCCGTCCGCCGGTTCCTCGAAGGCGATCTGGAGTCCTGGCTCCGGATCGAGGAATACCGTGACGGCGGCTCCCTGGTCATCAAGGCCCAGGCCCCCGGCATTGACCCGGACACGGACGCGGATGTCGCGGTGACGGGCAACCAGCTGCAGATCACCGTGCGGCACGAGGAAAAAACACAGCACAAGGACATGGAGGGATACCGCTCCGAATTCCGGTACGGAACCCTCTCCCGCACCCTCACGCTGCCGGCGACTGTCGACCCGGGCGAGGTGAAGGCCTCCTACACCGACGGCATTCTGGAAATCCGTGTCCCGGCCCCCGAGCGGGAAACCCGCGAGACCCGGAAGGTCCCCATCGTCCGAACCTAATACATCATCGGGACCTGATCCCCGGCGCCTGCACCATGCCTGGCCGGCCTCCGCCGCGGCCCTTGCGCAGCGGCGAAGGCCAGCCGCGTCCCCGGCCGATGTGTTCGCCGGCTCAGCGCCGCCGGCTCCGGGCTGCGGCGAGTTCGCGTTCGAGGCGCCTGTTGGCTGCTTCGAGTTCGAGGACGAGGCGGATGCCGGCCAGGTTCAGGCCGTCCTCGAGCAGGGCGCTGATCCTGCGCAGGGTGTCCAGGTCCTGCTCGCTGTACCGTCGTGTTCCGCCGCCCGTCCGCCCCGGTTCCAGCAGGCCCCGCCGCTCATACAGCCGCAGGTTCTGCTGCCCGGTCCCGACCAGCTCCGCTGCCACGGAAATCGCGTACAGCGGCACACCTCTCCCGTTCTTCCTCTCCATCCCGGCCCTCCTCAAAAGACCCAAAAAACCTCTTGCACCAGTTTCGCACTGGTGCTATAAAAAATCTATACCAGCCACCACAGATGAACGGCTGGGACGGAATGACGGGAACCGACTTCAAGGAGTGAGAAAGCCATGCTGATGCGTACCGACCCGTTCCGCGAGCTTGACCGGCTCGCCCAGCAGGTCCTCGGCACCACGGCCCGGCCCGCGGCCATGCCCATGGACGCCTGGCAGGAGGGCGAGGAATTCGTCATCGCCCTCGACCTGCCCGGAGTCGCCGTGGATTCGGTGGACATTGACGTCGAACGCAACGTCCTGACGGTGAAGGCCGAGCGCAAGGACCCGGCGGGCGAAAACACCGAACTTGTGGCCGCCGAACGTCCCCGCGGTGTCTTCAGCCGCCAGGTCATCCTCGGCGACGCCCTGGATACGGACGCGGTGAAGGCCAGCTATGACGCCGGGGTCCTGACGCTGCGGATCCCCGTGGCCGAAAAGGCCAAGCCGCGCCGCATCGAGATCACCTCCGAGAAGAAGGAGCAACAGGCCATCGACGCCTCCTGATCCACCCGCTGGGAGGTCAGGCCCGCAGGACCGGGAGCACTGCGACCGGCCGCCGGTAAGTAAGGGCGATGCAGAGCAGCCACGCCAACGCGCCAGTTGCGCAGCGAAAAGCGGCCCCCGACGGTGCCTCCCGCACCGATGGTCCCCGGCCCCCAGGCCGGGGACCATCCGCACGCCCGTGCCGGGCCCTCCGGTACTGGGGGCGCGGACCGGAACAGAGCACCAGACGATAGCCCGGACCATGAAAGAGCACAACCCGGACCCATACAAGGTCCTGCACCTGGACCGCACGGCGTCGGCCCGCGATATCGGCCGCGCCTACCGGGCCCTGGTCCGGACCCGTCATCCCGACACCAGACACGCAGGCGCCGCGCCAGCCGGCCCGGACTCCACGGCCCACGAACAGCGAGAGCGGCAGGAGCTCCAGGAGATCATGGACGCCTACGCCGTTCTCGGTGACCCGGCCAGGCGGGCCGTTTATGACCGGCAACGGCCAAAGGCGCCCCCGCCGCAGCCCGCGCCACCACACCGGGACCCCGGGCCTTCCGGACCCGCCCTGATCATCGGCCCGGTGCGGTGGGAAAGCCCCACCAGACCGGGCACACCGGCCCCGGGACGGCGCCTCCTATGGTGGATCCGCTTCTGACCCGGCCCCCGGACCCCGCTCCGCCCGCTGATCACCGTTGAGATCACCGACCTGGAAAGGTAACCCGCCATGAGCGCCTGGCGCCCGTACGATGCCCAGTTGCTGCCGGCGTTCTACGAACGCTTCGAACAACGCTGGGGCAAGGGAACGGCACCGTTCCTGGACCCCGAAGTCCACGAACAGCCCCTGCCCCGGGCCCAGTGGATCAACCCCGACACCGGCGCGGCGGTCGCCGTGGTCCCCATCTGGGCCGAGGACCCCCGGCACCGGTCCTTCGGCGTCTTCTACCTCCCGCCCGCCGGGGACATCTGGGTGCTCCACCCCGGCCTCACCGCCTACATCGAACCGGGCACGACGGACACGGACAAACAGGTCACCCTGCGCAACGACGCGTTCAGGAAGGCCGTCAACCACGCGAAGGAATTCATCTACGGCACGCGGCCCTAGAACCGGGGGGCCGACCCGCCTACAGTTGCACGTACGGCGCTGAAGGAGAGGATCAGAATGGCTATCCGATACATGGACGAGGGTTTCGGCCCCTATGCGGACCGCGGCTTCCACGCAGCCTCAGCACATCTGGAAAGCAACGGCCTGCACCTGGAACCGGGCGGGGACACCGAACAGCACTCACGCGAACTCGTCAAACACACCCTCAGCCTGGAACCGGAACGCGTCCCGGCCATCACAGCCGAACTCTTCGCCGAAGCCATCGCCATCGCAGGCACCGCCCGCGAAGCACACGGCAAAGGACCCATCACCCAGTACCGGGCCCAAAGCTACTGGGAGATCCTGAAGGAACTCATCGACAGCATCCACGACCACTGAGGACGGCACGCCGCAGGAGCAGGACATGCTGAGGCCGGGAGGTTTAGATGGCTGATGCGTCGACGGTTGCCCTGAACCTCGTCTTCCTCGGGACCCTAGTTCTGGGGCTCCTGATGTTCCTGGCCGGGCTCGCGCTGTTCAGCGTCGTCCTCCTCGCAGCCGGCGCCGGACGCCTGGCAGCCCTCCTCCTGTCCGGCCCGGCCCGCCGGATACGCACCAGATCGCTCCGCGTTCAGCGCCGCGACCCGGCGTAGCTGCGATGCCACAGGTCAGCCCGACCGGCTCATCCAGACCCGGAACTTCGCTTTCCGTGATGCGCCCCATACGCGGCGGCGAACTTCATCGTCACAGCAAGCGCCACCAACACCGTCAACCACGCCGCGACGGTGAGGTTTTCCACGGGGGCAACGTATCGAGCTAGGCGGAGGTTTCTCGCGATCAACGCGCCGGGTGTCCTTCACTCCCGGTTAGCCCGATGCATCCCCTGGCCGCGGAACACCGGCCAGCAGTCCGTCCGCGGCCCTCCCGGCGGCCCTGTGGGCGACGTGTACCGGGCCCGCGTCCGGCCTCTTCGGTCTCAGTTCCTCCCCGGACAGTCCTGGCCGCAGACGCCGCAGCGCCCACGGTAGGAGATATCCGCGTGCCCAGTTGAGGTCTCCGGCCCTGGCCTGACGCCAGCTGTTCTCTGGGAGATCCTTGGGGTGCAGAGGCTGCAGGGTGTGGGGGACGTTCAGTGCCTCCAGGACTGTCATGCGACCGTGTGGTGGCCCAGCGGTGAGAGATGCACCCGGTCCGGATCCCACATTCGTGGATCCTTCAGCTGCCTCAGGCCCCACAGGTCAGCGATTACCGCGTCATACCGTTTGCCGATGGCGCGGACGTTCTCGTTAAAAATGGCCACTTTCCCCCGGTTGCGGCCCAAAACGGGCATCCCTCCCCAGTCCGGGCCGGTGAACAGGACCACGGTAGCGCCGGCCGAGCTCAGCAGGTCCATGCCCGCCTCAAGTTTGGCCGCAAGCCTGTCCGGATCGCTGCCGCGAAAGAGCATGTCATTCCCGCCTGCCGACAGGCTGATCAGGTCCGGCTTCAGCGCCAGCGCTGGTCCGATTTGCCGGTTCAGGATCTGCTCCATGAGCAGGCCGCGCACGGCAAGGTTGGCGTAAGCGAACCCAGGGTGGCCAATGCTCAGTTCCTCGGCAACGCGGTCGGCCCAGCCCCGCAGCCCACCCGGACTGCGCGGCTCCGGATCACCCACTCCCTCGGTGAACGAATCCCCCAAGGCGACATACCGGCTCCACGGGTGCATCCCAGCATTGAACCCGCACCGGATGTCGTCCTCCACGACAGGCCCCCGAAGCCGGCCACGCCCCGCCGGCACGGGCCCCATCACGCTCATTCCACAACCTCCTCAGTGGAACAACCCGACCTCTCTTATGGAGAACTTCAGCCGGAGCCGCGCTGTTCCCGGAATGGTTCCGGCCGCCCACTTTGGTGTCGGCTCTGACCAACATCCAGGGCTCACTGCGGGCGGTGGCCGCCGCGGGCCGAGGGGCCGTAGTCCGCCAGCGTCGGCGTGTGTCACTAACTTCTCCCCGCCCGGATATTTCCCCCTTCCACCGGGGCCCGGCAAGCCGTCAGCGCGGCAAATGGCAAGGACCCGGTTTCATGAGTGCGTCATTTCTTCAATTTGGTGCGGCCCTCGAAGGTTTGCCTGACCCTGTTTGAGGTCGTCGCTTATCCCCGTCGCCTATCCACCTGGTGTCGGAATCAAGTCCGGACCGCCGACGTTAATTTATTTGGCGCCGGGTGAGCGCCGGAAAGGACTGAAATGACCAGAAACACTGAGGTAGTCGAAGACGATGCCGGCAGGGCAACGGCATGGGCCGGGTGCGCGGGCGGAGGAGGATTCCTTCATTGATCCAACCACCCACGTCGAGGCCGGCGCCCGGTGCGGCTCCGTCTGCCGTATCGGCCGTAGAGGTTGGATCGACCGCCGGGCCAGGATCGGCGACCATGTCTTTATCGGGGACAACGTCTAGGTCGGACGCGGAGCGATCGTGGACAACAGGGCCCACATCGCCCGCCATTCCCGCATCGGAGCGGGCCTCCGCGTAGGGCACGGCGCCCCGGCCCGCGGACGGCGTAGTGCCAGATGGCATTGACATTTCCGGAGTCGGCCCTTCCCAACGCGCCGTGGCCCGACAACGGAAGTCACAAGGCCAAGTCCCGACTCTCTGATGGCGGCATAAGTGGGATGGCTTGCATACGCACCGATGGGCCGGCCTTGTCTTTTTGCTGTATCAGGTACCGGAGTCCGAAACCCCGGGCCCTGCGCCGCCCCCGCCACTTCACGCACCCGTAGCTCAGCTGGCAGAGCAGGGGACTTTTAATCCTCGGGTCGTGGGTTCGAATCCCACCGGGTGCACCCTGTGCGATGTCCGGCACATGCGTCTACACGCCCGGGGCGGACCACGGCATCTTCCGCCACCGGCGCCCGGCTCCGGCCCTTAGAAGTCCCAGTCGTCATCCTCAGTGTTGACAGCCTTGCCGATCACATACGAAGAACCCGAGCCCGAGAAGAAGTCGTGGTTCTCGTCAGCGTTCGGCGACAGGGCCGACAGGATCGCCGGGTTCACGTCGGTCACGGAGGCCGGGAACATCGCCTCGTAGCCCAGGTTCATCAGCGCCTTGTTGGCGTTGTAGTGCAGGAACTTCTTGACGTCCTCGGCCAGGCCGACGGAGTCGTAGAGGTCGTGCGTGTACTGGACTTCGTTCTCGTACAACTCGAAGAGCAGCTCGAACGTGTAGTCCTTGATTTCCTGACGGCGCTCCTCGGAGACCTTCTCGAGGCCCTTCTGGAACTTGTAGCCGATGTAGTAGCCGTGGACGGCCTCGTCGCGGATGATCAGGCGGATCAGGTCGGCCGTGTTCGTCAGCTTGGCCCGTGAGGACCAGTACATCGGCAGGTAGAAGCCCGAGTAGAACAGGAAGCTCTCCAGCAGCGTGGAGGCCACCTTGCGCTTGAGGGGATCGTCGCCCTGGTAGTAGTCCATGACGATCTGGGCCTTCTTCTGAAGGTTCACGTTCTCGGTGGACCAGCGGAAAGCCTCGTCGATCTCCTTGGTGGAGGCCAGCGTGGAGAAGATGGAGGAGTAGCTCTTGGCGTGCACGGACTCCATGAAGGCGATGTTCGTGTAGACGGCCTCTTCGTGCGGGGTGATCGCGTCCGGAATCAGCGAGACAGCCCCGACGGTGCCCTGGATGGTGTCCAGCAGGGTCAGTCCGGTGAACACGCGCATGGTGAGCTGCTGCTCGTCCGGGGTCAGCGTCGCCCACGACTGCACGTCGTTGGACAGCGGGATCTTCTCCGGCAGCCAGAAGTTGTTGACCAGGCGGTTCCAGACGTCCACGTCCTTGTCGTCCTGGATGCGGTTCCAGTTGATCGCCTCGACGTGGCTAAGCAGCTTGACCTTCTCGGTCATGTCATCCCCTAAAAGTTGGGTTAGTTCTTAGTTAAAGCGTACGACGGCGGGCGGGCGCCCGCCGTCGTACGCTCACGATTTAGTTGAAGCTACAGCATGCAGCTGACGCAGCCGTCCACCTCGGTCCCTTCCAGCGCGAGCTGGCGGAGACGGATGTAGTAGATGGTCTTGATGCCCTTCTTCCAGGCGTAGATCTGGGCCTTGTTGATGTCGCGCGTGGTGGCGGTGTCCTTGAAGAACAGCGTCAGGGACAGGCCCTGGTCCACGTGCTGGGTGGCTGCGGCGTAGGTGTCGATGACCTTCTCGTAGCCGATCTCGTACGCGTCCTGGTAGTACTCCAGGTTGTCGTTCGTCAGGTACGGCGCCGGGTAGTACACGCGGCCCAGCTTGCCTTCCTTGCGGATCTCGATCTTGGACGCCACCGGGTGGATAGAGGAGGTGGAGTTGTTGATGTAGGAGATCGAGCCGGTGGGCGGCACAGCCTGCAGGTTCTGGTTGTAGATGCCGTGCTCCATCACGGAGGCCTTCAGCTCGCGCCAGTCATCCTGCGTGGGGATGTGGATGTTCTTGAAGAGCTCGGCAACCTTCTCGGTCTGCGGGACCCATTCCTGCTCGGTGTACTTGTCGAAGAACTCGCCGGAGGCGTACTTGGACTTCTCGAAGCCGCCGAAGGTCTGGCCGGTCTGGATGGCCAGCCGGTTGGAGGCGCGGACCGCGTGGTACACCACCGAGTAGAAGTAGATGTTGGTGAAGTCCAGGCCCTCTTCGGAGCCGTAGTGGACCCGCTCCCGGGCCAGGTAGCCGTGCAGGTTCATCTGGCCGAGGCCGATCGCGTGGCTCTGGTCGTTACCGCGGGCAATCGAAGGCACCGAGGTGATGTTGGACATGTCCGAGACGGCCGAGAGGGACCGGATGGCCGTCTCGATGGTCAGGCCGAAGTCCGGCGAGTCCATGGTCTTGGCGATGTTCAGCGAACCCAGGTTGCAGGAGATGTCCTTGCCGGTCTGGTCGTAGGACAGGTCATCGTGGTACGTCGTGGGCTGGGAGACCTGGAGGATCTCCGAGCACAGGTTGGACATGATGATCTTGCCGTCGATCGGGTTTTCCCGGTTCACGGTGTCCTCGAACATGATGTACGGGTAGCCGGATTCGAACTGGATCTCGGCGAGGGTCTGGAAGAACTCGCGCGCCTTGATCTTGGTCTTCTTGATCCGGGAATCGTCCACCATCTCGTAGTACTTCTCGGTGACCGAGACGTCGGAGAACGGCATGCCGTAGACCTTTTCGACGTCGTACGGGGAGAACAGGTACATGTCCTCGTCCCGCTTGGCCAGCTCGAAGGTGATGTCCGGGATGACGACGCCGAGCGAGAGGGTCTTGATGCGGATCTTCTCGTCCGCGTTCTCGCGCTTGGTGTCCAGGAAGCGGTAGATGTCCGGGTGGTGCGCGTGCAGGTACACCGCGCCGGCACCCTGGCGGGCACCGAGCTGGTTGGCGTAGGAGAAGCTGTCCTCGAGGAGCTTCATCACGGGGATGACGCCGGAGGACTGGTTCTCGATCTGCTTGATCGGCGCGCCGACCTCGCGGATGTTGGTCAGCGCGAAGGCCACGCCGCCGCCGCGCTTGGAGAGCTGCAGCGCGGAGTTGATGGACCGGCCGATCGACTCCATGTTGTCTTCGATGCGGAGCAGGAAGCAGGAGACCAGCTCGCCGCGCTGCTTCTTACCGGCGTTCAGGAACGTCGGGGTGGCCGGCTGGAAGCGGCCCTCGATGATCTCGTCCACCATCTGCGTGGCGAGCTTCTCGTCGCCGCGGGCCAGGTGCAGGGCCACCATGCAGACGCGGTCCTCGTAGCGCTCCAGGAAGCGCTTTCCGTCGAACGTCTTCAGCGTGTAGGAGGTGTAGAACTTGAAGGCGCCGAGGAAGGTCTCGAAGCGGAACTTCTTCTTGTACGCGCGGTTGTAGAGCTCGCGGATGAAGTTCATCGTGTACTGGTCGAGGGTCTCGCGCTCGTAGTACTCGTTCTTGACGAGGTAGTCGAGCTTTTCCTCGAGGTCGTGGAAGAACACGGTGTTGTTGTTCACGTGCTGCAGGAAGTACTGGTGCGCGGCCTCGCGGTCGGCCTCGAACTGGATCTCTCCGTTGGGGCCGTAGAGGTTCAGCATGGCGTTGAGCTCGTGGTAGCCCAGGCCCTTGTAGGCGGCCGGCATCTCGTGCTTTTCCTGCTTTTCGACGGCGGCGGCGGCCGCGTGGGTGCCTGCGCCCTCAGTTACTGCTGTGTCTGCGACAGTCGTGTCCAAAACTCTTCCAATCCTTGTTGTACGCGGTTGACGTCTTCCGGCGTCCCCATGAGTTCGAAGCGATATAGGTGCGGGACCTTGCACTTGGCGGCGATGATGTCGCCGGCCATGCAGTAGTTGTCCCCGAAGTTGGTGTTCCCTGCGCCGATCACTCCGCGGATCAGCTTCCGGTTGCCCGGGTCGTTCAAAAACCTGATGACCTGCTTTGGAACAGATCCCTCTCCCCCGGTGCCGCCGTAGGTCGGCAACACCAGCACGTAGGGCTCCCGGGCCACCAGCGGAGCGTCCCTCGGGTAGAGGGGGATCCTGGCGGCGTCGACGCCCAGCTTCGCAATGAAGCGTGCCGTGTTTTCGGAGGTGGAGGAAAAGTAGATGAGGCGGCAGTGCGTTAGCTCGGGAGCCGCTGTGCTGACCGCTTCCCCGCTGTCAGCCGCGGCAGCCACCCGATCATCTGTTGTTACAACCACGGTGGTCACCTCATCTACCGTGAATTCTTGCCTGGTAGCGGCGCCCCTGAGCATTTCAGAGGATTAGGCATTTCAGAGTATTGGGCGCTTCAGGCCTTTGAGCGTTTCAGGCTACAGCGACGGCGGCGGCCTGCGCCAGTTCCTCGATCTTGTCCGGACGGAAACCGGACCAGTGATCCTGGTCGGTGACGACGACGGGAGCCTGCATGTAGCCCAGGGACTTCAGTCGCTCAAGGGCCTCCGCATCCTGGGAGATGTCGACGCTCTGGTAGGCGATGCCCTTCTTGTCCAGCGCGCGGTAGGTCGCGTTGCACTGAACGCAGGCCGGCTTCGTGTAAACCGTAACGGTCATGGTCCTGTCCCCTTTGTTGAAGTCTTCTGTGGAGCGCTATCCCGGCTCCGGCTGTCCCGCCCTGATGCTCTGCTGGAACTGTATGTCGATACTACATGTAGTGCAAGAGCCTCACGCGGACCCCAAGATGATGTATTACAAGTATGTCATTTAACCCACCTTTAATCCACAGGAGGGGGCCCTCCAAATGTCCGGATTTCAGCCGTTTTGGCGGACGAAATCCACACCCTGTGCAGTAGTTACCCACATTAATCACCCCCGCGTGTCGCACCGCAGACGGCGTGTCGCGCCCCTCCGGATGCAGGCGCTACGGTGGCCCCGGCCACTACATCTGGTGTCCGGCAACACGAAAGAGGCGGGCACCGTGGTGCCCGCCTCTTGGGGATCGTGATTGTTCTAACACCAGGCGTTCAGTTAGCGCCCTTGGTGGCGGCACTCTTCGAAGCAGCGTGGTCGAGCACGATCTGCTGCACGTCGAGGTAGCCGGTTTCGAACCCGGCCCGGGAGTAGCACAGGTAGAACAGCCACATCCGCTGGAAGACGGCGTCGAAGCCCATGGCCCCTACCTCGTCCGCACCGGCCATGAACCGCTCCTCCCAGAGCCGCAGGGTCTGGGCATAGTGTTCGCCCATGGCGAGGCGTTCGCGCACGCGCAGTCCGGTCTGCTTCTCGGTGATGTCTTCGATGGCGCGGACGGACGGGATGACCCCGCCGGGGAAGATGTACTTGTGCACCCAGGTGTAGCTGGTGCGGGTGGCCATGAGCCGGTCGTGGGCGATCGTGATGGCCTGGATGGCCACCTTGCCGCCGGGGGCAAGGACCCGCTCGATGGTCTGGAAGTACGTCGCCCAGTATTCGAAGCCGACGGCCTCGATCATTTCGACCGAGACGACTGCGTCGTACTCGCCCTCCACGGCGCGGTAGTCCTTGAGCTCGATCGTGACGGCGTCGGCGTAGCCGGCCTCGGCCACGCGCTGGCGGGCCAGCTCCTGCTGTTCGCTGGAGAGGGTGACGGAGTACACCGTGGCGCCGCGGGCTGCGGCGCGCAGGGCCAGCTCGCCCCAGCCGGTGCCGATTTCCAGGACGCGGGTGCCTTCCTTGACGCCGGCCTTGTCCAGCAGGCGGTCGATCTTGGCCTGCTGGGCGGCGGCCAGCCCGTCCCACGGCACGTTCCGCAGGGCATCGCCGCTTTCCGGGAACAACGCGCTGGAGTACGTCATGGTGCTGTCCAGGAACGAGGCGAAGAGCTCGTTGGAGAGGTCGTAGTGCCGCGAGATGTTGGAGCGGGTGTTCTTCTCCGTGTTCCGCTCCCTGCGCGGCTGGTGCGGCAGGTAGAGGCCGCGCAGCTTCTGCAGCGGCACGGGCACCAGCGTGCCGACGCGGGAGGCGAACACCTCCATGACGGCGGTGAGGTCATCGGCGTCCCAGTCTCCGGCCATGTACGACTCGCCGAGGCCGATGAGGCCGCCGTCGCCGAGCCGGGTGGCGAAGGCTTCCGGCCGGTTGATGGTCATGACGGGATAGGCGGTGCCGGCGGGAGTCGGGTCCGAGGACACTTCGCCCGGGGCGGCCTGCTCCAGCGCTGCCTTACCGAACCCGGCTTTACCCAATACCGTGCCGTCCGGGTAGCGGACTTCCAGCGGCAGCCGGCGCACGGCCGCCTTGAAGATGGCGTCCGCAGCGCGTCCGGCCACACGGGCCTTGAGGCTCGAGGGCACCGCAGCGATGCTGGGCCAGATGGCGGCGTCGACGGTGACGGGCGGCTGGGGAACGGTGTACGGCACTCTGCTGTTTACGGCGCTGCCGTTTACGGCGCTGCTGTTTACGGCGCTGCCGTTCATGGCGCTGCTGCGCGTGGTGCCCTGTGCCCGTCCCGTAACGGATCCGGTCGCTTCGGTCATTGTCACTGAACTGCCTCCTGTGAAGGGTGGTGTGGTTTCTTGATGATGGGCAGGCGGCGCGCCCACAGCCTGATGCCTTGCCAGCGGATCTGTGCCGCGACGCGCAGCGGGGCCACGGGTACCGCGAGCGCCGCGGACGCGATGTTCCGCAGGGTGGCTTCGCGGCGGACGCCGTCCAGGGTGGCGACGAAGGGCTGCTGGCCCTCCCGTTCCAGGACGATCGATACGGCGAGCCGTTCGCCGGGTTCGGGGAGCTTCATGCGGTACTCGCCGTCGACGTCGTTGAACGGCGAGACGTAAAAGGCTTTCGGCACGCTCGCCCGGCCGGTGGCGTCTGTTTCGAGGAGGTAGCAGTGCCGTTCCCCGTAGGTGTTGTGGACCTCGACGACGACGCAGCGCAGCTCGCCGGCGGCGTCATGGCACCAAAACACGCTCAGCGGGTTGAAGACGTGCCCGAGCACCCGGGCGCTGGCGAGCATGGTGATGCGTCCGCCGTCGAGCCCGTTGCCCTGGGCGGGCCCGATCCCCTGGGTGGCAAGGTAGCGTTCCACGTTGCCGCGCAGGGTGCCGTCCGGATCGCCCAGGTGGTCCTCCACCCGGAAGCCGGCCAGCGGCCGGAGCAGGCGCGGGAGCTGCGGGAGGTGGTCGACGTCGACATACCAGCTGTAGCTGCGGTAGGTGAAGGCGTTGCGCAGCGGGGTGCGCCGCACGTGCGAGATGACTGTGCGGTAGATGGCTGCGCCCCCAAGGGCAGTGCTGTGGGTGGCGGCCCGGCGGGTGGCCTGCTGTGCGCTCATGGCGCCTCCACCGTGGCCGGCTGAACCGTGGCCCGCTGAAGGTCCGAGTCCCCGGCCACAATGCCGATGTTGACCGGTTCCCAGCCGCGGCCCAGCCGGGCGGCAGCCTTGAGGCCGGACAAGGCGCCGTCCTCGTGGAATCCCCAGCCGTGGTAAGCGCCCGCGAACGCCAGGCGCTCGTCGCCGAGCCCGAGGATCCGCTGCTGCGCCCGCAGCGACTCCGGGGTGTACTGCGGGTGCTCGTAGACCATTCGGTCCAGGACCGCGGCGTCGTCGATCAGCTCGGATTCGCCGAGGCTGACGATGTACCGGCCGCCGTCCGCCGGCTCCAGCCGCTGCAGCCGGGTCATGTCGTAGCTGACCAGGACCTTGTCCGGCCGGGCGTCGCAGGACGGCAGCCGGTAGTTCCAGGAGGCCTGGGCGTTGGGGCTGGCCGGCAGCACGGCCTGGTCGCGGTGGAAGACGGTCTGGTTCACCGAGTACGGCATGCCGCCCAGGGCGTCCCGCTCGGCGGCCGAAGCGTCGGTCAGCACGCGCAGGGCCTGTGCCGGGTGCGTGGCGATGACGACGGCGTCAAAGGTCTCGCGCACGGTCCCGGCACCGAGCGCGGAGGTGACGTCCACGCCGTCGGGGTGCCGGTGCACGGCGGTGACGGGGCTGGCGAGCCGGATGTCCGGCAGGGTCTCTGCCACCTTGTCGACGTAGCTGCGCGAGCCGCCGGTGATTGTCCGCCACTGCGGCGAGCCCTTGACGCCGAGCAGGCCGTGGTGGCCCAGGAAGGTGAACAGGTAGCGGGCCGGGTAGGCCAGCGCGGTGGTGGGGTCGCAGGACCAGACGGCGCTGACCACGGGGGTCATGAAGTGCGAGATGAAGTAGCTGCTGAATTTCTCCCGGGCCAGGAACTCGCCCAGGGTAAGTTCTGCCCCCGCGCCGGCGCCGGTGCCGGCGGAGGGGCCGACGGAGGGTTCGGCCAGCAGGGCGCGGGCCCTGCGGTGGAACCGGGTGACTTCCAGCAGCATCCGCAGGTAGCGGCCGCGCAGCAGGGTGGACGGCCGGGGAATGATGCCGCTCCCCTTGGGCCGTGCGCCGGCGTATTCCAGCCCGCAGCCGTCGCAGCGGACGGACATGCTCATTTCCGAGTCCTGGGTTTGGACGCCGAGCTCGGCGAACAGGCGCAGGAGCGTGGGATAGGTCCGCTCGTTGTGGACAATGAAGCCCGTGTCCACGCCCAGGGTGGGCCCGTTCTGCTGCGGCACATCGTGCGTGTGGGCGTGGCCGCCCAACCGGGAGTCCGCCTCGAAGAGGGTTACCCTGTCCTGCCCGTTCAGCACGTACGCTGCGGTCAGCCCCGCCACGCCGCTGCCGATGACGGCAACCCGCCGCCCTGCCGGAATCCCTGCTGCTTGCGACACTTGTCTGCTCCCGTTGTTTAGCGCTGTTGATTAGGGCTGTTGATTAGCCCGAAATGTTCTCTAACCCGAAGTCTCTTGTGGGCAATTCGTTGCCGCAGGGTGGCCGGATGAGTATGGATTCCGCATTTTTCCGTTCGGCTTTCAGTCCGGCGCCTGTGTCCCCGGACTCGGAAGCCCGGGTGGGGCCCCCGGACGGCCGGATATGCCACAATGAAGCGGGAATTCCGGTCCCGGCTCCGTGGACCGCTACCAGGCGAAGGGCAGCCCTTGATCAACCCCGTCCACCTGCGGACCCTCGTGGAAGTGATCCGGCTGGGATCGTTTGCGGCCGCCGCCGCCCGGCTCGGCTACACGGCCTCGGCCGTCTCCCAGCAGATGTCGGCGCTGGAACGCGACACCGGCGTCACGTTGTTCCAGCGGGCGGCCCGCAGCATCCAGCCCACGGAAGCCGCCGTCGTGATGACACGGCACGCCGCCAAGGTGCTGACCGACATCGAGACACTCATGGCCGCCGCCTCCCGGGCGAAGGAGAGCCCCAGCCAGGAGCTGCGGCTGGGCATCTTCCCGAGCCTCGCCACCTATGTGCTCCCGCCGATCCTGCAGAACCCGGCCTGGAAGAAGCTCGGCATCGACCTGCGCGTCTCGGTCGCGGAACCGGCCCAGACCATCCAGGGGCTGCGGACCGGCGGCGAACTCGACGTTGCCTTGGTGTACCAGGTGGGACAGTCCGGCCTCGCCTGGCCGCACACCGTGGACCGGCAGTGGATCGGCGACGACGACTTCCGGGTGGTGCTGCCGGCGGCCTGGGGCATCGGCACGGATTCCAAGGTGGCCGCACCGCATCTCTCGGACATGCCCTGGATCATGCACCACCCCGGCACGTCCGACGCCACGGTGATCGAACGCCTCTTCGCGAGCTGCAACCTGCACCCCCGCGTGGTGGCCTACAGCGATGACTTCCACGCCAGCCTGGAGATGGCTGCCGCCGGGCTCGGCGCCGCCCTGGTCCCCGAACTCGCCCTGCGGCACCGGCCGGCAGGCGTGGTGGTCCTCGATGTCCCGGAGATCCGGCTGGCCCGGAATGTTTTCGCCCTGCTGCTGAACGAGAAGCGGACCGCCCAGGTCCAGCTGTTCGTGGAGCTGCTGGCCGAGACGATGCACCGGCTCGGCACAGCACGTCAGGACTGAGCTGAAGGGGCTCAGGTTAAGGGCTTGTGCTGCAGGGCCCAAAGGGGTTTCCCCGCGGAGCCCGATCGAGAAGGATGGGGTCCATGAGCAAAAGCTATTCAGCCTCCCGGCCCGTCGCCTCCGACAGGCCCGAAGTAATCGCTGCGGCCGTCCGCGCGGCCACCGAGGAGCTCCGGGACACCCTGCACCGCCAAGGCATCGAGGTCAGCTTCGATGACATCGCCCAGCTGGGCCACTCGGAGTCCTGGGACGACGAGGGGACGCGCTGGGTCGAGGTCGAATGGGACGGCGTGGAAGCCGGTTAGGACCCGCCCCGTTTTCCGACCGGCGCCACCAGCGCGTCGATGATCCGGTGCCTGGTCCGGGTGTACGGCGGGTAGATGAGTTCCAGCGTGTCCGGCCACAGCGGCTTGTCCAGTGTGGAGCGCTCATGCGAGAACGTCCGCACCGAATGTTCCCCGTGGTAGGCCCCCATGCCGCTGCCGCCGACCCCGCCGAAGGGAAGCCCGGGGACGGAGAGGTGGGCCGCCGGAACGTCGAAGCACAGCGCCCCGGACGAGGTCCGCTCGGCAAAGGCACGGCGCGTGGCCGGATCCTTGCTGAAGACGTAGAGGGCCAGCGGTTTGGCCCGGCCGTTGACCTCCTCGATGGCCTCGTCGAGCCCGCGCACGCCCACCAGCGGCAGCAGCGGTCCGAAGATTTCTTCCGCCATGACGGCGTCGCCGGGCGCCGGCCGCAGCAGCGTCGGCGCAAAGTAGCCTCTGGCGGCGTCGCGCTGTCCCCCGTGCACCACCGTGCTGGCGTCGGCCAGGGCAGCGAGGCGTGCGAAGTGGCGGTCATCGACAATCCGGCCGTAGGACGGGCTCGCCGCCGGGTCCGCCCCGAAGAGCGCCGCGATGGCCTTGATCAGCGCGGCCTGCAGCGGCTCCAGGACCTCCTCCCGGGCCAGGACGTAGTCCGGGGCCACGCACGTCTG